>DATNAU010000016.1:0-69818 GCA_035572415.1 Acidobacteriaceae bacterium
GATCTGTTCCGCCGCGCGGCGTCGCTGCAACAGGCCGAGGCGTCGAAGGCGCAAATCCGCATCACCTTCAACTCGCAGGGCGTCAACGTGTGGGCGGACCCGGACCGCGTGCTGCAGACGCTCTCGAACCTCATCGCAAACGCCATCAAGTTCTCGCCCGCGGGAACCGAGATTCACCTGCGCGCGCGCCGCATCGACGCCAACGAAGCGGAGATCCAGGTGCGCGACCAGGGCCGCGGCGTCCCCGAGGACAAGCTCGAATCCATCTTCGAGCGCTTCCACCAGGTGGACGCCTCCGACTCGCGCACCATGGGCGGCACCGGACTCGGCCTCGCCATCTGCCGCTCCATCGTCGCGCAGCATGGCGGCCGCATCTGGGCCACGAGCACTCTTGGCAAAGGGTCCACCTTCCACTTCACCCTGCCCACCCGGCCCGCCAGCAATCTCCTCTGAGTAGCCCCCCCCGAATACTATGTTCCCCGGATTCAGACGTTTGCAGCGTTTTGGCTGCAGGTTCTTGATTCCCCGATGGTTACAGCTAAATATTAGAAAAACAAAGGGCAAAAGGCGAAAGCCCCGAGGCGTTTGCCTCAGGGCTTTTTGTATGAGGTGATTGTATCGCGGTGGGGCAGTGATGGCCAGAAAAATCGCAGGTCTCGCCCTAATCGAAGTCGCACCACAGCCACAGCACAATCGTAGAGCGTTCGGTCAACCAGTCAAGCGTCGTGGCTCAGTTCAAACTGAGCCACGACCCAGTCAAGCTATCGCCCGATAGCCCTGATCGCGGCACAGCCAAAAGGCCAGGAGGAAATTGAGCCTGATTCGAAGTTCGTCCGCCATCAACCTGGAACGAGATAGGCTGATACTTGGTTGAGGAAGCACAGCGGTGACCGACCATGTAACCCGCGCGAAGCGCTCGCAGATGATGTCTCTGATCCGGTCCAAGGACACGAAACCGGAGATGGCATTGCGAAGGTTGGTCCACTCGCTTGGCTATCGCTTTCGCCTTCATGACGCTCGGCTTCCGGGAAAACCGGACCTCGTATTCCCGAGCCGGCATAAAGTCATCTTTGTTCACGGATGTTTTTGGCACAGACACGCGAGATGCCGTTACACTACATCTCCAAGGACCAGAGTTCGGTTTTGGCAAGCGAAATTTTGCGCGAATGTCGAAAGAGATGCACGCACGCGGCGCGAACTTAGGAAGTTGGGCTGGAAGGTGTTGACAATTTGGCAATGCCAGTTGAAAAACCCGCAAAAACTGGAAGAGCGCATCGATGAGTTCCTCGCAGATTGAAAAGAGCCGCAGGCGGCCGATCGGCATCGACCTGTTCGCAGGCGCGGGGGGTCTTTCTCTTGGGTTTGAGCAGGCGGGGTTCGACGTGCGCGCCGCCGTCGAGATTGATCCCGTTCACTGTGCCGTCCACGACTTCAACTTCCCGATGTGCCGATCCATCTGTGCAAGTGCCTCGGCGATTTCCGGCTCCGACATTCGCCGTGCCGCAAAGATAGGGGACACGCGCGTCGATGTCGTGTTCGGTGGCGCGCCATGCCAGGGATTTTCTCTCATGGGAAAGCGCGCGCTGGACGATCCGCGCAACGGATTGCTGCTCGAATTCGCCCGCCTGACGACCGAACTCGATGCGGATTATTTCGTCTTCGAGAACGTCAAAGGACTGACCATCGGACGGCACAAACAGCTGCTCCACGAGTTCATCGAACTCTTTCAGAGAAGCGGCTACCAGCTGCTCTTGCCGTACAAGGTTCTCAACGCTGCGGACTATGGTGTCCCCCAGGACCGCCAGAGGCTCTTTCTTGTCGGCGCCAAAAAAGGCAAGCGTCTCCCGCAATACCCGCTACCAACCCCGAATTCGCGCACCACCGTCTGGGAGGCCATCGGCGATCTGCCGAATATCGACGGCTTCGATGCGTTGCTGGATAGTGATTGCCTCATCGGCCCAAAGTTCGGCAAGCCGTCGCGGTACGCAAAGTTACTCCGCGGCCTGCAAATTGACGAGCATGACTTCTCCCACCCAAGAGCTTGGAGCCGGCGATGCCTCACCGCGAGCCTGCGCACTGTGCATACTCCGCAGTCGCAGGAGCGATTTGAGCGGACCGCCCATGGCAAAGTTGAACCGGTAAGCCGTTTTCTCAAACTCGACCCAAATGGTGTATCCAACACCTTGAGAGCGGGAACCGGAAGCGATCGCGGCGCATTCACTTCCCCGCGCCCAATCCATCCTTACGCCCTGCGCTGCATCTCGGTCCGAGAGGCTGCCAGATTGCACTCCTATCCCGACTGGTTCCGTTTCCACGTCACAAAGTGGCATGGCTTTCGCCAGATCGGCAACTCTGTCCCCCCGCTTCTCGGCCGTGCAGTAGCTTCCCAGCTGATACATGCAATGGGAATCGTCCCGACTCGCCCGGAACGCATGATGGAGCTTGGCGAGCAATCTCTGTTGCGATTGAATGTCAGCGAGGCTGCCGGGCGCTACGGCGTGTCGAAAGGCATCGTCGGCAGAAGGTTGCGTCCGGCTGACCGCGAAGAGTCCCCACAGCTTCAGTTGGCGATGGCGTGAACCGCATGAAGATCGGGAAAAACCAATACAGCGCAATCATCGTGCATGTCTTCCGGAAGTACTGGAAGCAGGGTATACAAGAGTTCGAGTTCGATCGCGACGAGATGGTGCATGCGGCGGCAGCAGTTTCCGTCGACCGGCCCGACAACCTCGGGGATGTCATCTACAGCTTCAAGTTCCGCAAGTCCCTCCCAGACGAAATCCTTGCGACCGCCCCCAAAGGGAAGAGCTGGATCATTGAGGGCGCCGGAACATCGCGTTATCGCTTCCGGCTGGTCCAAATCGGCGGCACTATCTTCAAGCCGAGAACCGATCTCGCCGCTATAAAAATTCCGGACGCGACCCCGGAGATCATCGCAGCATACGCCCTCGGCGATGAACAGGCTTTGCTCGCGCGAGTACGGTACAACCGGCTCATCGACATCTTTCTCGGCCTCACCACCTATTCACTTCAGAACCATCTCCGTACCCAGGTTAAAGGAATGGGACAGATCGAAATCGACGAGATCTATGTCGGTCTCAACCGAAACGGCGCACAATACGTCATTCCCGTTCAAGCTAAAGGTGGATCGGACAAACTGTCTCCGGTACAGACGCTCCAGGATGCAGCCTGCTGTCGGATGAAGTTTCCAGACCTAATCTGCCGGCCCGTCTCGGCTCAGTTCATGACCGACAATGTGATCGCGCTTTTTGAGCTGACCATTGAGAACGGCAACGCACTGATCGTCGAAGAGCGTCACTACAAACTTGTGCCGAGTGACCTGATCGATGCAGCAATCAAAGTGCAATATGCTGAACGATCCTAAACCCACAACTGCGCCCTCTCGGCACAAATGCGTCCAACTTCGCTAGCGCTGTCAACTTCTTTCTCCCAACCCACTCTCTGCACACCACTTCCACGCCAAAACTCGCGAACCCGTTTTTGTAGAATAGAAGAAAGGGGCAGATAGGCGGCTGGTCACACCGTCTTGCGTATCAGTTCCAAGGGGCTTTAACCAAAAATCAACGAATGACCGCAATACCTTGGGATACCTGAGGGTCACTAAGTCCTTTGCAATGGATACCTTAGATACCAAGGTATGGGGGGAGGCGACAAAGAGAACCGAAGTCGACAGGCGCGGATCCGCCAAGTCCTTTGTTTTCAAGATCAAAACCCGCAACCGCCTTTTTTTCTAGATCATAGCGTTTTGATACCCCGGGGGGGGAGGGCACCGGGGGAGTGACTTCCGTACCGGTTGGGGCGCAGGTGTTTACCGATGGGGGATTTCAAGGGCCGGGGAATTCCCACCTTTCGGGGATTTATAGGGCGTATGGGGCACCCTATGCTGGACGGAATGCCAGCCCTCTTCCCGGAGTGTTGCATAAACCCAACGAACAAGGATGACAACCCAATGAAGCAGCTCATGCGCAATCTGATTTCGGACGAGTCCGGTCAGGACCTGATCGAATACGCCCTGGTCGCGGCCCTCGTGGGCCTCGGTGCCGTGGCTTCCATGAACAGCCTGGCCAACTCGATCGGCAACACCTTCAACGGTGTGGGCAACGCACTCACCAACGCCGTCGCGTAACCTGCCGTCCCGCAGGGGACACGTCACGCCCTCAACCACAGCGCGATCGATGGCCCGGCGCGCTACCAAGATCACATCACGCTTCGCACGTCGGGGCCCCCTGGTCAGGGGCCCTTTTTCATTGCCCAGAGTCCTTGGGCGTTGCCATAAGGTCACCCCCGAGGTGACTTTTGTGGAGTTCCGAGTGGGCTACGGAGGGCTATACCAATTTTTTGCGCACTACATCCTTCGCGGCATGTCGGAAAGTTTTTGCACATCCTAGGCTCGAATTATTCCGCGGGTCCCTCGATCGTCGGAACGAGCGTCTCTCGAATATCTGTGGTGAAGGAGAACATCATGAAGCAGCTTTTCAAGCAGTTCCTGCAGGAAGAGTCAGGTCAGGACCTTATCGAGTACGCGCTGGTCGCGGCCCTGGTCGGACTCGGTGCAGTGGCGGCGATGAACGGTCTTGCCAACTCGATCGGCAACACGTTCAACGGCGTGGGCAACTCGCTGACCAACGCGGTCGCGTAGTAGCAACCCTCCCCAAATGGCTAGCGGTACCTTCCCGGATCGCCAGCGTAAACAGGAAAAGCGGGCAGAGGACATTCATTCGCACAACCGCGAGTGTCCTCTGCCCGTACTCTTTTTTATTCGTCGCCCTCGCGGAGTTTGGCGAGCACGCTGAAGTCTTCGAGCGTGGTGGTGTCGCCCTTCACATCGCCGGTAGTCGCCAGTTCGCGGAGCAGGCGGCGCATGATCTTGCCGGAGCGGGTCTTGGGCAAAGACTGCGTGAAGCGGAGATCGTCCGGGCGGGCGAGCGCGCCGATCTCCTTCGCGACCCACTGGCGCAATTCCTGCCGCAGTTCTTCGCTCGGCTGCTGGCCGCCTTCGAGCGTGACGAACGCCGCGATGGCCTGGCCCTTGAGATCGTCCGGCCGCCCGACGACGGCGGCCTCGGCGACTTTGGGATGGGCCACGAGCGCGGACTCGATCTCCATGGTGCCGAGGCGATGGCCGCTGACGTTGATGACGTCATCGACGCGGCCCATGAGCCAGTAATAGCCGTCCGCGTCGCAGCGCGCGCCGTCCCCGGTGAAGTAGCTGCCGGGAATCTCCGAAAAATACGTTTGCTGGTAGCGCTCGGCATCACCCCAGACGGTGCGCGCCATGGAAGGCCACGGCTTGCGGATGACGAGCAGGCCGCCCTGGCCAGGGGGAACCGCGTGGCCCTCTTTTGTAACCACTTCGGGAACAATTCCGAAGAAGGGGCGCGTCGCGGAGCCGGGCTTGGTCGGCACGGCGCCAGGGAGGGGCGTGATCATGATGGTTCCGGTCTCGGTCTGCCACCAGGTATCGACGATGGGACAGCGATCCTTGCCGATCTCGCGCTGGTACCACATCCACGCTTCGGGATTGATGGGCTCGCCCACCGTGCCGAGCAGCCGCAGCGAGGCGAGGGAGTGCTTGCGCACCCATTCGTCGCCCCACTTGATGAATGCGCGGATGGCGGTGGGCGCGGTATAGAAGATCGTTACCTTGTGATCGTCGATGATCTTCCAGAAGCGGTCGTTCTCCGGGAAGTTGGGCGCACCCTCGTACATCATTACGGTCGCGCCGCACTGCAGCGGGCCGTAGACGACGTAGCTGTGGCCCGTGACCCAGCCGCAGTCTGCGGTGCACCAGTAGACGTCGTCTTCGCGGAGGTCGAAGACGTACTTTGTCGTGAGGTAGCTCTGGACGGAGTAGCCGCCGGTGGTGTGGACGAGGCCTTTGGGCTTTCCGGTGGTGCCGGAGGTATAGAGGATGTAGAGCAGGTCCTCGGCGTCCATCGGCTCGGGGCCGCAGTCGGGTGCGGCTTTGGCGATTGCGTCGTGCCACCAGATGTCGCGGCCGGGCTTCATCGCTGCGGAGGTCTTTCCGGGCTCGCGCTGGTAGACGATGACACTTTCCACGCTGGGGCACTTGTCGATTGCTTCGTCGACGATGGCCTTCAGCTTCACTTCCCCTCCGCGGCGGTAGCTTACGTCCTGCGTGATGATCGCGACGCACTGGGAATCGTTGACGCGATCGACAATGGCGTGGGCGGCGAAGCCGCCGAAGATCACCGAATGCACGGCGCCGATGCGCGCGCAGGCGAGCATTGCGATGGGCAGTTCGGGGCTCATGCCCATGTAGATGGCGACGCGGTCGCCCTTCTTCACGCCGAGGGTCTTGAGCACGTTGGCGAACTTCTGGACTTGCGCGTGCAGGTCGGCGTAGGTCAGCTTGCGGATCTCACCCGGCTCGCCCTCCCACAGGATTGCTACCTTGTCCTTGCGGGCGGAATTCGCGTGGCGGTCCAGACAGTTGTGGCTCAGGTTCAGCTTGCCGCCGGTAAACCATTTCGCGGAGCCCATCCCGCCTTCGAGCACTTTGTTCCATGGCGTGAACCATTCGAGCTCGCCGGCGAT
Organism: Acidobacteriaceae bacterium; assembly: GCA_035572415.1. Classification (GTDB taxonomy): domain Bacteria; phylum Acidobacteriota; class Terriglobia; order Terriglobales; family Acidobacteriaceae; genus Edaphobacter. The sequence continues at coordinate 6,580 of DATNAU010000016.1, forward strand.
CTCCGCCCAGAAGCCTTCGGGGTCTTCGATGCTGCGCTTATACAGCGCCTCATACTGCGCCAGGCTCTTGATGTGAGCCTTCGCTGCGAAATCTGCGGGAGGAGGAAAGACTCGGTTCTCCCTCAGCAGCGACTCCATATTGGTACTGGCCACAGTTGCCACGCACATCCCCCTGTCTGTTTGATTCACCGCTTCGATGGATTTTCGCGACTCGGACGCGCGTTCAGCGCGCAAAATTCCGTACCGAGCCGGCAGAAAAAAGGTACGCCATGGGTGCGAGGATGGGCAAACTATCGCCGCGATCGCGCTCTTACGCCGGCCGCCCGGGCAACTGCGCGCGCATCGCGTGCACCTCGCGCGTCAGCGATTGAATTGCCTTCTCCAGCGCGGCAAGCTGCACATCTCCGGGGGAAGGCTTGATGCCCTCGATATAGAAGGTGCCGTTCGGCTCCAGGACGCATTTCTCCACCTCGCTGAAGTCGCTAAGGCCTTGTTTGCGAATGGCCGTCAACAACTCCATCTCGCTGAGCGTCTCGCGTTTCATCGCCTCCTGGTCTACGCGCCCTTTCTGGATCAAAACCGTCTCGGTGCCTTCGAGCGCCTTGTTCAGCTTCTGATGCCGGAAGAGCAGCCGGACGACGATCCAGTTGATCGCCAGCAGCGAGAACGCGCCGATGGCGCCGCCGGTGACGGAGTTGTCGTCGCCAATGATCGCGTTCTGCACCGCGTTCGACAGCGTGAGGAGGACGACCAGGTCAAATGGATTTAACTGCGCCAGCTCGCGTTTGCCGAAGATGCGCAGGCAAGCTACGAGGAAGATGTAAACAATGACCGGGCGAAGAATCTTCTCCAGGATCGGCACCGGCAGATGAAACAAGTTGCTCAGTAGGTCGTGCATACGCCTCCGCTGATTGGTTGGGTCTGGCCCCCTAGTCCGGGGCTGAAGGCCCGCTCTTCATGTCACTCTTCATAAAGCCGGCTGCGACTCCGGTAACGCTTCTGGTGCCACTGCCATGCGCTGGCCATGATCGCGTCCAGCTCCGCGAACTTCGGCTGCCAGCCAAGCTCGCGCTTGATCTTCTCGGAACTGGCTACCAGCACGGCGGGATCGCCCGGCCGACGGGGACATTCTTCCACCGGAATCGTGCGCTTCGTCACCCGCCGCGCGCTCTCGATCACCTCCCGCACGGTAAAGCCCTGCCCGTTGCCGATGTTGTAGATCACGCGGTCCCGCTGCTCCAGCGCGTCCAGTGCGAGGAAGTGCGCCTCCGCCAGGTCGCTCACGTGGATGTAGTCGCGGACGCAGGTGCCGTCCTTGGTCGGATAGTCCTGTCCGAAGATTCTGATCTTGTCCCGGCGGCCCAACGCCACATCCAGGATCAGTGGGATCAGGTGCGACTCCGGCTCGTGGGCCTCGCCATATCCGTCCATTGCACCGGCGACATTGAAGTAACGCAGGCTGGCATAGCGCAGGCCGTGGATGCGGTTGAACCAGACCAGCATCTGCTCCACCAGCAGCTTGCTTTCGCCGTACGCGTTGGTCGGCGCGAGCTTCGCGTCCTCTTCGATGGGCGTCTTCTCCGGTTCGCCGTAACACGCCGCCGTCGAGCTGAAGACCAGCCGCTTGTGCCCTGTGGCCGTCATGGCTTCCAGCAGCGTCAGCGTCCCGGCAGTGTTGTTGCGGAAGTAAATCTCGGGTTTCACCATGCTTTCTCCGGCTTCGATCAGTGCGGCGAAGTGCATCACACCGTCGAACTGACCTGCTGCGAGGGTTTTTTCCAGCAGCGAGCGGTCTGCGAGGTCTCCCTCCACAAACTCCGCGCCCACAGCGACGGCTGAGCGCTTGCTGTGGCACAAATTGTCGTACACCGTCACCGCATCGCCCGCAGCCAGTAACTGCCGCGTCACCGTGCCGCCGATGTAGCCCGCCCCGCCCGTCACCAGAATTTTTTTTGCCAAAACGTGCCGTACCTCACTGGCGCAAGTGGCGCCCTACCACCAAAGTATAGGAATTCATTTGCCAAAGAGTGATGTTGTGCGCATTGCAGTTGATGCACTCTGTACTGGCGGCGGAAGCCCTCGGTCGCGGTTTGGAGGGTGCCGAAAGGGGCACGCCGCAGGCGCTTTTCAACGCAACCATGTGCGCCTGCATCCAACCAAATGGTATGCTCGGGTCAACTTCGTAGCGACGGGGGCCGATGACATAGGTAATCCCCTTTCGCGCTCGGGCTCGATGGAAAGTTTGGAAGTTTGCAGGAGCTGATTGTTTTGAATGGTTTGAGTACGATCGAAGGCCTCGGGCCAGAGGCGAAGAACTGGTCTAATATGGGTCGGTTGTAGGCCCAATCTGTTACTTCGGCGTCTCAGATTGCGTCATACTTAAACCCTCCGGTAACCGTCGTCAGGCTGTCCCGGAATAAGGACCGATCCCGATTATGGCAGCGCCTCTTCGCAGTGCAAATCCCGAGTTGGCGAGAAACATGCAGTTCTCCCACTTTGGCGTGCTCGACGCGGGCAGCCAGAGCAAGGCGTCCACACTCACTTCCATCACCATCAACTGCGTGATCGCATTCGTGCTGATCGTGATCAGCGCGGCTGCGCGGCAGACCATCGTTACGAAGACGCAGATGACGCACCTGGAGCTCACTCCGATCAAGAAGGAAGAGCCACCGAAGCCGAAGATCGTTCCGCCCAAGCCGAAGCCGCTTCCGCAGATCGTCAAGGTAGAACCGAAGATCGTCGACCTGCCCAAGCCTATCGAACCGCCCAAGCCTGTGGTGAAGATGGACACGCCGAAGCCGGTGATCATCCCTCCCGCCCCGCAGAAGGTTGTGGCGATGGCCGCGCCGAAGGTGGTAAATCTTGCACGCCCCCAGGCCGCTTCGGTCCCCAATAATGACGCTCACCCCAGCGCCGTCCGGCTGGGATCTGCAGACTCGCCCGTCCCGAACCTCCACGGCCCAGCGGTTTCGACCGTCAACATGGCTCGAGGAATGCCGGGCATGAACGCAGCAAACACGGGCAATGGTCCGCGAGCTTCCAAGGTCGTACTTGGCTCCGGCAGCCCGGAGAGCACCACCGTCCACGGCAATGGCGCAGTCGCCGTTGCCGGCATCCCCCATGGAGTTCCGGGCGGCACAGGGACCCGCCCGGGCGTCGCCGGCCCGGTAAACCTGGGTCAGAACGAACCACCGGCCGCCGTGGCGCGCCCCACCCTGGCAGCCACATCTTCGGCACAGCGGCCGCCCAAAGTTATTTCCAAGCCTAAGCCCGATTACACAGAGGAGGCGCGGGCACAACACATTGAAGGAGTCGTGACCATCCACATCCGGGTGCTTGCCAACGGCGCAGTGCAGGTAGTCGGCATCACACGCGGGCTGGGCCATGGCCTGGATGAGTCAGCAGAACGAGCCATCATGAACACGAAGTTCGAGCCGGCCACAGATGCGACCGGCCATCCCATAACGTGGGATGGCGTCGTGAATGTCGCCTTCCAGCTTGCGAGTTAACTATCCAGCCCTGTTTCTTTTGTGGCATTTCATCCATCTGAGCGTTGTACGAACATCAAAGCTAAGGCAATAAGGCCTCTTGGCCATTTTAGGGAGCAGCACATCATGATCTCTCGCGTACGATTTACCGCCGGCGCCGCACTACTTGTTCTCCTTGCGGCTTCCGCGCCTCCGGCCGCAACAGCTGCAGTGATCTTCGGCAAAAAGAAGGTCCAGCAGGAGACGCCGGGCCGCAAGCTCACGGCGGCACAGAACGCCCTCATCGACAAAGCCATCGTCCGCGAAAAGGAAGTCATCAAGGTCGTCAAGGAACGCGCTCCGCTCGTCGAAACCTATATCCAGAACATGCGGCCCGATCCGGTCCTCTTCCAGGTCCCTGAGTCCGACCAGCACTTCCTCGCGCGCGTCGACTTCGGCAAAGTCATCAACGATGACCCCTATAAGAACAACCCCGGCAACTTTTCGGGCAAAAAGGGGAAGCTTGCCTTCCTGGGTTCCCTCAAAGCGCTCGGCGGTATCTCCGGAAGCCTGCGTCTTACGTTTCATGATTCCGGCTTCGTTCAGATGATCCTGATGGATTCGAACGATTTTGACCGGCAACACTACGGCTTCACGTTCGTCCGCAATGACTTTCTGGGCAACATCCCCACGGCGGTCTTCGATGTTGCTCCCCTCAGCGGCAAGCGCGAGTTCGGCCGCTTCTTTGGCCGCATCTGGGTTGAAACCCAGGACGGCAACGTCGTGCGCTTCAACGGCGACTTCGCCGGCTCCATTGAATCGATCAAGGAGTTCTATCACTTCGATTCCTGGCGTACCAACGTGCAGCCCGGACTCTGGCTGCCTACCAGCTTCTACGTAGAAGAGACCGACCCGAAGAGCCCGACCAACACTCTGCGCTTCAAGGCCATCAGCTACGTCTGGGGATACGTCCTCAAGGTTCCGGATGAGAATGCAGAGAACACCTCGCTCACCGTAGTCAACGCGCAGGACGTCTCCAACAATGCTCCGGATGTGAGCCCTCTGGGCGCGCAGCGCGAATGGGAACAGCAGGCCGAAGATAATGTGATTGAGCGGCTGTTCCAGGCCGGACTGCTCGATGCGCCCAGTGACTTCGACAAGACTCTCGAAGCCCTCGCGAACAACATTCTGGTCTACAACAACATTCAGGTCAGCCGGCCTATCCGTGTGCGCACCCTGCTCACTGAGCCGCTGGAATCGCTGGCCGTCGGGAACACTATCATTCTGTCCAAGGGACTGATCGATACCACCAGCGTTCCTTCCTCGACCGGCGCACAGCAGGAGGGTGACCTGGATGCGCTGCTTGCCTTCCAGCTCGCTCACATCATCCTGGACCACAGGCTCGATACCAAGTACGCCTTCAATGACCGGCTGCTCTTCCCGTCCGATTCGGTGTTCGAGCATATCCCCATGCACCACACCGACTCCGACAACGAAGCAGCGGCGAAAAAGGCCATGGAGCTGCTGAACGCGAAGGAACTCGCGGACAAGCAGCAGTATTTCGGCCTCTACCTTCAGCAGTTGCAGGCGCGGGAGAAGGGCCTGGCGGCGCTGAATACGCCGATGATCGGCGATGCGCTGGTGAAGAGCGACAAGGACCCGACCTTCTGGATGGCCGCAATGATGCCGAAGGGCATCAAACTCGACATGAAGGACCTCAAGCAGCAGGCAGCGATGCCGCTGGCCAGCTTCTTGAAGTTCGACCCATGGACGGATCAGGTGTTGGTGATGCACTCCAGCGTGGAACCCATCATCAACGAACGCGACAAGATGCCGTTTGAGGTTGAGCCGGTGTATATGAAGCTCAGCTATTACGCTCCGCCAGCCGCCGCGGCACCAGCCACGGGTGCTGCGAATGCGCCGTCAGCCGCGCCTCCGCAGGGCGATCCGGCTGGGGCGCCTGCCGCCGGTCAGCCGGCTGCCGCCGCGGGAGATGCCAATGCCGCTCCGCCGGCAGCAACAGCCCAGCCGCAGACGCCGCAGCAGCAATAAGGTTCAACTGCGTTCCGGACGGTTTGAGATACGACCCGCCGTTCGGCGCACGCGAAGGATAACTTTTCTTCCGCCACGCAGTGCAGTTCTGGTTTTTTTTAGGAGACGGAATGCTGAAGACATTGGTTCGTATTGGGGCCGCAGCTGCAATTCTTTCCTTCACGTCGATCGCTCACGGCCAGGCCATGCCCACCGCCACGGGACACGGCGCGGGCATCCAGCTCGGCGCCGGAGCATCGATGGGCAAGCCGGACTTCGGCAGTCACTGGATAGGCGGCGTCTCCATCTTTGCCGACTACAACCTCACATCGCACCTCGGCGTGGAAGCAAATGCGCATTTCCAGAACCTGCACACACCCGACGATCTGGGTGAGAACACCTATGAGGCCGGTCCGCGATTCTACTGGCGCAGAACGCGCTTTGCCCTTTATGGAAAGGCGCAAATCGGCGTCGGCAACTTCGTCGTTCAGGAGATAGAAGACAACGCCGGCAAGTCGAACGCCACATCGTTCATGTACTCGTTCGGCGGCGGCCTTGACGTTGACTTCCATCATCACATCACACTCCGCGCGTTCGATTTCGAATACCAGGAGTGGCCAAACTTTAGAAATGACGGGCTTACACCCGCCGTCGGGACGGTCGGCCTGGCTTACCGCTTCCGCTAAGGCCGCGCACAGTTCGGAAAAGTTTGCCGCAAGGGCAACATTCTGCATCCTAAGAACTACGGAGACGAGAGCGATATCATCGCTCCCGTCCACCTTTAAGCCTTATTCGGCACGGGAGCTCGCCCTTGATGTCACGCACCGCCCTGACGGTCCTGCTCGGGCTTGCGTCCCCGCTCTTCTCCCAGGCCATTCCTACAGCATCCCGCGTTGCCGATGTGCAGGTCGGCGCAGGTTACGCCGCCGGCAGTCCCGACTACATTCATCGTACTTTTCCTGGGATAACTGCTTATGCCGATGTTGACCTGCGCTCGCACTTCGGGGGGGAAATGGAGTTCCATGATATCTTCGACAGCCAGGGTTCAGGCATGGCGCAGCGCACGTACGAGCTTGGCGCGCGTTATCTGCGCACCTATGGCCCCCTGGTTCCGTATGCGAAAGGCCTGTTCGGGATCGGCCAGTTCAAGTACCCGCAAGGCCTGACGGTGCTCGACTACTGGATGTTTGCCGGGGGCGGCGGCATCGATTACAAACTGACTGAGCGTATCCATCTGCGTGGCGAGTATGAATACCAGAAGTGGATCAGCTTTCCCAACGGCGGACTGCACCCGCAGATTGTGACGTTTGCGGTCGCCTACCATTTCCCCGGGACCCTGCGGCGGCGATAGTCTCCCTCACTATTTGCGGGTATAGAGCATGTCCTTGATGGCCGCGCGGCGGGCGGCGTTGGCCTCCCGGTCGGACTTGAGGGTATCGTGGCCGGCCAGGCGTGGGGCTTCCGCGTCGGGTTCGCTGCATTGCGGGCATCTATTGGCAAAGCCGGGCTTGCCGGGCTTCAGTTCGAATTCTTCACCGCAGGCGACGCAGGTTTTGATCGGAAAAGCCATAACGTCCCCATCATAAATCTGGATGCCGTGCACTGCACGCACCTATTCCCAGGCGCGGCGTTTCGTTCTATTCTCGTCAGATACTTTGAGCGAGAACATGCCCAACCCCGGCCCGATCGTCGGCACCTCCCCTCTTCGCAAAGAAGGTTTTGGGAAGGTTACCGGCCACGCGCAGTATGTCGATGACATCGTTCTGCCGGGGATGTGGCACGGCGCGACGGTCCGGTCGACGATTGCGCGCGGACGCATCACATCGATCACATTCGATCCTGCGGTGGACTGGGCGCAGTTCTGCGTCGTGACTGCGGCGGAGATTCCCGGCGAGAACACGATTGTTCATTTGACGAGGGACCACCCGTGCCTGGCCGCGGAGTTCATCAACCATCCGGCGGAGCCGATTCTGCTGATCGCGCATCCGGACAAAGCTGCTTTGCACGCGGCGGTCGCGGCGGTGAAGATCGCGTACGAAGAGCAGCCAGGCGTCTTTACGATTGAGGACTCGGAGGCTGGCGCGTGCGCGGAGGGTGAGACGCAAAATCCAGACGTCAGCAAGATCATCTGGGATGGAGCGGCTCATGGCGGTTCGGCAAATACCTTCAAGACTTTTGTGATGCGCTCAGGTGACGATGCGGCGGAGCACGATGCGGCGCTGGCTGCTGCGTTTGCGGGCGCCGACCTCGTTGTGGAAGGCGAGTACCGGACGGGCGCGCAGGAGCAGCTCTACATCGAGAACAACGGCGTGATCGCGGAGGTGACTCGCGCGGCGGATGGGGCGATTGAATCCGTGACGGTCTCGGGCTCGATGCAATGCCCGTATTACCTGGTGCATGCGCTGACGCTGGTGTTTGGCCTGCCTGCGGAGAAGTGCCGCGTGATCCAGACGGAGACGGGCGGAGCGTTCGGCGGCAAGGAGGACTTCCCTTCCGTCATCGGTTCGCATGCGGCACTGCTGGCGGCGAAGTGCGGGCATCCGGTGAAGATGACGTACGACCGCGCGGAGGACCTGATCGCGACGACGAAGCGCCATCCGTCGCGCACGCGGCACAGGACGGCGGTGTCACGCGATGGGAAGCTGCTGGCCGGTGAGATCGAGGTGGTAATCGACGGCGGCGCGTACTCGACGCTGTCACCGGTGGTGCTGTCCCGCGCGACGATCCATGCGCCGGGCCCGTACCACTGGCCGCACCTGACGGTCCGCGCGAAGGCCATGGCGACGAATGTAGCGCCGCATGGGGCTTTTCGCGGGTTCGGCGCGCCGCAGAGCCTGTTCGCAATGGAACGCCACATGGACAAGATCGCGCGCACGCTGGGGCTGATGCCTGAAGAGCTGCGCCGGCGCAACCTGCTGGGCACAGGGATGAAAACTGCGACGGGACAGCATCTCTCCGACCCGGTGGACATGAAGGGGATGCTGACGCGCGCGCTCAAGGAGACGGACTATCACGCGAAGCGCGCGGAGTTCGACCGGACCAATGGGAGCGCGACGGTGAAGCGTGGAATCGGATTTGCGACGTTCCTGCATGGGTCAGGATTTACGGGTTCGGGCGAGCGGCGGCTGAACTCGCTGGTAAAGGTGGAGTTGATGCGCGATGGCCGCCCGCGCGTGCTGGTGTCGTCCACAGAGTTTGGCCAGGGAACGAACACGATCCTGTGTCAGGTGTGCGCGCAGACGCTGCGAGTGCCGTATGAAGACGTGCTGATCGCGCAGCCGGATACGGCGGTGGTGCCGAACTCCGGGCCGACGGTCGCGAGCCGCACGGCGATGATTGTGGGCAAACTGGTGGAGCGGGCATCGCAGCATTTGTTGACGATGCTGGCGCCGTATCTGACGTTTCCGGATCCGACGGCGGACTTCGACTATTCGAGCGCATGCGAGGTGCCGGCGGGCTATTCTCCCACTGATTTCAAGCGGGCGGCACTGGCTTATTTAAAGCAGCACGGCGCGCTGACGGCGGAGGCGCGGTATGAGGCCCCGGGTAACATCTTCTGGGTCGACGACAAGTACAAGGGCGAGGCGTATCCGACATACGCGTGGGCAGTGTATGTGGCGGAAGTTGCGGTGGACACGCTGACCTACGCAGCGACCGTGACGGATTTTTACGCGCTGCAGGAGGTGGGCAAGGTGATCCACCCGGTGTTGGCCAAGGGACAGATCGAAGGCGGGGTCGCGCAGGGCATCGGCTACGCGCTGTATGAAAAATGCGTGTACCTCGACGGCCTGATGCGCAATAACCAGATGACCAACTACATCATGCCGACGTCAGCGGACCTGCCGCCCATCCGCGTAGCGTTTGAGGAGGTGCCGTCGATCCATGGGCCGCAGGGCGCGAAGGGCATCGGCGAGCTGCCGATGGATGGGCCGGCGCCGGCGATCCTGAATGCGATCGAGCATGCGACGGGCATCTCGTTTACCGAGATACCGCTGCTGCCGGAGGACATCTTTGAGCGCATGACACGCGTAGCCGATGCGGGGTCGGATGATTTGAACGCGGTGGACCGCGATACGCGGAGCGAGGTGAGGGCGTGAGCGCGATCCGGCTGAGGGTGAATGGCGCGGAGTACGCAATCGCGGTGCCGCCCATGAAGCGGTTGCTGGATGTGCTGCGCGAGGACCTGAAGCTGACGGGCGCGAAAGAAGGCTGCGGCGAGGGCGAGTGCGGCTCGTGCTCCGTGCTGATGGCGCGCGGCGGACAATGCGCGGAGCTGGTGAACAGCTGCTTGATCCCGGTGCTGCAGGCCGAGAGCGCGGAGATTACGACGATCGAAGGGCTGGCGCCGAAGGATGCCGCGAAGCTGCACCCGATCCAGCAATGCTTTCTGGAGCATGGCGGAGCGCAATGCGGCATCTGCACGCCAGGAATGATTCTGGCGACACACCATCTGCTGGCGAAGAATCCACACCCTACGCTGGCGCAGATCCAGGAAGGGCTGGCGGGAAACCTCTGCCGGTGCACCGGGTATATGCGCATTTTTGAGGCCGTGGAGGCTGTAGGGAGGGCTGTAAAGTGACAATTCCTGAAAGAGTTGTTGCCTTTCTGAAGAAGAATCAAGGAAAGAGCTATTGCGATGACTGCATAGCAAAGGAATGCACGCTAAAACGACGTCAGCAAGCCCAGCGAGTGGCGGAACCACTTGCTCAAACGAATGAATACTTCCGAGATGTGGGCATTTGCGCATCATGTTCGAGCAAGACAAAGAAGGTCATCAGGGCGAGATAACAAGTCATCCCAGCTTCATCTCTGCTGTTTATGCGTCCAGACGTAAATCAATACGACCTGACTGCGCCAGCGAGCCTGCCGGCTGCACTGGCATTGCTCGCGGAGAGTCCGGGACTCTACACGCCCATCGCGGGCGGCACGGAGCTGATGGTGGCGCTCTCGGCGGGACGGCTGGCGCAAAAGAATCTGCTGTCGCTGCACAAGTTGCGCGAGCTGCGGTTTATCGATGTGCTGCCGGAGACGGTGACGATTGGCGCGGGCGCGACGTTTACGGACCTGCGTAGACATGCCGTGATAACCGCAGATTTTCCGCTGCTGGCGCAGGCGGCGGGCTGGACAGGATCTGTCGCAAACCAGAATCGCGGGACGATTGGCGGGAACATCGTGAATGCTTCGCCCGCGGCGGACTCGCCCCCCGCACTACTTGCGTATGACGCGCGGGTGACGCTCGTATCGCACCGCGGCGCGCGGACGATTCCGTACACCGATTTCCACGTGAGCTACAAGAAAACGGCGCTGGCGGCGGATGAGCTGCTGTTTTCCGTCACGCTGCCGCGCAGGTTCGGGGCGCATCGCAGCTACATCCGCAAGGTGGGCACGAGGAACGCGCAGGCAATCTCAAAGATTGCGCTGGCGGGCGTAGCGCTGCTTGCGGACAGGAAGATTGCGGAGCTGAGGCTCGGCGTGGCGTCGCTGTGCGAGGTCCCGACGCGGTGCTTCGCGGCGGAGAAAACGCTACTGGGCGGAACAGTTGGCGGCGAGCATTTCGAAACGCTGATTGCAGCGGCGCGCGCGGCGCTCGCGAGCGAGGCGCGCCCTATCGATGACATCCGATCGACGGCGAAATATCGGGCAGCCGTGGCAGGGAACCTGCTGGAGGAGTTTGTGCGAGGGCTTGGTGCTGCGCGCCCGGTAGAAGAAACGCGGGGATTCTTCGCCTTCGGCTCAGAATGACAGGACTCAAATGTTTGGGGTGCTAAACAATCGCCGCGCTTCGGCGAGGGCTTCGGGGGTATCGATGTCGAGTTCGCCGAGTGGGAGCGGGATGGCGTGAGCGTCACGAAGGAGATCGCGTGCGCCGGAGTCGCCGCTGAGTTGCATGAGCGAAGCGAAAGATGATGCGGGGAAATACGCGGGCACACCGCGGCGGCCGGCGTATTCGGAACCGGTGACTTCACCGGAGGCGGCGAGCGCGCGCAGATGCTGAGGTGTGACGGCAGGCTGATCGCAGGTCATGAGGATGACGCCGTGCGCTTTTGGCGCGACGATGCCGAGCGTTTTCACGCCTTGCGCAATGGAGGCTGACATACCCACCTGCCAGCGATCACAGATGACCGGAATGGCATCTCCGAGCCGGGAATACGCGAGAATCTCGTGAAATGACGCTCCGAGGACCACCAACACCGGCGAGCAACCGGCGTTGCACGCGATGCGGACCGCCCGCTCCAGCAACGTCTCGCCATTCAATTCGGCGAGTTGCTTCGGTTGGCCCAGGCGCGCAGAAGCGCCGGCGGCGAGGATAATGGCGGCGGTCTGGTTGCTCACTTCGCCGCCACGTCCACTTGGTCCAGCGCGCAATGGGCGTGAAGGTAGCGCGAAGCGCCGCCCTGGGCGATGTGCTCGCCGATGCGATCCGGCGTAAGCTTGCGCGAGAAGGCGAGGCGACCCTGGATGTGCGCCTGCACCTCGGCGATGACAGCGAGAGCGATGGCCTCAGCGCCGTCGCCGCCAAGGTCGAGGCCAACAGGCGCACAGACGTGCGCGCAGCATTCTGCGATGGTGATGCCGAGCGATGCGGCCGCTTCGGAGATCAGCAGGCTGGAGCGATGGGATGCGCCGAGGAGGCCGACGTGACCCGGGATTTCGCGCGTCTCCGCGAGCGAAGACATCGACCTGGGCGGAGAAGATAGCAGCTCGATCAGCAGCGTGCGGTCCTGCTCATAGCTGTGCGTCATGAGTACGACGGCATCTTTGGCATGAAGAGAAAGCCCTGCGAGCGATGAAGGTGCAGAGAGTGCGAGCACATGCTGCGCTTCGGGGAAGCGGTCGGCGCGGGCGAGCTGTGAGCGGCCGTCAGCGACAACGACACGCCAACCGAGCAGTGATGCCAGCGTTACGACGGGCTTGGCATCTTCGCCGGCGCCGAGCACGATGAGGCGCTGCGGAGCGGCGAGATGCTCCATGAAGATTTGCGGATCGCCTGGAAAAGCCTCCGCGGCCATGTTTGTGCTCGATATTGAGGCACGCGCGGTGTCGAGATCTTTGGCGGAGAGAGTTTCGCTGGCGAAGACCACGCTCCGGTCCGGCGCTAAGACCGCGCGGCGGAGCTGTGCATTTCCTTGAGGCAGCCAGGTGGCGATGTGCGACTCTTCGCCCGTGAGCGAAGCTTGCATGGCGGCGAGCAGAGCGCGGCATTCGGGGGTATCTGTGGGTTCCAGCAGCAGATCGACGATGCCGCCGCAGCCAAGGCCATAGGGGATGTCGGCAGTGTCGTCGAAGAGGGTGGAGTAGCGCTCCACGACCGCGCCGTTGCGGACCATCCATGCGGCCTTGCGGACGATCTCGGCTTCGAGGCAGCCGCCGCTGATGGAGCCGGCGCACTCGCCGTCCGCGCCGATGAGCAGATGCGCTCCGGGGCGCCGATAGGAGGAGCCTTCCGCGCGGACGAGAGTGACGAGAACGCTGGCTGCGCCCCGGCGCCACTGCTCCACGATGCGTTTTCGCTCTGCCATCCGGCCCTCTTTGGCGAGAGTCTACACCTTCCGGAGTAACTAAACTTTCTCAGAGAAGGTATGGATGCCGCACTCGAGCTTCTTGCCGCCCCAGCGGCCACTGCGCGCGTCGGCGCCGGCTTCGGGGATGGCGGTGCATGGCTCGCAGCCGATGGAGGTGTAGCCGCGATCATAAAGCTCGAGGCGCGGGATGCCGTGCGCGGCGGCGTATTCATCCACCTGCGCCATGGTCCAGTCGGCGAGGATCGAGACCTTCTTCATCATCTTGCCGGTGGGCAGCTTGTGGTCTTCGACCTTCTTGAGGTTGGCGCGGGTGGGCGACTGCTCGCGGCGCAGTCCGGTGAACCACCAGTCGAAGGGCTGGAGGTGACGCATCAGTGGCTCGACTTTGCGGATGGCGCAGCATTCGGTGGGCTGGACGATGTACAACAGCCCGAACTGTTTCTCATGCTGTTCCAGCGTGGTCTTCGGCATCGCATTGATGAGGTTCAGGTTCCACTCGGCGGCCATGCGATCGCGATAGGCGATGAGTTCTTTGAAGTGGTAGCCGGTCTCAAGGAAGATGACTGGCACGTCCGGCAGATGCTTGCGCAGCATATGCAGCGCGACCATGTCCTCGGTCTGAAAGCTGGAGGTGAGGCAGATGGGCGCGCCGGCGGCTTCACGGACGATGTGCTCTGCGAGTTGCTCGGCAGTCAGCGATTCGTAATCTGTGAGTGTGTTCATGCGGTCACCGAGTAGCGCTTGAGAATGTCGCCCTCATTGGATGAATCTTCGACAGCTACGGTTCCAGAGACAAAGTCGTCGATGGCGTCGATGGTCGGCTGCGGCAGCGTGCGCGCGGAGATGGCGATGACGCCGGCGAGATCCAGCGCGCGGACGGCGGCCGAGAAGGCAGTGTCCGGAATGTGGATGTCGTCGATGAGGACGGCCTGCTCGCCGCGGGCCGCGAGCGCCTCGCGAACCTTTGCGGCGAGTTCCGCCCGGCCTGGAAGCAGGATGAGCGATGGCAGGCCGGCATGGCCGGAGGCGCCGGAGCCTTCGACGGCGCTGGTAATCATCGCGGCGCCGACAGTGGCGTTGGTAAGGCGGTCGATGAGGATAAGCGAGCCGGTGGTGCGGCAGGCCTGGTAGCTGTCGAAAAAGAGCGGCAGGCTCGTCTCGAACTCGACCTCGGCGATCTCATTCATGGCGAGCGATGGCGCGGAGATGTGGTCGAGTGTGTTCACGTCCACGCGGTAGCGGATGGCGCGGACGGTAGCGCGCACGCTGCGCGTGGTGTGCTTGGCGAGATACGTACGGCCCACCTGCATGGGCTGCTCGTGCATCCAGACGACCATGGCGCGAAAGCGACTGCTGGCCGCGGGAAGCGCGGCGGAATCAGCAGGGACGAGCATCTCGCCGCGCGAGAGGTCGATCTCGTCGGCCAGCTCCACGGTGATGCTCTGCGGATGCGAGGCGGCGGGCAGATCGCCGTCATACGTCACGAGGCGCGAGACCGTGGTCTCGCGACGCGACGGCAGCGCCATTACGCGGTCGCCGGCGCGCAGCGTGCCGCGCGCGACCTGCCCGGCGAAGCCGCGGAAGTTGGCATCCGGACGGAGGACGAGTTGGACGGGAAAACGCATGGGGCCTGCGGTGTCGGTGTCGGCCAAGGGCACGGTTTCGAGGTATTCAAGCAGCGTCGGGCCGGAGTACCAGGACATGGCCGCGCTCTGCGTGACGACGTTGTCGCCTTCGAGCGCGCTGACCGGGATGGCGGTCACGTCACGAATCGCCAGACTCGCGCAGAGCGCGTTGAAGTCGTGCTGGATCGCCTTGTATGTTTCTTCCGAGTAGCCGACGAGGTCCATCTTGTTCACCGCGGCGACCACGTGCGGAATGCCGAGCAGTGAGGCGATGTAGGTGTGGCGGCGCGACTGCGGCAGCAGCGCACCCGCCTTGAGATAAGCGTTCGCATCGATGAGGATGATGGCGACATCGGCAGTGGAGGCGCCGGTGGCCATATTGCGCGTGTACTGCTCGTGGCCGGGCGTGTCCGCGATGATGAACTTGCGGCGCGAGGTGGAGAAGTATCGATAGGCGACATCGATGGTGATTCCCTGCTCACGCTCGGCCTTCAGGCCGTCGGTCAGCAGCGAAAAGTCGACGTGACCACGAGCGGCGCGGTTGACGCGGCTCTTCTTCACAGCGGCGAGCTGGTCTTCATAGACGCTCTTGGTGTCATGCAGCAGCCGGCCGATGAGCGTGGACTTGCCGTCATCGACGCTGCCGGCGGTGGTAAAGCGCAGAAGCTCCTGGCCGAGGTGGGCTTCGAGGAATTCTTCAAAGCCGCGCGCGGGCGCGTCATTCACGAGAGGCATGGCGACAGGAGTGCTCATCAGAAGTAGCCCTCCCGCTTCTTGGTTTCCATGGAGCCTTCTTCATCGTGGTCGATGGCCCGGTTCTCGCGCTCGCTGCGGCGGAAGGTGATGAGCTCCTCAATGATGCCGGGCAGCGTGTCCGCCTCGCTGCGGATGGCGCCTGTGCACGGCGCACACCCGAGCGACCGCATGCGCACCTTGATCTGCTCGACCTTTTCGCCGGGCATCAGCTTGGTGGTTTCGTCCACCAGCGTGAGCGCGCCGCCGCGGATGGTGATGGGCCGCTCCTTCGCGAAGTAGAGGGGCACGATGGGAATCTTCTCCGCGTAGAGATAGAGCCAGATGTCGAGTTCGGTCCAGTTGGAGAGCGGGAAGACGCGGATGCTCTCGCCTTTGCTCAGGCGCGAGTTGTAGAGGCTCCACAGCTCGGGGCGCTGGTTCTTGGGGTCCCACTGGCCGGCGGAGTCGCGGAAGGAATACACGCGCTCTTTGGCGCGGCTTTTTTCTTCATCGCGGCGCGCGCCGCCGAAGGCCGCGTCGTAGCCGCCTTCCTCCAACGCGTCGAGCAGGCTGCGCGTCTTCAGCAGGCCACAGCAGTTCTGCGTGCCCAGCGTCCAGGGGTTTGCGCCGTCGGCGATGGCCTTCTCATTGCGATGCACGATCAGCTCCGCGCCGATCTCTTTGGTGTAGGCGTCGCGGAAGCGGATCATCTCCGGGAACTTGTAACTGGTGTCGATGTGCAGCAGCGGGAACGGAAACTTGCCGGGGTAGAAGGCCTTCTGCGCCAGCCGCAGCATGACCGAAGAATCTTTGCCTATCGAATAGAGCATCACCGGCTTGGCAAACTCGGCGACGGCCTCGCGCAGGATGGCGATGCTCTCGGCCTCGAGTGCCTGGAGGTGGTTCAGGCGCGCGGCATGCAGCTCCTGGGTGGCGGTTTCGGCGGCGCCAGCTTCGGCGGTTTTAGATGGGGCGAGTGCGGGCATCAGGTTTCCGGGTGTTGCTATGCGGCAAATCAAAAAGCTCTAGCACAAATTTCAGTCGCAAAGTTACAGATGCGGACGCGGCTGTTTGGTATCAAGGGATGGTGCTAGGGACAGGCCAGGCTAGCGGCAACAAGCGCAGCCCCGCGCGGCGGGACAACAACCGAGCGCGCGGATAAGCAGCGAGGCCATCTCTTTGATTATAGAGGGTCGCGGACAAGGCAGCAATGATTGGAACTGCTATGCATGCGTATACTGGCCGCGTGCGAACAATAGTGTTGATAGTGGCGCTACTTACGGTCGCTTCCGTAAATGGAAGCAGCCGCGCGCAATCGGCGGAAGAGCCTCTGCATGTATCGCTGTGTGACATCAAGTCTGATCCTGGAAAGTTCCTGCATAAGCTTGTCGAAGTTACTGCGACTGCTTCACATGGGTTTGAAGATTCGATGATCGAAGACAGCCGATGCGCGTGGCCCGATCATGGCCCTGGTATTTGGATGGAGTATGGCGGTAAACGATCGACAGACACGATGTACTGTTGCGGATTTTCGCCGAAGGCGACGCGCGACAAGACGCTAGTTGTCGATGGTGTGACTACGGAACTTGTCGAGGATGAGAAATTCCAGACGTTCGACAGCCGTTTGCACCCACATCACGCTAAACCACAAAGGGCTTCCGACACCGTCAGGGCAACGCTCCGCGGCCGCGTGTTCGGCAAATATGAAGGTATTGCCGGTACACAGCGGGGCGTGGACTGGAGGGGATACGGTCATATGGGCTGCTGCATGCTGTTCGTGGTTACACAAGTCGTCGCTGTCGATCCACCGCATTAGCCACCGCAGCAGTTAGAACCCGATGCTGGCGCCACCGTCGATGGGAATGTCTGCGCCGGTGACGATAGAGGCTGCGCGGAGGCAGCGGCAAGGGTTGGGGTTAGGCCGGTGGCAGCGATTCCAGAGGTTAGTGCGACTGGTACCAGAAGCGTACCCAGAACAATATTCCGGCAAGAAGGTATATGGCGACGCTGAACCAAAAGGATTTTGGCTCTTGATCGCGATATGTCCGGCCTCCCTTTCCAGGGCAAACTCCAAAGTAGGCCGAGCCCAAAGCCAACAAGAGGAAGCCGGCACCAATAATGAACAAATTGTATTGATTCCAGAAGCCGTCCATGGCCGCCCTAATCTCACAGGCTCAGAAGCCGATGCTCGCGCCCCCATCGACGGGGATGACCGCGCCTGTGATGAATGCTGCCGCAGGTGAGCAGAGGTAGGCGGCGCACCAGCCGATGTCCTCCGGCGTGCCGAAGCGGCCGAGCGGCGTGCGGGAGAGGATCTTGTTGCTGCGCTCGGGGTCGCCCGAGAGCGCTTTATCGAGCATGGGCGTTTCGATCCAGCCAGGCGCGATGGCGTTCACGCGGATGTTGTCCGGGCCAAGCTCGGCGGCCATCGACCGCACGAGGCCATGATAGGCAGACTTGGCGGCGGAATACGCGACGACCAGGGGCAGGCCCATCAGCGCGCTCATGGAGGATATGAGGATGACGCTGCCGCCGCCCGCGCGCTTCATCGCCGGAACAGCCGCGCGGGTGAGCGCGAAGGCGCCTTCGACGTGGGTGGCGAGGATATTGCGGAAGTCGTCGTGCGTATGCTCCTCGACGGTCTTCTTTACGTGCGTGCCGGCGTTGTTGATGAGGATGGTCGGCGCGCCGTGAGCCTTCTCGATGCGCGCGATCAACTTGGATGCGGCGCTAAGGTCCGTGATGTCGTGCGGTTCGGGGTAGACGTTCGCGCCGAGCTTTTCGGCGGCCTGCGCCAGCACATCCTTGCGTCGGCCGGTGATAATGACCTTCGCGCCCGCTGCAGCAAGGCAGGAGGTCATGGCGTAGCCGAGGCCGGTGCCTCCGCCGGTGACGAGGGCAACGCGGCCTTCGAGCGAGAAGACATTGGAGCGGTGCGAGGGCGCGACGCCGGATGATTCGGGGATTCCGGTTTTATGCACGGCAGCCTGCTTCGAGTGACGGCGTGTCCTGATGTTTGTACATGACGAAATATTCGCGGTGGCCGAGATGCTCGGGCTTGGTGGGCTCGCCGGCGGCGGTGGCGGCGACGATCTCGGCCAGTTGCTCCGCAGCCTCGTCCATGGTGGCCGAGCCGTCGAGGACGCAGCCGGCGTTGAAGTCCATATCCGCGGACATTCGCGCGTAAGTGCGCGCGTTGCCGGTGACCTTGATCAGCGGGGCTATAGGAGATCCAATGACGCTGCCGCGGCCGGTGACGAAGAGAATGATCTGCGCGCCGGAGGAGATCAGGTCCATGATGCCTTCGGTGTCGTTGGGGTTCGAGTAGCCGAACTGCATGAAGGTGGGGTCGGGCACGGAGTCCAGCAGCCACAGGCCGGGATGCGGCGGCGGCTCGGCCACACGGATGACGCCTTCGATAGGCCGCGTGCCGCCCTTGGCGACCGCGCCGAGGCTCTTCTCCTCAATGGTGGTGAGGCCACCGGCAAAGTTGCCGGGGGAGATCGAATATTGGCGAACAGTCCGGCTGTAGCTTTCGGCCTTGTCGTAGGCGGCTTCGACCTGGCGTCGGGCTTCGTCATTCTTCGCGCGGCCCCGGAGGACATCACGCAGGCCGATCATCTCCACGGTCTCCTCGAAGATGGCGCTGCCGCCGCGATCGACCAGCCAGTCATAGAAGCGGCCGACGACGGGGTTGCCGGCGAGGCCGGAGGTCCAGTCGGAGCCGCCGCATTCCGCGCCCACGGTGAGGTCGGCCCAGGACATGGGCACGCGTTCGACGCCGGTGATGCGCTCGCGGAGCTGCGCGAGCACCTGCTTGCCATGCGCGATGCTGGACTTCGTGCCGCCGTTCTCCTGGATGAAGAAGGACTCGGCAGGGCGGCCGGACTGGCGTATGGCATCGGCGATGCGGGCGGGCTGAGTGTATTCACAGCCGAGGCCGATGGCGAGCACCGCGCCGACGTTGGGATGGCGGCCCAGCGCGAGCATCAGGCGGATGGCGTATTCGTTGTCAAAGCAGCCCGGAAAGCCGATGACATGCGCATCGGGCTCGTTGGCGGCGACGGCGTGCGCGACGAACTCCGCGCACTGCACGGTGTAGATCACCAGCACGAGGTTGCGGATGCCCTTGCGGCCGTCGGGCCTCAGCCAGCCCTGCCAGGTCGCCTCACGCATAGCGGGTCTCCGGACGCGCGCCGGACACGAGATCGAGCGAGGAGGATTTCGCGTCGAAGTTGCTGGCGCAGTTGTGCAGGTGCACCCATTCTCCCGCGGAGATGGCGCGGGTGGCGTGGCCGATGGGGAAGCCGTACTTCAGCACCGGGTCGCCTTCCGGGATCGCATGCAGCGCAATTTTGTGTCCCGAACGAATAGGGTTTGCAGCGGTGATGGAGGCTCCGCGGCCTTCGCCTGTGATGCGGACCTCGGCCGCGTCGGCGACATCGGCGAGCAGGGTCGCGACGTTGTCATCGGCGTGGATTTGAAAAGCGGAAGCAGAGGCGCTCATAAGTCCCTGCATCTATTCTCGCTCACAGAATGCCGTAGCGGTTAAATACCGCCGTGCTGGTGGAACCGGCCTCTATCTCGCCACGCACCACTTTTTCGCCGGAGACTTTCTCGATTGCGAGGTCGATGATTTGCTGCTCGATGGCGCGCGGGATGATGACCACCCCGTCGGTATCGCCGAAGACGAGGTCGCCGGGTTCGACGGCGACGCCGCCGATTTCGACGGCGCAGCGAAAATCGACCACACTCGACCGCACTCCGGCGTCCTGGGAGTAGCTGCCGCGGCTGAAGACGGGCCAGCGCTGGTCGAGCACGCGCGGGGTGTCGCGGTGGAAGCCGTCGATGACGGCTCCGGCCCCGCCGCGGGTGCGGGCGGTCGCGGTCATGATCTCGCCCCATGCGGCACAGTTCATGCTGCCGCCGGTGGCGAGGTAGACCTCGCCGGGCTGGAGGGCGTCGAGGGCATCTGTGAGGCGGCCGAATGGCCGGTCCTGCGGGCCAGCTACATCTTCAATTCGTACAGGCATGGCGCGACCAACAACACTGTAGGCGGGATCGAGGGGTTTGATCGGCTGGGGCAAGAACTGGTGCCAGCGGCCTTCCCGGTCCAGGATGTCGCCCACCACTGCGGTGAACAGGCGATCACGCAGCAGGGCGAAGAGTTCCGGATCGGAAAGGTTCGGCATCTTCAGGTTGAATCTATCACTTGCGGAGAGCCGCTGACGGTCCAGCAGCGGCGTTGCGGATGGTTTTATCCCCTCATGGGGGCCGCAGCAGATTTGAAATTGGCTGAAAATCGGCGTATCTTGGGTGTAAGCGAGTTTGTTCCGCTGTATGCGCCGTGACCGCACCGGCTGGCGGAAGAGATGAGTGGGCGAGAGCCCACTTTTTGTTGCTCCAAACACAGCGCATATGGCAGTCCAGGTGGACACAATTCGGGCGATGGCGGAGCGGGTTGCCGCATCGCACCATCTGGAGGTCGTCGAGGCGGAGTTTGTCGGCGGCGGCAAGGCCCGGACGCTGCGCATCTATGTCGAAAAGGATGCGGCCGAGCGAGCCAGGCTGAGAGAACGCATCGCGGCAGGCGAAAAGATCGACCTGCCGAGCGGTGTGCCGGTCGAGTTGCTTTCCGGCGTGACGCACGAGGATTGCGCGGAGTTTGCGCGGGACTTCGGCACGCTGCTGGACGTGGAAGATGCGGTGCCCGGCTCGGAGTACACGCTGGAGGTTTCATCACCGGGCCTGGAGCGCAGCCTGAAGCGGGCGGAGGAGTACGAGAGATTTGCCGGAAGTCTGGTGAAGGTGAAGACGTTTGTGCCGGTAAACGGCAGCAAGGTTTGGACGGGAAGATTGCTGGGATTTGCGGATGGAGTCGTAAAGATTGATCCCGCCGCCGCGAAGCAGAAGGGCAAAGCGAGAAAGGTCGCGGTGGCATCCGAAGTAATGGAGATTGCGCTGCGGGACATCGAGAAGGCGAATCTGGTGGCGGAGATTTGAATTAAGGGACTAGTTGCTGGGGACTAGGGACTCGGAAGGACATAGCCGGGTACTTCGCTTCGCTCAGGATGACGACAAGTTTGGGTTAAGGAAGACGAGGTTTTTGAAGATGGCGAGTGTACTGTACCAGTCGATTGAAACGTTGAGCCGGGACAAGGGGATAGAGCCTGACATCGTGGTGGGCGCCGTGGAAGACGCGATCGCGCTGGCGACGAGGAAGTACTACAAGACGCAGGAGAACATGCGCGCCGAGATGGACAAGGAGACCGGCGAGATTCGCGCGTATGTCTTCAAGACCGTTGTCGAAGGCCCCGAGCAGGTTGAGGACGAGATCAACCAGTTGACGCTGGAGCAGGCACGCGCGCTGGCGCCCGAAGTGGAGATCGGCGGCGAGCTGCGCTTTTACAAGGACACATCACCGCTGGGGCGCATCGCCGCGCAAATGGCAAAGCAGGTGATCTTCCAGAAGGTGCGCGAAGCCGAGCGCGACACCGTCTTCCTTGAGTACAACCACCGCGCGGGCGAGGTGCTGAACGCCACCGTCAAGCGCCTGGAGCCGATGGACGTGATCTTCGACCTGGGCAAGGCCGAGGCCCGCATGCCCAAGCGCGAGCAGTCGCGGCTGGAGCAGTTTGCCGTGGGCGAGCGCGTGCGTGTGGTGCTGCTGCGTGTGGACCGTGCGGCGAAGGGGCCGCAGGTGATCGTGTCGCGCGCCGCTCCGGCGCTGGTGCAGAGCCTGTTCCAGGGAGAGGTACCCGAAATTTACGACGGAACGGTAACCATTCGCGCCATCGCGCGCGAGGCAGGTGAGCGCACCAAGATTGCCGTCCAGTCACGCGACAAGGACGTTGACCCCGTCGGCGCGTGCGTCGGCATGAAGGGCATGCGCGTGCAGTCCATTATCCGCGAACTGCGCGGCGAAAAGATCGACATCATTGAGTTTTCCGAAGAGATTACCACCTTCGCCGAAAAGGCCCTACAGCCGGCGAAGGTGAGCAAGGTTTCGATCGTCGATCTCAACGACAAGCAGATCGAAGTGATTGTGGACGACACGCAGCTCTCTCTGGCCATCGGCAAGAAGGGGCAGAATGTGCGCCTGGCGGCGAAGCTGCTGGGATGGAAGATCGACATCAAGAGCGAGGAGGAGAAGCGCCAGGAGGTCGAGCAGCAGATGTCGTCCATGGGCGGCGGACCCACCACGCCGATCGAGCAGATCACGGAGCTGGGCGAGTCGATCCTGGAGAAGCTGATCGCCGCCGGAGTTACCACCGTTGAGGGCCTGGCCGACATGACGCCCGAACAACTCGAGGAAATTCCGGGCATCGGAGAGAAGACGCTCGAGAAGATTTCCGTTGCCGTACGCCATTACTTCGGCCAGTACGAGGAAGGCGAGGAGCGGCCGACGCCGGTTGCCGCAGCCTCCGCGCCAGACGCGGACGAAACGCTCGCAACCAACAAGGAGACGAGCTCGATGGAAAAGACACCCGAAGAGATACTGGCAACCGAGTTCGGCGGCGGAGCGGCACGGGCCCAGGAGGTCCGCGGAGTTTCCGCCGAGGAGATCGAAGCTGCTGAGGACAAAAACTCGGATTCGGACGCTTTGAGCGATGCCGATGCGCGCGAGGAGAAGATCGAGCTCGAAAACGATGCCGTTGACACGCTGGTAGACGAGAGCGAGGACCGCGCAACCGAAGGCCCGGACGAGGAGCCGGAACGCGGGTGACGGCATGGCGAAAGATGAGGCAAAATCGCATTCCGCGGTTGGCGTGGCTGCGATTTCCCGGGATAATAACGGAAAGCACACAATCCTTTTCCGAAGAGGCTGATATGAGCAGCTAAGGGCAGGGGAAGCGAAAAGAGGCGGATGAGCAAAGTTCGAATCAACGATCTCGCGCGCGAGCTGGAAGTAAAGAGCAGAGAAATTCTTGACGCTCTGACGGCCGTTGGCGTGACGGAGCCGAAGACCCACTCGAGCTCGATCGAGGCCGATGAGGCCGCGAAGGTGCGTGAGTTTCTTTCAACGGGAAAGAAGCCGGCAGGAGCCGCGGCGAAGTCGACACCCGCGGCAAAAACCGGCCTGGGCATTGACCTCTCGCGTGCTTCCAAGCCGGGTGAAGCGGCCAATCTGATCAAGGCGCGACTAGCTCAGGCTGCGGCAGCCAAAGCTGTGCCGCCTGCTGCGAAACCTGCTGTAGTGAGTGCGGCAACCGCCGCAAAGGCAGGACCCGGCACTGCCGGCATGACAGCCAAAGCCGCAGTTGCACCTGCAGCTGCCGCCGCCCCATCTGCCGCTCCCCCCGCAGTTGCTCCGCGCAAGATCGTTCCGCTGCCCCGGGCGCAGGCCCCGATCATCGTTCCTCCACAGCCGCCCGCAATCGCGAGCAAGCCGCCCGCAGGGCCGGTGATCGCCAAGCCGCCGGTGGTTGTTGCTCCGCCTGCTGCCTCTGCCCCCGCCGGAGCTCCTGTTGCGGCTAAGCCGGCGGTTGTAGCCGTCGCGCCAGCTGTTGCTGCCGCTCCACCTCCGTCCCCTGCTCCGGAGATCGCAGCCACCGACGGCGGCGCGACTGTCGCGGCAAGCGCCGCGCCCCCGGTTGCCGATGCGGCTCCCGTCCGCCGCGTCGTGATGCCCCAGACCGGACCTCGTCCTAGCTACTCCGCACCCGCGGGCGCCGCTGGCGGCATTCAGCGCGGCAGACCGATCTTTGAGAGGCCACGCCCGCAGGGACCGGGTGGCGGTCCCGGTCGCGGGCCAATGCCCCCGGGCGCCCGCCGGCCCATGCACCCAACACGCAGCTTCCCCGGCGGCCCCGGCGGTCCCACGGGGCCGACAGCTCCTGGACGCCCCGGCTTCGGGGGCAGACCTGGCTTTGGGCCTCGCCCAGGGATGGGTGGTCCGGGTGCGCTACCGCCTCCGGACGGAGCACCCACTGGCCAGCGTCCCGGCCAGCGTCCCGGCCGTCGCGGTAATCAGCGCTACGAGAAGGTGAAGGAGGGCCCGATGAAGGGCTTCCAGCCGCCGCCGCGTTATGGCGGGGCGGTCATCTCGTCCGAGCCGCTGCCCATCACGCGGACCATCACGGTCACCGAAGGCATCAGCGTGAAGGACCTCGCCGAGAAGCTCGACGTGCGCGGCAAGGACCTTATCACTTCCCTGTTCCTCAAGGGCGTGCTCGTCACCGTGAACCAGTCGCTCGACAGCGAGCTGGTCAAGGACGTGTCGCGCCAGTTCGGCGCGGAGGCGCAGGTCATCTCCGTGGAAGAGCAACTGGAAAACGAGGCCATCGAGGGCTTCCTCGAAGACACCACCGGGATGGCCGAGATCACCCGGTCTCCCGTGGTCACCGTCATGGGGCACGTCGATCACGGCAAGACCTCGCTGCTCGACGCCATCCGTTCCACCGACGTGGCTGCGGGCGAGGCCGGCGGTATCACGCAGCATATCGGCGCGTACAAGGTGAAGATCACCAAGCCCGATTCGCCGGCATATGGGCGTGAGATCGTCTTCCTCGACACTCCCGGTCACGAGGCCTTTACCCGAATGCGCGCGCGGGGCGCCAAGATCACCGACATCGTCGTAATCGTTGTTGCCGCGGACGATGGAGTGATGCCGCAGACCATCGAGGCAATTGACCACGCCCGGGCGGCGAAGGTTCCCATCATTGTCGCCGTCAACAAGATTGACAAGCCAGAAGCGCAGCCTGACCGCGTGAAGCAGCAGCTTGCCGACCGCGGCCTGCAACCGGATTCATGGGGCGGCGATACGCCATTCGTCGACGTCTCCGCCAAGCAGCGCATCAATCTCGACGGTCTCGAAGAGATGATCTGCCTGGTCGCGGACACGCATGAGCAGAAGGCCGTGCCGGACCGCCCAGCCGTCGGTACCGTCATCGAGGCCAAGCTGGATCGCGGTCGCGGCGCGGTCGCATCGGTCCTCGTGCAGAACGGGACTCTGCACACCGGCGACAGCTACATCGTCGGCAATACCTTCGGCAAGATCCGCGCCATGTTCAATGACCGCGGTCAGGCCATCGCCGAGGCTGGCCCGTCTACTCCGGTCGAGATTCTCGGTCTCGAAGGCATGCCGGACGCGGGCGACACCTTCCTCGTCATGGCGGACCGCGACAAGGCCAAGGGCATTGCGCAGTACCGCAAGATGAAGGAACGCGAGGCGCAGCTCGCCAAAAGCGCGCGTGTGTCGCTCGAAGGCCTTGCCGAACAGATCAAGTCTGCCGGCGTCAAGGACCTCAACCTCATCATCAAGGGCGACGTGCAGGGCTCCGTCGAAGCCATCGCCGAAGACCTGCAGAGCATGTCCACCGACAAGGTGCGCGTGCGCGTGCTGCACTCCGGCGTGGGCGCCATTACGGAATCCGACGTACTGCTGGCTTCGGCCTCGAACGCCGTCATCATCGGCTTCAACCAGCGGCCGGATCGCAACGCCGCCGAGGTGGCCGAACGCGAAGGCGTCGAAATCCGCATCCATTCCATCATTTACGAGCTGCGCGACGAGATCGAGAAGGCGATGTATGGTCTCCTCGAACCTGTTTACAAAGAGAACTACGCAGGCCGGGCCGAGGTGCTCAACGTCTTCAAGATCACCAAGGTGGGCCAGATCGCCGGCTGCCGCGTGGTCGATGGCACTATCTCGCGCGGTGCGCAGGTACGCGTGCTGCGCGAGGGCACAGAAGTCTGGCGCGGCAAGATCGCCTCGCTGAAGCGCTTCAAGGATGACGTCAGCGAAGTTCGGCAGGGCGTAGAGTGCGGCATTGATCTCGGCAGCTTCAAGGACATCCAGGTGGGCGACACGATTGAGTCCTTCACCACCGAAAAGCTGGCCGCGGACCTGGGTACAACTGCCGCGGCACGCAAGTCCGCTGCCGGAGACGCCGCCGCCGCCGGCGCCTGAATGACATAAAGCGAATCGGAGTGAGGCCAGGGTTTGTTCCCTGGCCTTTCTCTTTTTACCGTAGCGTCCGAAAGTTTTCAGCGGCACGCAAGGGATATTCGATCCGGCGCAAACAAACCGGCCGGTGGCTATGGCCGCGCTTCGTAAGACATCATCCTACGGATTGCAGGTCGATTCGTGTCGGTCTCTCTTGAGGTGCTTGATGTTACGTCGACTTTTGACGTTTTCTGCGTTGGCGGCTGTGAGCGCGATACTGAGCGTTCCGGCAGTTGCGTCGGAGATCACGGGTGATGTCGCGCTCTCCGGAAACATTTACTACACCAATAACAACGGGACGTTGAACTTCTTTCCCCGCGCGTCGGTTGCCAGCCCCCAACTCAGCAGCCTTGCGGTAACAAGAAGCGACAGCTCCAATCTGAGCCTGTCAAGCGGCTTTACGTATGACGGCAATATCACACCTGCTTTGTTTAACGTCACCGCTGGTGGAAATACCGGAACTCTGACGGTCCAGTCCATCACTTCGATCGTGAGCGCAGGCAACGGCCTTCAGGTGGGGGTCAACGGCCTGTTCAACCAGGATGGATACGATCCGGAAGCGGTGACAGCATCGTTCTACATTCAGAGCGTCTATGTCGACGGCTATGTGGACATGATGATGATCAAAGGTCTCGCGCAGTTCGATCCGCCGATCACTCCGGAGCCTGCAAGCATCGCTTTACTCGGGACTGGCCTGTTTGGGCTCGCTGGGTTGACTTGGCGGCGCCGTCGCGCGGCCTAAACCGGTCCGATAGACCATCCACGCAGGACAACGTCGTCGTCCGGCCCTTCCACTCAGGGACTTGATTCTCGCGGCGAGGAATGCTTGCCAAAATCAAAGGGCGACCGTGGTCGCCCTTTCGTTGCGTTGGAGCATCATTCTGACTTTCGGCGTTACGCTGCCGTGTCGAAGTGCTTCTCTTCCAGATCGTCGATCGCGCGCACCAGGAACTGGCGAAACTCCCGCGTTACGGCGGGATCGGCCTGAGTTGGAACGCCCGAATCAATCTCGCGCAGCGTGGCACGCAAGCGATCGATCAAGGCAGGACTACGGCGGGGCATGAGAATCGGATTCTGCGACTGCATGTCACTTGGGATGCAGGATTGAGCACGGACGTTGGGTGGAAAGCGCGAAACCGATGCAAGGTCCCTGCCTAAACCTCGTCTGGCCCGGGCTAAAGATTCAGCTTCTTGAAAATCCGCTCCGGAATGCAGCGGACGACGAACATAATCGGCCGGAAGAGGAACGGTACGTAGAGCACGTCGGCCCTGCGGTCGATGGCTGACACGATCGCCTTCGCAACGGCATTTACGTCGGCTTTCTTGATGTTCATGTGCGCGGTCATGGGCGTGGCGACCGGCCCCGGCTTGATGGTCAGCACCGTCACGCCTTCGCGGTCCACGCGATTGCGCAGACCGGCGAGAAAGGCGGAAAGGCCAGCCTTTGACGATCCGTAGAGGTAGTTCGACTTGCGCCCTCGGTCCCCTGCCACTGAAGAGATGGCAGCGAGAACGCCTGCCCGCCGCTGCACGCAGAAGTTCGCCAGCCACGTAAGCAGCGAGACGGGAGCGACGAAGTTGGTGTGCAGAATCTGCGCAGCCTGTTCGAAATCGCGCTCCGCAAGCGACTGGTCGCCGAGGATGCCATGCGCCAGCAATGCGACGTCCATGCCTGTCAAAGAGTTGACCGCATGGGCGAGGAGATCGGCATGCTTGTCGGTGTCATCCAGGTCGGCAACCGCGGTACCGACGTACGAAGCGCCGCGCGTCTTCAGATCGGCCGCGACGGCGTCGAGCTTGGCCTGATTGCGCGCGACCAGGAAGAGCTGCGCACCCTGCGCCGCCCATATCCGGCACGTGGCCTCGGCGATTCCCGAGGTAGCGCCGAGGACGAGGATCTTCTTCGTAATGCGCGAATTCGAAGGAAAGCCCGGCTGCCCAGCCGGACTTGTTGCGGTCGATGTGCTCATGTCGTGAATGTCTCTCACCTCTCTGTGCCCGTCACTCGCTCCCAGAAGCTCGAGGTGATCATGGGGTCCTTGAAGCGCGCAAAGCGCTGCCACTCCGGGTAGAAGGCCTGGAACTGGCCGGGTGTCATCGCCGCATCCTTCGCGGGATAAAGACGCCCGCCGAACTCGAGCGTCATGTCGCCAAGCCGTTGCAGCAGCGGGAATGTGGCGTCCTTGATTGGAAAGTCGAGCGCGAACATGATGCCAGGATAGGGAAAGCTCATCATGCCCAGCGAAGGGACGTCGCCGAACGTCTTAAGCACCGCGAGGAAGCTGGCGAGACCGGATTTCGCGATCTCGCGCAGGATCGCGATGGTGCCTTCTTTCGCATGCGCCCAGGGAATCGCGTATTGGAACTGCACCAGGCCATTTGCGCCGTAGATACGGTTCCAGTGCAGCACTTTATCCAGCGGATAGAAGTAAGGCTCATAGTCCTGCGACGCCTTCACATGCGGTTTCATCTGTTTGTGGAAGTAGAGCGCGTTGAAGGCGCCCACGGTAAACCGGTTGAGTACGAAGCCAGGCGCATCGAACGGCACGGCGAGCTTCGGCTCGGGCGAAGGCTTGAGCTCGCCGGGCGTCCTGGAGTGATCGCCTGCCATAAAGATGCCGCGCGCGAAGTTGCGCCCCGTGGACACACAGTCCAGCCAGCTGACGCTGTATTCCGCGGCAGCGTATTGCTGCTTCAGGGCAAGAAACTCATCGATGCCATGGAACTGGACGTACTCCACATCCATGGCGCGCGATACGATCGGCCGCAAGCACAGCTGCGCCCACGTGATCAAGCCCGTCAGCCCCATGCCGCCGATGGTTGCAGCGTACCAGTCGGAGTTCTCCGTGCGGGAGCAGAGCCTGCGTGAACCATCCGAGCGCAGCAGCTCGAAGCACGGGACGTGAGAGCCGATGGCGCCGGCGTACTCATGGTTCTTGCCGTGGATGTCGTTGGCAATAGCGCCGCCCAGCGTGACATATTTCGTGCCCGGAGTCACTGGCAGAAAGAATCCGCGCGGCACGGCGAAATCCAGAATCTGCGCGAGCGAGATGCCGGACTCCGCGGTCAGAACTCCCGTCTCAGGATCAAACGCAAGCAGCCGGTCCATGCCGGTGGTCTGCAGCAGCGTTCCGCCATTCAGCAATCCAACATCCCCGTAGCTGCGGCCCAGACCCACGGGCAACGCCGACCCTGTTATGCCGGCGGACGCTGAAGAGTTCAAAATGCTGGGAAAATCCGACTGCCAGTTGAGCCGCACCACGCGAGCCTTGTACTTCGGATACCGTCCCCAGGACTCAAATGTCTCCATCGCAGCCGTCGATGCAGCCGGCGTCGCTCCTTGTATGTCCGGGCGTCGGCTTTGGGCGGGATCGAGCTGCGGACGCGTGGCGGCGATCGCTTCGGGTTCAATAGCCGGCGGCATACTTCACTAGGATAAATGCCGCGGCGGCGCGGTTGGTTCATGGCTGCGGATAACGACGAAGAGTCCCGCCGCTCGCCCTCGACCATTACCTCAATGCCGCGCCTCACGGAGTTGCAGCCAGATGCCGTGTGCAGCCGACGGCGGCAGCCAGATCGAGCTTTTGTCGCACGCGTATCTCTGCGGCGCAAACCCGCCGCTGCGCAACGTATTTTCAGCCGCCGCGATGCTCTTCACATCAACGCGAGCCGCGAGTTCGTCCCCGGGTCCCATCTGCGCAACGAGATACACATCGCCTTTGGGCAGTTTGGCGCGGATCACCCGATCGCCGAGCGGACCGCACGCCCGGGAGCCGATCAGCGGCACATCCAGGTTCCGAAACAGTGCGCGCAGCTCCGGCCTGTCGCGCACCCAGAATCCGGAAAGCCGTTGCGCGGTGTTGCGGTGAACGAAATACTCCGGGCGGTCGTCCCGCGCCGGGCCCAATGGACCGAAGAAGATCGCGTGCAGAGGATTCCCCATGGGAAACGTCAGCAATCCCTCATTCTCTTTCAACGGCATCCCCTCTGCATGGAGCCTCCGCAACAGCGCTGCGGGGTCCGGGGAGTACAGTCCGTAGTAGACCGGACCGTCGCCGTGTGCAATCTTGTCGCGATACTCAGCCGTAAGCTCGTCGACCGCCGCAGCCGCCGTGATGAGTTCGAGCTCACTTCCGTCCGCGAACTTGACGTGCGCATTGCGAATGCCGTCGGAGTGCAGATGCCCGGGCTTGATGGTGAAGCCCATCGCGCGAAAATCGGCCTGCGCTTTTTCGAGGTCGCGAACCACGATCGGCGTGTGATTGATGCCCTGGAGCAGCCGCCGTTGCGCATTGGCTGCGGTCGCGAAGAGCATCGCGATAGCAACCGCACATTGTCTTCGTGTAAGCATTCAGGGGAATAGCGGTGCGTCTTGCAGTATCACACGCCGATACGATGAGAACGCCCTGCACGCGTCTCCTCTGCAAACACAAAGGGCGCGGTCCCTAGGACCACGCCCTCATGCAAAAGCCCCACATCTCGAAGAGGCGCGGGGGCGACTACGCGGCCTTCTTCTCGGACTTCTTCTTGGCGACGGCAGCCTTGGCGGTCTCCGCGAGAGCAGTAAAACCGGCGGCATCGTTATAGGCGATCTCCGCCAGCACCTTGCGATCGAGATCGTTGCCCGCCAGCTTCAATCCGTTGATGAAGCTGGAGTAGCTGGTGCCGTTGGCCTTGCAGGCCGCATTGATGCGCACGATCCAGAGCGCGCGGAACTGCCGCTTCTTCTGCTTGCGCCCCGTGTAGGCGAACATCTGCGAGCGCTCAACGGCCTCTTGAGCTGCCTGGTAGAGCTTGGATTTTGTGAGGAAGTAGCCGCTGGCTTTCTTGAGGATTTTCTTGCGGCGGTCAGTGCGCTTGGTACTGCGTTTGACGCGAGGCATCGTGTGCTCCTTTTTGCGTTTCGTGTTTGCTTTCCGGAGAAAGCTAAGCGGCTGGAGGAAAGGTTGTCCTCTTCACTCGCTCTGCTGCTTCAGGTCTGGTGTGGGCGGCTTATGCCTCCCAGGGGCCGGAACGCTGTAACTGGCCCATTGTTGATTGGGTGATTTTTCTTCCCACATCCCTTCGGGATATGGGGCACCCGCTCGACCTGAAAACTTGTCCCTGCTTCCCTCCGCTTACGCGTAGGGCAGCATGCGTGCGATCTTCGGGGTATCCGCCTCGGAGATCATGACGCCCTTGCGCAGATGGCGCTTGGTCTTCACGGACTTCGAGGTAAGGATGTGGCGCATCTTGGACTGGCCACGCTTGAACTTGCCGGAGGCCGTCTTGGTGAAGCGCTTGGCTGCGCCCGAATGAGTCTTCAACTTTGGCATGGTACTTCCTGACACTGCTTTTCTGACAACCAATCAAGTATATACGACGTTCGACCCCGGCTCCGTTCGCAAAATGACGCGCCTTTACGACATCACGCCCTCACGCATACGTTCGGACGAACGGGAATAGGCGAAGAACCGCTTCAGACGAAGGAATTTGTTCTCGAAAAGATGGAAGGCCGTGTAAGCGGCGGCAATTGAGACAGCCAGTCCCGCGAGGCCCGCGCCTCCCACCGCAAGCAGTCTGCTGTGGGTCAGATTGAGCAGCAACCTGCGGCTGGCGGGGATCATCGCCCCCAGCACGAGCACATGTAACACATAGATGCCATACGAATACTTGCCCAGAAAGCGAAGCCATGCCCTTTCAAACGCCCACTGGCAAAGCGACTCAGACTTCAGGGACCAGGCGATAAGCGACGCAAACCCCACTGCCAGCACTGTATAGCGGATACCACTCAGCCATAGCTGGTCAGGAAATGATTGCAAAACCGAATCCGGCCCTCGAAGGATGATCGAACCGACAACCACGATGGTGGAACCGAGGAAAACCCATGACGACAGATCAATTACCCGACTCGACAAGCGTGACCGGCAAAGAATAGCCAACGCCCCACCGAGGAGCAGAGTATCCGCGCGACACAACGTGCTTACGTGAATTAGCAGGCCGGAAATTCCACAGAAAAGCAGAATGATGCGGAGGAGAAGAGCTCCTGCAGACGCAGCAAGCGTAATCGAGAGTAGCCTGCTTCGGCCACGGGCAAAGAAGACAACCGCCGGCCACAACAAATAGAACTGCTCTTCGACGGCGAGCGACCAAAAATGAAAGAGGCCGATGTTAGCGCCGGGCGAGAAGGTTGCAATCGTCGTTGGTCGCAGGTTCTGCAGGTAGAAGACAAGCAGCCAGCCCATACTGCCCCAATGGAGCCGCAATAGCGGAGTCAACGCAAACAGCGCTGTCAGGACCCCGTAATACAGCGGAAAGATGCGAAGAATACGCCGGGCGTAAAACTTGCGGAAATAGCTTGGGTCGGCCAAAGAGTCGATCAAAATGCCCGTGATGAGGAAGCCGGACAAAACAAAAAACAGGTCTACCCCAAAGAAGCCGTAGTACAGGAATCTGCCGACAAAGCGAACTAAGCGCCCTGCATCCTCTGAATTCGATTCGAAAGCATGCGAGCAGATGACCATCAGGATAGCCAAACCACGCACGCCATCCAGCGCTGGGATATGCGCCGAATAGGGGCTTCCTTCCGGAGTTCGAGGCTTCTGGGGAGGGACGGGTACTACCTTCGAGACCACCATATCTGCGCTTGTTCTGTTCGGCTACTTCGAGATTATAGGGTTTGCTATCGGGGCTGCTGGTTGAGCCTGAAAAAGTGCCTTGTTTTGCACTGTTTACATCTGCTCTCAGGGCCCGGAATACCCCTCTGCGCGTGGTACAATCAAGAGGTGGAAAAAGGCTCGCCGAATCGCGAAAAACCCTGAATTGGCGCGGCTTTTGTGAAGATTCAAAGCGACCCAAGACCCGCAGCTTCAGGGGGCCCGCGGTACGCGCAAAGTATTCCAAAACTGACCTGATTTTCGCGGCGCAAACCACGCCGCGCGGAGCATGAATGGCAACCACCGCAGTGAGCCCGGAAGCGGAAGCAAAAGCCGCAGGAGCAGCAGAAGCAGCCGCCTCGAAGAACGGCGCAAAAGCCTCAAAGGACGGTGGCGGCTACTCAGCCGAAAACATCACTGTGCTCGAAGGCCTTACCGCCGTCCGCCTGCGTCCCGCCATGTACATCGGCTCCACGGGCGAGATGGGGCTGCACCATCTTGTGTACGAGGTCGTCGACAACTCCGTCGACGAGGCGCTGGCCGGGCACGCCACGAAGATTGACGTCACCATCCACGTGGACAACTCCATCACCGTCGTCGACGACGGTCGCGGCATTCCAGTGGACGACAAGGTCATCAACGGCGAGAGGATGCCCGCGGTGCAGGTTGTCCTTACCATGCTGCACGCGGGCGGCAAGTTTGACGCCTCGAACTACAAAGTCTCCGGCGGCCTGCACGGCGTCGGCGTCAGCTGCGTCAACGCGCTCTCGGAAGACTTCGAGGTCGAGATCTGGCGCGATGGCCATGCGTGGGAGCAAACCTATTCCAAGGGCATTCCCACCAGCAAGCTGAAGAAGATGGGCCAGTCCAAGCGCCGCGGCACACGCGTCCACTTCCTGCCGGACAAGACCATCTTCACCGTGACCGAGTACAGCTACGACACGCTCGCCCAGCGCCTGCGCGAACTCGCCTTCCTGAACAAGGGCCTTGAAATCACCCTTACGGACGAACGCACTACCGACGCCAAGACCGGCGAGGCCAAGCAGCAGACGTTCAAGTACGTGGGCGGCATCGCCGAGTTCGTGAAGCATCTGAACCGCGGCAAGCAGACGCTGCATGACAAGCCCATCTACATGGAGTCCGAGCGCAACGGCGTCGCCATGGAAATTGCGCTGCAGTACAACGACGGCTACTCCGAGACCCTGTTCACCTTCGCCAACAACATCAACACCGTCGACGGCGGCACGCACCTCACCGGCTTCCGCACCTCCCTCACCCGCACCATCAACTACATGGGCCAGCAGCTTGGCCTCTTCAAAGACGTCAAGGAGAACCTCTCCTCCGACGACGTGCGCGAGGGCCTGGTCGCCGTCATCTCGGTCAAGCTGTCGCAGCCCCAGTTCGAAGGCCAGACCAAGGGCAAGCTCAACTCAGACATCGCCGGCACGGTGCAGGCCTTCGTCAACGAGCGCCTGGGCGCTTTCCTCGAACAGAACCCGCCGATCGCCCGCCGCATCATCAACAAGGCGATTGACGCCGCACGCGCCCGCGAAGCCGCGCGCAAGGCCCGCGACCTGACTCGCCGCAAGGGCGCGCTGGACGGCGGGGGCCTGCCCGGCAAGCTCGCGGACTGCTCCGAACGCCAGCCCGACAAGTGCGAGCTCTACCTCGTCGAGGGCGAGAGCGCCGGCGGCACCGCCAAGCAGGGCCGCGACCGCCGCTTCCAGGCCATCCTGCCGCTGAAGGGCAAGATCCTCAACGTCGAAAAAGCCCGCTACGACAAAATGCTGGGCCACGAAGAAATTCGCGCCATGATCACGGCGCTCGGCACCGGCATCGGCAAGGACGACTTCGACTACGCGAAGCTGCGCTACGGCAAGCTGATCCTGATGACCGATGCCGACGTGGACGGCTCGCACATCCGCACGCTGCTGCTGACATTCTTCTTCCGCCACATGGGCGAACTGATCCGCCGCGGCAACGTCTTCATCGCGCAGCCGCCGCTCTACCGCATCAAGAAGGGCCGCTTCGAGCAGTACATCAAGGACGACCGCGAGTACGTCCAGGTGATGGTCAAGCGCGCCTCGGACGGCATGGTGCTGCGCTATGGCGATGGTGGGGCCAAGCTTGAGGGTGGTGACCTGACCAAGTTCATGTCGTCGCTGAACGAGTACCTCACCGTCCTCGACAAGGTGGAGAAGCGCCTGCGGAATGGGGACGTAACCGAGGCCTTTGCGCAGATCTTCGCGCGCGAGGGTAAGGACCCGGTCAAGCGCGAGGATTTCGAGTCGCAGACGAAGCTGAAGGAGATGGCGAAGCGCCTGAAGGAGATGGCGCGCGCGCACCAGTTCCGCGAAGTCGGCGAGATCGCCTTCGACGAGGAGCACAAACTCTACTCGCTCAGCTTCACGGACTCGCAGGGCGCCGTGCGCCGCATCGACTGGGCGCTGGCCTCCGCCGCCGAGACACGGCAGATGCTGGGCAAGTTCGCCGCGCTGCGCGACAAGTTGGCCCCGCCGTTCTACATCGAATACGCAGCGAAGCCTGCAAAGGGTGCAGTCGCTGCTGCGGGCGCGGCTGCTGAAGCCGAGGAAGAAGACGCGGAAGCCGCTGAGGGCGAGGAGACCGCAGAAGCATCAGCATCTGAAGCCACTCCCGCCAAGGGCAAGGCCCCCAAGCGTGGCAGCGCAGCCGCCCGGGCCGCGCAAGACCCGGTCGAGAAGAAGACCGCCCGCGAGGTCTTCGAGTATGTCGTCGAGCAGGGCAAAAAAGAATACGACGTCCAGCGCTACAAGGGCCTCGGCGAGATGACCGCACCGCAGCTCTGGGAGACCACCATGGACCCCGAACGCCGCACGCTGCTCCAGGTGCACTCCGACGACATCGCCGCCTGCGAAGAGATCTTCACCACCCTCATGGGCGAGGACGTCGAAAGCCGCCGCAAATTCATCGAAGAAAACGCCCTCGACGTGAAGAACCTGGACATCTAAGTCGGGCAGCTAGCTTCAACGCACGTCATGAATTACGCCGAAGCTGTTACAAAACGGGTCCTCGAAGCTGCTCTTCAAGGAACGGTGTTGGATTATCGACCGACACAATCCCATGGCGAGTACGACTTCGATTTGCGTTACAGCGATGGAACTTTGGCTGCCGTAGAGGCTACTGCGGCAATTGACGAATGTCTCACACGCACAATCGCCAGAATTCGCAGCAAGAAGGCTGGCGGTTCTGTTATTAGCGCAGTGACGTGCAAGAAGAGCTGGAGGATTTTTCCAGTCAGCGGAGCCTGCATCAGGACTATTCGAGCGAACGCAGACGAACAGCTTGCAAAGCTGGAGCACGAAGGTATTGACAGATTCTTTGCAGTTAGTGGACGTTCGCCATCTGTCAATGAGGTCTGTTGCAAACTTCAGATATTCGGCAGTGGAGTGATCTCCTCCGAGGGAGATGCCTCGATTAAAATCGCGTACCACAGCGGTGGTGGCGCGGTCGGCCCAAGCACCGCGATCAAGACGGGCGAAACGGAAGCTTGGAAGGAAGACAACCGAGAGAAGTTAGGTCGTGCGAAAACCGCCGAGCGTCATCTCGTCGTCTATATCGGCGCAGACAATGGCCTGCCATGGAACGCCATCACTAGCTTCGAGCCACCCTCAACTTTGCCACGAATTCCGGAAGAGATTACAAACCTGTGGCTGATTGGACCGGGCGGGACCCAGGATCAATTCACTGTATGGAGTGCAAGCACTACTGATGTCTGGAGCAGCACAAAAAGTAGTGTGCTGCAGCCCAACCGTACTGAACACAACAAGCTAATCCCTACATCAGCTCTTCCACGAACCGCTTCGCCACATCAGGCGCGATGTGCAGCGGGCGCGAGATCATCGCTCCGCCTTCGAGCACCGGCTCGGTCTCTTCGAGCGACGGCACTTCGGTGGTCTCGTAGAACTTGCCAATGGGAATCTCCTCGCCCCAGATGGTCGCCTTCTCCATGGCGCGCACCCAGTTCGTGGAGTCGTAGTTGGCATCGTCCTCCAGGCGCTTGACGCGCGGCCGGAACCACTGGAACGTATTGTCGTGGTTGTAGGTGACGCACGGGCTGAAGATGTCGAGGAACGAAAAGCCCTTGTGCTGGATCGCGGCCTTGATCAGCTCCGTCAGGTGCTTCTGGTCGCCGGAGAAGCCGCGCGCCACAAACGTCGCGCCCGCCGAAAGCGCCAGCGTGATCGGGTTCACCGGTGTATCGCCGTTGCCGTACGGGTTCGACTTCGTTTTCATCCCAATCCGGCTGGTGGGCGAGGTCTGCCCCGTGGTGAGCCCGTAGATCTGGTTGTCGAGCACCAGGTATGTCAGGTTGATGTTGCGGCGCATGGCGTGGACAAAGTGGCCGCAGCCGATACCGAAACCGTCGCCATCGCCGCCCGTCACCAGCACAGTCAGGTCGTGGTTGCCGAGCTTCAGCCCCGAGGCCACCGGCAGCGAGCGCCCATGCAGCGTGTGCATTCCGTAGGTGTTGATGAAGCCGGGGAAGTTCGACGAGCAGCCGATGCCGGAGACCGTCGCCACCGTGTGGTTCGGAATCTGCAACTCGACGAGGGCTTTTTGGACGGCCGCCAGCACGCCGTAGTCGCCGCATCCAGGGCACCAGTCTGGATCGACCTTGCCCTTCAGGTCCGCCATCACCATCGGCTTGGGAGGTGCTATGTTGATCGTCGCCATCGGGTCGTCTCTCCTTAAACCATTACTTCGTGGGCTGGAACTGAAAGCGTCGTGGAGCCGGCAAGCTGTTCTCGCACCGCCTCGGTAATGTGGTGCGGCATAAACGGCTCGCCGTCGTACTTGCGGATGTGCCCGTCGGCCACATAGCTCGTCTCCGAACGCAGGTAGCGCGCAAACTGCCCGCTGAAGTTGTTCTCCACGATGATCGTCTTCTTCGCGCCTTTGAGCAGCCGGACAATCTCATCGCCATGCAGCGGCGCCAGCCAGCGAATCTGCAACTGGTTCGCCTTGATGCCCTGCTGTGCCAGCTGCGCGCGCGCCTCGCGGATGGTGCCGTCGGTCGAACCCCACCCGATCAGCGTCACATCTGCATCTGCCGGGCCTTCCAGCTTCGGCTTCGGCACCATCGCCTCAATGCCGGCCACCTTGCGCATGCGCTTCTCCATCATCGCGCGGCGCTTGGCGTGGTTGGTGTACTCGTCCGAGATCAGTACGCCGTTCTCGTCATGCTCGTCGGACGAGACCACATGCGTAAAGCCCTCCACGCCGGGGATCGCGCGCGGCGACACGCCGCTCTCCGTGATCTTGTAGCGCAGATATTCGCCGTGCGGCTGGCCGTTCGAGGTGATCATCTCGCCGCGATCGATGTGCGGCTTGAAATCGAGCTTGGCCGGATCAACACTCAGTCGGCCTTCACTCAGCAGCAAATCGGCCAGCACCAGCCCCGGCACCTGGAATTTGTCCGTCACGTTGAAGATTTCGGCCATCAGCGTGAAGCAATCGCCGATGTCCACCGGCGCCGCGATCACGCGCGGATAGTCGCCGAAGGCCGCGCCCAGCATCTGCCACAGATCGCCCTGCTCGGTCTTGGTGGGCACGCCGGTCGACGGCCCTGCGCGCATGCAGTCGATGACCACTACCGGAATCTCCGCCATCGCTGAGAGGCCGAGCCCTTCGCTCATCAGCGCAAAGCCGCCGCCCGAAGTGGCGCACATG
This sequence comes from Acidobacteriaceae bacterium, assembly GCA_035572415.1. Lineage (GTDB taxonomy): Bacteria > Acidobacteriota > Terriglobia > Terriglobales > Acidobacteriaceae > Edaphobacter. The sequence goes on from DATNAU010000016.1 coordinate 45,253, forward strand.
GACCGCACGCCGGCATGCGCCGCGCCGATGGCCATGTTGATCACGCCGATCTCGTCCTCCACCTGCCGCACCATGATGCCGGCCTTGCGCCCGTGCCCGGCCATCCAGTGCAGTACGCCGGTCGAAGGACTCATGGGGTATGCACAGTAGAACTTCACGCCTGCCGCCGCTCCGCCCATGGCCAGCGCGGTATTGCCGCTCAGGACGGCGTACTTGTTGTCCGTCATGGGCAACGGTCGCGCAAACGGCTTGAAATGCTGGCTCGCGTAGTCGTAGCCGGAGCGCGCGATGTCCACGTTCTCCTTCACCACCGCCTCGCCCTTGCGCCCGAACTGGGCCGCCATGATGCTCTCAAGCGCAGCAAAGCCCACGCCCATCATGCTCAGCGCCGCGCCCAGCGCCAGCGTGTTCTGCGCCACCTTGTTGCGCGTGATGTCCGCAAGCGTGCTCACGGGAATGGGACAAAGTTGTACTCCGGCAGCGGCCTCGCCCGGCTTGATTGAATCGGCGTTGTAAATGCACGCGCCGCCATCGGTCAGCAGCCGCAGATGGCGGTCCATGGTGTCCTGGTTCAGCGGAATCAGGCAGTCCAGGTCGTCGCCCATGTTCTCCACCGGATCGACGCCGGTGCGGATGGTGAGGAACGTATGTCCGCCGCGGATGATGGACTGGTAGGCGTTGTACGCATTCAAATGCAGGCCGCGCCGGCTGAACAGCAGCGCCAGAATGTCGCCCGGCGTGGCTACGCCCTGGCCCGCGGCGCCGCCGATCCCAATCGTAAAGGTCTCACTCATCGAAGCCCATCTCCCGGCTCAAGCGGTTGCGCCGGCGAGCGGAGTCAGTCTCTTCGCGATCGGCCCGGTGGGACTTGTGCCCTCGCCCCAGGGAGTCGGTCGTTCCGGGACAGGCCTTGCGCCCACCAGAACACCCGTTCAGCGAAAAAAATTGCCCAGCGGGAAAACGCGCCGCGTCTGGGTGGCAATCAGCATACACGAAAGACTGGAGCCATCGCACCAGCGTTAGCGGCGGCAGAGCGGCGTCACCTATTACTCTTGAGGAGTCATGCACACCCTAAGCAATCGCGAAGACTGTCAATCTGTCCGCAATCGGTTCGCGTCTGTGCGGCCGGATGACGCCCGGCAGTGGGGCGTAATGTCAGCAGCAGAGATGGTCTGCCATATACGGCGCGCATTTTTGGCCGCCATGGGCGAGATCGAATCGAGTCCAATCGCTACGCCCATACCCGCAGCGACTCTGAAAGATATTGCGCTCTGGCAGCCAACCCCTTGGAAACCCGGTTTCTGGACCATTCCAGCCCTGAAACAAGGCGCTCCCGGGATGTGTCCCGGAGTATTTGAGCAGGACCTTGCTGAGGCCCTTGCTGAAATGGATCGGTTCTGCATGTCCGAGCAGTTGAGAGTTGATCATGCTTTCTTTGGCGCGATGTCTTACGCGGATTGGATGCGGTGGGGCTACCTGCACACCGACCATCACTTGCGGCAGTTCGGCCGTTAGTGACATCCTCGCTTATGCAGCCCTCACATTCCGCTGCCACCCCGCTCATCGAAGTCCGCAACGTTATTAAGGAATACCCGCGCGACGGCGGAGTGACGCGCGTCGTCGATAATGTCTCCTTCACCATCCACCCTGGCGAGACGCTCGGTCTGGTCGGCGAGTCCGGCTCCGGCAAGACCACCGTCGCGCGCATGATCCTTCGCCTCCTCGAACCCACCGCCGGAGAAGTATTCTTCGACGGCTCCGCGCTACCTCCCGCGCATTCATCTCATATGCGCGCCCTCCGCCGCCGCATGCAGATCGTCTTCCAGGACCCCTACGCGGCGCTCAACCCGCGCATGCGCGTGCACGAGATTCTGATGGAGCCATTCCATATTCATCGCGAACCTCCGCGGGGAGGCAGGCGCGCGTGCATGCGTGAGCTGCTGTGGTCGGTGGGTCTGGATGAATCGGCACTCATGCGCTACCCGCATGAGTTCTCCGGCGGCCAGCGCCAGCGCATCAACATCGCACGCGCCCTCGCGCTGCGCCCGCAGTTCCTTGTGCTCGACGAGCCGGTCAGCGCCCTCGATGTCTCGGTCGGTGCACAGGTCATCAACCTGCTGCGCGACCTCCAACGCTCGCTCGGCCTCACCTATCTCTTCATCTCCCACTCCATGCCGCTGGTGCGCTACCTCTGTGACCGCGTCGCGGTCATGCAGCGCGGCAAGCTGGTCGAGATCGGCGATGCGATACAGGTCTGCGAGTCACCGCAGCACAATTACACCCGCACCCTCATCGCCGCCACGCCCGAGCTGCCTGCTGCAGTTTGATTGTCCGCTGACTCGCTGACTTGCTGACTCGCTTTGCACTCGGAGTCCGCCGCTAGAATAGTAGTAATGTTCTCCAGCCTGAGCACGCACGCCGGCTATGCCTGGCTGGTCGTCGCATCCCTCATCGCCGGCGTGATGAACGCCATGGCCGGCGGCGGCTCCTTCATCACCTTTCCGGCCATGCTTGCGGTCGGCGTGCCGCCCATCCAGGCCAACGCCACCAACACCGTCGCCCTCTGGCCCGGCCAGCTCACCAGCGTCTGGGCGCTGCGCATGGACCTCCGCCGCGAGATGGTCGCCGTCGTCATGACTAGCTCCGTCCTCGGCGGAATCACCGGCGCCATCATGCTGCTGCACATGCGCCAGCGCACGTTCATGCAACTCGTCCCTTGGCTGCTGCTTGTGGCATCTCTGCTCTTCGGCATCAGCGGACGCATCGCGCGCTGGCTGCGCGAGCGTTCCGCCGAACCGCACGCACCCCGCAGCCCGAAGATGGTCCCTCTCTTCCTCGGCACCCTCCCTGTCTGCTTCTACATCGGCTACTTCGGCGCGGGCGCCGGATTCGTCCTGATGACGGTGCTCGCGCTCTTCGGCATCGAAGACATGCGCCAGCTCAACTCGCTCAAGGTGCTCGTCGCCTGCACCTCAAACCTCAGCGCCGTCGTCACCTTCATCTTCGGCGGCGCCATCGAGTGGCACTACTGCCTCATCTCCATGGTCTTCGCCGCTGCCGGCGGTTGGATCGGCGCCATCTACGCGCGCCGCATGAATCCCAACCTGCTGCGCGCCATCGTCGTGGCCACCGGCTGCACCGTGGCCGCTTACTTCTTCTGGAGAGGCGCATGATCCTGCCCCCACAAACCGCGCCCGCCATCTCCATTGAGAATCTCGGCTTCGCCGCTGCTTTCTGCACCACCGTCGCCTTCATCCCGCAACTCGTGCGCGTGGTCCGCCGCCGTTCCGCGAAGGACGTCTCCTTGCCGACGTTCCTCCTCTTCTCGATCGGCGTCTTCATGTGGCTGATCTACGGCATTGACATCGGCTCGCGCCCGGTCATCGCGTCAAACAGTGTGACACTGGTGCTCGCGCTCAGCATTGTGGTCCTGAAGCTGCGCTATGACCGCGAAGCCACCGAAGAGCTGAAGCCGCACCATAAGGAGCCGAAGCCATGAGCCATGAAGGCATCCGCATCGTCAGCGAAGAAGAAGCTCGCAAAGGCGCGCAGACCGACCAGAAGCTGCCCGCCGACGCCGTCACGCCAGTAAAGGTCCGCGTGAAAAAGTCCGAGGGTACCGGCGTCGAGATCGACTGGCGCGACGGCCATCACAGCTCATGGTCCTTCCGCTGGCTGCGCGACGCCTGCCCCTGCGCCACCTGCCATGAAGAGCGCGAGGCCTCCGGCCGCAAGCCCGGCGAGCCGAAGCCCAGGCCGCAGACCCTCCTCGCCATGTATCAGGAGCCGCCGAAGCCCGTCGAAGCCACACCTGTCGGCAAGTACGCCCTCAAGTTCAAGTGGAATGACGGCCACGAGGCCGGCATCTACTCCTGGGAGTACCTGCGCCGCGTCTGCAATTGCGACGCCTGCCACACTTCGGACGAGTGAAGTTTTTGTTTGTCATTCCCGAAGAGAATCTGCGTTTCTGTCCAAGCAATCGTCGGTCGTCTGATATTAAACAGACCTTCTCTACTCGATCCCCAGCCGCTCTAGCGCCTCTCCCACCGTCCCCGCTACCAGTACAATCTCGCGGTTCTTCGCCTTCAGCATTCCCTGCTCCACGCAGTGGTCGAAGAACTCCAGCATCCGGTCATAGAAGCCGTTCGTGTTCAACAGCAGCACCGGCTTGGCGTGCAGCTTCAGCGTCTGCCAGGCCAGCACCTCGAACAGCTCCTCGAACGTCCCGAACCCGCCGGGCAGCGCGATGAACGCATCTGCCCGCTCGGCCATCAGCGCCTTGCGGGTGTGCATGGTATCCGTGATGTGCAGCTCGGTCAGCGCATCATGCGCGACCTCTAACTCCACCAGCACCTCGGGGATCACGCCGATCACGCGTCCGCCCTCGGCCAACGCCGCCTCCGCCACCGCATGCATCAGCCCCACCTTCGCGCCGCCATACACCACACCGACCCCACGCCGCGCCAGCTCACGGCCAAGTTCGGCCGCGGCAGCACGGTACACGGGGTCACTTCCATCCGCGGAAGCGCAGAAGACAGCGACGTTGCGAACGGTCAGCTCAGTTGCGGCCACCCATTAATTATGACCCACTCGCCACGCAATCCGTGCAGTTGAAGTACACCGTTGTGTCCTTCATGGCCGGCGTAATTGTGATCAGCTTGTCGCCTTCCTGGTAATGCGCGCTCTTGCCCGCGGAATACACCACGCTGCCCGCCGGCACCTTCACGTCCACAGCCGCGTGCGCCTTCACCAGGTAGATGTGCCCATCCACCTTGATGTCCTGGGCATCGTCGCCCTTGTTCACCAGATGAACGGCAACGCGATCGTTGCCGCGCGCCGACATCGCGCTGCCGTACAGCGGGGCAACGGCTCCCGCCGCAAGAAAGACCGCCGTAATACCGCTAAGAGTGCGTGACATGCGCCGCATGGGGAGATACCTCGGATTTGAATTTTCATCAGCGGGTCTCAGCGTTTATTGCTGCCACCCGTTGTCCTCCTTATACGCACCGCATACTCACAGGTTCGTCATAATTTTCGCGAAAAATATGGGCCCTTATCGGCTGCCGAAAATTGTGCGGAATCCGTTCTCCCCACCCAACGTCAAACCGAAATTCCGCACGCCCGCCCAATTCCTCCGCCTTTCCACACAGCATTCGCGCTCCCATGCACGGGCGATTAACATAGAGGCTGGAGTCCTAGCAGCGCCTCCCCACAATATGTCCCGCCTTCTCGAAAACATGAACCCGCAGCAGCGCGAGGCCATCCAGGCCGTCGACGGTCCCGTGTTGCTTCTCGCGGGCGCAGGCTCCGGCAAAACCCGCGTCATCACGCACCGCATCGCATACCTCATCGAGCAGCGCGGCGTCGCGCCCGACTCCATCCTCGCCGTCACCTTCACCAACAAGGCCGCCAGCGAGATGGCCGAGCGCGTGGAAAAAATCCTCGGCCACACCTCGCTCTCCAAGCCCCACCTCTCCACCTTCCACAGCTTCTGCGTCCGCGTGCTGCGGCGCGACATCGAAGCCCTGCGCGTCAACAACACAGGCCTCACTAAATCCTTCGCCATCTACGACGAGGCCGACCAGCAGGCCGTGATGAAGGCCGCGCTCAAGCGCCTCGCCATCGATGACAAGCAGCTCAAGCCGCGCGTTGTGCTCGGGCGCATCAGCTGGGCGAAGAACCACATGATCGACCCACAGGAGTACTTCCTTGCCTCCAAGAACCCGCTGGAGGAGCGCATCGCGCACCTGTACGAGATCTACCGGAAAGAACTCTTCAAGGCCAACGCGCTGGATTTCGACGACCTCCTGCTCGAAACCGTCCGCCTGCTCAAGGTCGCCGGCGACGTGCGCGAGCGCTACAACCGCCGCTACAAATACCTCCTCATCGACGAGTACCAGGACACCAACCGCCCGCAGTATGAGCTAATGAAGCTGCTCGCCGGCCCCGAGCACAACGTCTGCGTCGTCGGAGATGAGGACCAGTCCATCTACAGTTGGCGCGGCGCGGACATCCGCAACATCCTCGAGTTCGAGAAGGACTTTCCTGAGGTCCGCACCATCCGCCTCGAACAGAACTACCGCTCCACGCAGATGATCCTCGAAGGCGCCTCCGCCGTGGTCGCCAATAACACGCAGCGCAAGGGCAAGAACCTTTTCACCACGCGTGAAGGCGGCTCGCTGATCGGCCTCTATGAGGCGCCCGACGGCGAGAACGAGGCGCTCTTCATCGCGGACCGGATCAACCGCTATCTGCGCGAGGCCGGACAGACCGACGACCAGCCGCGCTGCGCCGTGCTCTACCGCACCAACTCGCAGTCGCGCCTGGTGGAAGAGGCGCTGCGGCGCTACCAGATCCAATACCACATGGTCGGCGGCTTCAGCTTTTACGAGCGTGCCGAGGTGAAGGACCTGCTCAGCTACATGAAGCTGGTCGTCAATCCACATGATTCGATTGCGCTCGCCCGCGTTATCAACTCGCCTGCGCGGGGCATTGGCAAAACTACGTTGGAGACTCTGGAACGTATCGCGCTCACCGCCGGCATCAGCACATGGGATGCCATCGCCCGCGCACGCGAAAACCAGCTCCTGCCCGCCCGCGCCCTCACCGCGCTCGGCAACTTTCGCCGGCTCATCATGGACGCTCGCGCCATGCTCGGCCCGGACTTCGCCGGCGCGCTCACGGCAACTGCCGCGCCGGGGCCGGCTGCACCACAACCAGACGACGCTGCCGAAGAATATCTCCACACCGGTTCCGACGAAAGTGACACCAGCTTCGATGTCGAGACCATCGCCGCTGAAGCCGCCGAAGACGACGCAGTCACACAGACGGTAGAACAACCGTCCGACACAGCCCGTAACTCTGATTTCGACACCAGCTTCAACTTCGGCTTCGATTTCGGCCCATCCGAAGAGAACTCCACCATTGCGCCCGAAAACGCCACAGACTCTGACGCCGCCCACAACATCGACGCCGCCTCATTCAATCCCTTCGCGCCCGTCCCGCTGAAGAAGAACACTCGCTCCAGGCGCGAATCACTCGCTGCAACCGGCGGCGCTCTCGCTCGGCAAAAATCCGCTGAGGCCGCCGCCAACGAAGCTGAAGCCTTCCGTGCTCCCGGCGATCCCGCCACCCTGCCCGAACTCATCAAGTTCCTCAACGACCGTTCCGGCTACATTCGCGCGCTCGAAGAAGAAGCCACCCCGGAATCCTTCTCCCGCATCGAGAATCTCAAGGAACTCGCCAATGCCGCGCAGGACGCGCAGGAACGCGGCGAGACCCTCGCCGAATTCCTCGATCATGCCGCACTCGTCTCTGACGCCGACCAGTACTCCGCCGAGGCCCGCGTTACGCTGATGACGCTGCATGCCGCCAAGGGTCTCGAGTTTCCGCTGGTCTTCCTCGCCGGAATGGAGGAGGGCCTCTTTCCCAGCGCGCGCACCCTCACTGAACCTGCCGGCCTCGAAGAGGAGCGCCGCCTCTGCTACGTCGGCATGACGCGCGCCATGGACACGCTCGTCATGACGCGCGCGCGTTATCGCCGCCGCTACGGCTCCGACATGCCCGAATCCAGCATCCCGTCGCGCTTCCTCGAAGAGATTCCCGCGCGTCTCACCGAAGACCTCGGCAGCCCCGCGCCGCGCCCGCAATTCTCAAACCAGTTCTCCGGCTCGCCCTACGCTACTCCGTATCCTCAGTGGAACCGCAATCGCCGCGACGACGAGTCCGGCTACGAATCGCGTCATTACTCCTACGAGGACGAGGATCAGACAGCTACCTACTCGTCACAATCTTCCAGCGGCAATCGCCGCCCAGCGCAGAAGTTCTCCACCACGCGCATTGCCCCAGGCTCCAAACCCGTCGCGCCCAACTCCTCTGTCTCTGGTTCGGTCGACAACATCGCCAGCTTCTTCGCCGCTCGCGGGAAAAAGTTCTCCCGGCCAAAACTCGAAATCCCTGAGCCCACCGGCCGCACGGGTCTGCGCCAGGGTTCTCGCGTGCGCCACCCCAAATACGGCACCGGCACCGTCTTTCGCCGTGAAGGCGAAGGAGATGACGCGAAGATTACAGTACAATTTGAAGGGCACGGCGTGAAAAAGCTGGTGGAAAAATTCGCCCAGCTTGAAGCGCTATAGAAGGTGCAAAGGGATCAGGTTTTGCTTAAGGGCACGGCTTTAGCCGTGCCGCTAGCAGTCTCCGAATTGGTGCGGCTTTAGCCGCTGAGGTCTATCTTCCGGCCGAACCCGGTTTTCAGCGCCAGCTATTGCACGATGCCGACATCTCACTCACCGAAGGTAAGCATGGCAAACACCAAGTCCGTCACCGACAAGCTGGAGCGCAAAAAACTGAAGCGCGCCGCACGCAAAAAGGCTGCACCCAAGGGCAAGCGCACCGGCGCTCGCGGTGCAAACAAGGCCAAGGTCAAGAAGGCATCGCGCGGCAAGAGCAAGCGCTAGACCCCAGCGTCGAAGGCTCGACCTATACCTTCCCTGGGCGAAATTCCAGGGACGTATTCACGCGGGTGAAGCTTTTTTGTCATTCCCGCCAGGGAATCTGCGTCTTTATCCTTTTCCGTACGATCGAATAACCCGAGGCGGACTGCACATCGCGGTCCGCCTCAGTCGCGTCCGCCGCGTGCGGTCGCCTGCTGCTGCGCATGCAAGCCGGTTCCTGCCCAAAATGTGTCAAGTCCTCGCGGAGGCCACATTTAGACCTAACCATCTCAGCCGCAAAGACATAAAATGTTTCCGCGAAGTGGCATAACGGTTATGGCCGACCAGTTACAATAAGAATAGTCAGCGCAAAGGCAAGTCCGGCGAACCGAGCCGGACTTTTTTCTTTGTGGAGAGGCCGGAAACTCTGTTTATGGCGGCCCGGTCCTCCTCAGGAGGAAACTCAAGTCATTGATTCCAGATATTTTGTGCACAAGTCATCTGGAATCAATATTTTACAAGGGGTAATGACCCCGTAACGATGATTATCCCCTTGACACAGAATAGCCCTTGGGGTCACTCTGTAATGGCCGTGACAGGGCAGCGCCGAAGGATCATCTTGACAGGAGAATACAACAGGTCTGAAATGGGTTTGTGGCGGAGGGCGGGAGAATCGAACTCCATTGCCGCCAAGCAATCCGGGGATATAAAGCCCCACTCTAGCACCAGCTAGCCGCCTTCCGCTCTCATTACCTTAGTGCAATATAACGCGCGCGTTATGTCAAATTCAAGAGCCGGGCATAACGCGAATGTGATAATTTTGCCCTTGAGGTGGCAAATCTACTGCTTTCTCTCAGAGCGAAGGTCAAATCTGATCGCAGATTGGCTCAAAAGTGAACGGGTCAGCGCGGCCCAGCGCGGCGATTTTCAAGCCAAAATCGACCTTTTCGAGCGGGGAGGGCCCGACCTCATCACAGGGTTTATTACGGAGACTCCAATTGCCGCCGATATTTACAAAATGAAGGTCAAAGGCAAGGTTCAGCTTCGCCCGATGGCTTGTAAGGGGCCGATAGATCTAAACCGCGAATACACAATCCTATTGGGCTGGATAGAGCGCGACCGGGAGAGGGTTCCGACGGAAGTAAAGAGGAAGGCTCAAGAAAATCGGTTGATTGTAGTAAACGACCCGACAAGGAGGCGACGTGAGCGACTTAATTGAACAACTGCGCACATCTTTTGAATCCAGCGAAGATTATCGCGCGGGCTATGCTGAGTCGTTTATGAACTCCTGGGTAGCAGCTCAGATCAAAGTGCTGCGAGAACAGCGCGGATTATCCCAGCAGGAACTAGCCGACATCATGGGTACGAAGCAAGCCGGGATTTGCCGTTGGGAAAGAACAAATTATTCTGCATGGAAGGTTCAGACCCTCGCTCGTTTAGCACGGGCATTTGATGTGAGGCTACGAATCAGCTTTGAGGAGTTCGGCACGCTTCCAGATGAATTAGATAAATTTGGCCGAGAGTTTTTAAAACGTGAGGCTTACGCTGATGACTCCGTTTTCTATCCTAAAGGCCAAGCGGAATCCGCAGAAAAACTAAGCGAGCAAGAAAAGAATGCTCTTGCAGGCGGCGTCATTCAAATGCCGATTAAGGATCAGGACGAAAACAATGCAAATAATCTCCATACCCCTCGCGAGATCGCTCGCGTTTATAGAGACGGGCCAGCTGAACCCCCAAGGAAAAGTGTCAATGCAGAATCTCCTGCGGGACCTCGCAAGCCTATGCCAATTCGTAAAATCGCCCACGGAAGCTAAAGACTTTGAGTCCAAGGATGGCCTTGAATTCGAGCATGGATTCTACGATGGACTGACAATAAAAAAGCTCGTCATTTTCCCGCAGATTATCTATGCGGACACGTTATCGTCTACAGATGATTCCCAGCGGATCATAGGTAGCTTGCTCGAATGGGCCAAAGAAAATCATGGAATAGTATTCGAGGCGTCCATGATTAAGAGGTGGGCCTACGTTAGCGACATCGTTTTCAGTACGGACTTTCCACTGCTCGACAAGGTAAACCCGGTACTTCGAAAAGCGGGAAAGATAATCGGCGATGCGGTTCATAAGAACCTAAAAGAGGATTTAGAATTCTCCACCGCTGAAATTAAGATTTCCCATGACCCTCAGCGAAGGTCCGCCCTGCTTGCACCATTCTCGATAACCCATCGCTTAGGATCACCCTACGAAGAGAATATGTTTTTCTCCGAGGCTCCAGTTTCCACCCCCACCCATATCGAACTACTCTCAACGATTGAGAGGGAATTCAAACATAAATGAAGGTAGATAAGGACCAATTCACCGCGATTGTGGACAGGCTTCTCAAGGCCGCGCCGATAAAGCGGGCCGATGCCAAAACTGGCCAGCCTAAGACGGGCAAAATAATACCCGCGCCTAAGCCTCGCTAACGAGTTGCTTGAATGGCATCGGCTTGCCCCTGAGCATCGCGGCCACGGTCATCGTAAAGCGATCATCGGCCTTTCGCTGATTGAACCGATACTCAAACTCGGTAAGGTAGCGGTGCAGGTGCTTTATCGACACGCGATGGAAGCTCCCTATCAGGCCGCGCTTTAGCAGGGAGAATGAGGACTCCACCGTGTTCGTGTGGATACGGCTTCCCGGAACAACCCATTCCCGCGAGTGGTTCACCATGCGATGCGATTGCTCGCGGGGACCTTTGCCGAACATTATGTCGTACACGCTGGAACTGTCTGTGTAGATTTTCATGCTCGGAAAATCGGCCACGTTCGCTTCTACGATGGGCTTGAGCGTTTCTAGTTTTCCGTCAGGGACGTGAAAGTACCGCACCCGGCCCGGCTTGTCTTTCGTGGATCGCTCACGCATCGCTAAGACCATGTCTTTCGGCGGGCGAGGTTTGGGGGTTTTCTGAAACCGACGAATGGCGTTTCCCCCGATGTACGTCTCATCAATTTCGACTACCCCGCTCAAGGGCGTAGGGTCTGCGTCCACCATTGCCTTGCGGATGCGATGGCACATGTACCACGCAGTTTTGTAGGAGCCGATACCAAGGTGCTGCTGTAGCTGCTTGGCAGAGATGCCTTTCTTGGCATCCATCACAAGCGCAATCGCCATGAACCATTTATTCAGGGGAAGGTGGGAGTCATGGAAGATGCTGCCATTCGTCGCGGAGAACTGTTGTTTGCAGGTGGACTCAAGGCACTGGTAGACCTGTGCGCGCTTGTTCTTGGAGGCCGTCTTGCGCGTGATTCGGCTGATTTGATCGTTCCCACAGGTAGGGCACCTTACAATGCCGTCAGGCCAACGCTGATGCTCCAGAAAGGCCAAGCATTGCTCATCCGTTGCCAGTTCGCGGGTTACGTCTATCAGGTTCATCGGGCGACCCCTTGACTACTTCTCAAGTGTGCCCTAATATAGTTTCTGTGTCAAGGGGATAATCATCCCCGTAACTGACACAAAACAAATATTTTATGCGCCAAGATATAAAAATAAATTTCGCCTGTTATGGGTGCTCCGTTGCGCCCTCACCCGCGCAATCTGCGCGATACTAAGGCCACTTCTCTCACCCGGAGCGTCGCCGCCGCTTTGCCTACGCCAGCCAGCCCGCCGAAGTCGCAGCTCTTCGCCACCAAATCGATCGACAAACTGATCGCCGAATCCGAGCAGCCCGAGAAATCTCTCAAGAAGACGCTTGGCCCCGTCTCACTCACCGCCCTCGGCATCGGCGCCGTCATCGGCTCCGGCATCTTCACCGTCATCGGTACAGCCATCGGCGGCTCACCCGCGACGAACACCCTCACCGAGTCGCCCGTTATCGACATCGTCCTCGGCGCGCTCCACCACAACCTCGCCCACCTCGGCGGACGCCCCGGCGCCGGCCCCGCGCTCGCGCTCTCCATGCTGCTGGTTGCCATCGTCTGCGCCTTCACCGGCCTCTGCTACGCCGAGCTCGCCAGCATGATCCCGATCGCCGGCTCCGCCTACACCTACACCTACGCCACCCTCGGCGAACTCGTCGCCTGGATCATCGGCTGGGACCTCATCCTCGAATACGCCTTCTCCAACATGAGCGTCTCCGTCGGCTTCGCCGCGCACTTCGTCGACCTCCTCGACTGGCTCGGCATCCACCTCTCGCCTACCTGGCTCTCGCCCGCGTACCTGCCGCAGGGCCTCACCGATCTCGCCGGCGACACCATCTACGCGCCTGGCTGGCACTTCGGCTTCAACATTCCGGCCTTCCTCATCGTCATCCTGCTCACCTTCGTCCTCGTCCGCGGCATCCGCGAATCCGCCCGCACCAACAACATCATGGTGCTCATCAAGCTCGTCGCGATCCTTGCCTTCATCCTCGTCGGCCTGCACTTTATCCATCCGAGCTACTACAAGCCCTTCTCGCCCAACGGATGGTCGGGTGTCCTCGCCGGCGGCAGCATCATCTTCTTCACCTACATCGGCTTCGACTCCGTCTCGACGGCGAGCGAAGAGTGCCGCGACCCGCAGCGGACTGTTCCCATTGGGATCATCGCCACGCTCATTGTCTGCACCATCCTCTATGTCGCTGTCTCGCTCGTGCTCTGCGGCATCGTTCCCTGGCAGACCGTTATCGGCGACGCCGCTCCGGTGGTCAACGGCCTCAAGCGCCTGACGCTCGCGACGCATAGCTCGCTCCTGCACTGGACGCGCCTTGTCGTCCTGCTGGGCGCCATCATCGGCATGATCTCGTCGATTCTGGTCTTTCAATTAGGCCAGGCGCGCATTTGGTTTGCGATGTCGCGCGACCGGCTGCTGCCGGATGTCTTCTCGCGCATCCATCCGCGCTTCCGCACACCGTCGTACGCCACGTGGGTCGCCGGCGTCCTCGTCGCTATCCCAGCCGGGCTGTTCGATGTGGGCACCCTCGCCGAGCTCTCCAACATCGGCACGCTCTTCGCGTTTGTCCTTGTCTCCATCGGTGTCATCGTCCTCCGCCGCAAACAACCCGAGCGCCATCGCGGCTTCCGCGTGCCCGGCGGCGCGCTCTTCCCCGTGCTCAGCGTCGTCTTCTGCGTTCTGCTGATGGCCGGCCTCCCCGCGCGCACCTGGATGCGCTTCTTCGTCTGGCTCTTCATCGGCCTCTTCGTCTACTTCCTCTACAGCCGCAAGCGCAGCGAGTTCTATAGAATGTAAAGCTAATGACCGAGGTGACCCATGCCGAGAAACACGTCTAAGGGAAAAAGAAGAGTCTGGCTGTCGTATGACCTGGGCCTGCGCGGCGATTATCAAGCGCTCTACGAATGGCTCGACGAAAAGGGAGCCAAGGAATGCGGCGACAGCCTCGCGACCTTTACAACCTCCCAGACTGAGCAGCAGTTGAAGGTGCAGTTGCAAGAACTCTTAGGTGCGACAAGCAAAGCGCGTGTCTACATCGTTACTGGCGACGGTGTCGGCAAGTTCCTGCTGGGCGCGCGCAAGGCCGCGCCATGGGCCGGATATTTTCAAACCGCGGTTGAGAACGCACTGGATCAATAGGATGAACGTCTGCCTCGATGCGGGTTTCCTGATCGGTCTATATGACGAGCGCGATCAACATCATCAAACATCCTCGGTGCTCTTCACCGAACTGTTCGGCGATGGTTCTCGCCCTAATGTAGCTGTTGTAGTTTGGCCAATCCTCTACGAATCGGTCTCCACACAGCTTGTAAAACGACGACACCGGATGATTGCGCTCGAACAGGACTGGCGGCGTCTGGTTGCCACTCGCCGGCTAGAGTTCCTTGATGACTCTCTTTATCGCGAGGAAGCCTTGGAACTTTGCTTTCAGGAGCTGCAAAAACCGCTTGTGCGCTATCGAGATCTTAGCTTGACCGATCGCGTACTGCGCGGTGTACTTTCTGACTCCGATGTTCGTGTCGACGGTATTGCCACCTTCAATGAAGGTGATTTCGTCGATGTCTGCCGGGATGCTGGTCGCACGATTTTCAATAAGCCGGTTTCCTAGCCGAACAGCGCATCCGCCCCTTCTGTTGTCAACTCAATACAGGAACCTTATTTGGTACGGGTTATCCACGTGTTTTCACGCAAATAGCCGTGCAAACCCTTGCAGCACTCGGCCTCTCGACGCATACTCACTTCAAGGAAGCACGCACCACGGTTCCTGTCGAGACCCCGGTGACCCGATACAGCCGTCAAGACGTACTCCGCATTCTGCATCTGAGGGCCCGCCAGCTTTCCGCATGGGAGAAGGCCGGCCTCGTTCCCGCCACCGAACAATACTCCTTTGAGGACCTTGCGCAGCTCCGCGCGGTCCATAAGCTGCGCTCCACCCGCATCACCGCGCGCAACATCCGCGAGTCGGTCGAGGCGATGCGCAAATGCGTCGGCATGGCGAATCCACTGATTGAGACCACTGCGGTCGGCCAAGGCTCGCGCCTCTCCTTCCGCCACTCGGGTGCGCTCGTCGATCCGGTCACGCGCCAGCTTGCATTTGACTTCGACGCCGCACCTGCTCGCCATCTCTCCGTCGTCGGTGCCGCCGAACATTCCGCCGCCGCAGCCCACGTCGACGTGCAGGAGATTTTCCAGCGCGCGGTCCAGTTGGAAGAGGATCCCGCCACGCTCCCTCAGGCCGCCGACCTCTACCGCGAGATACTCACCCTCCGCCCCAACTATGCGGCCGCCGCCATCAACCTGGGCACCATTCACTACAACATGCGCGAGCACGCGCACGCCGAGGAACTCTATCGCCGCGCGACCGAGGCCGATCCGGACTATGCGCTCGCCTTCTTCGATCTCGGCAACGTCCTCGACGAGCTGAAACGCCTGCCTGAGGCCATCGCCGCCTACGAACGCGCCATCCACCTCGTCCCGCAGTACGCCGACGCGCACTACAACCTCGCCCTCGCACTCGAACGTCAGGGACACCGCCGCCGCGCTCTGCGCCATTGGCTGGAATACGTCCGGCTCGATCCCGTCGGACCCTGGGCCGCGCACGCCAAGACACAGGCCAAGAAGATTCTCGCCGGCGAGCGCCTCCGCATCGTCTGCCGCGCCGGCCGCCTCGTGCAGCCGGTCCAGCAAGCCGGTTGAAGCACTGTTCGCTGGCAGCTTCCAATCATTCTGAACTCTTTGCTCGCGCCTCGCGTACTTGTACCCAGCAACGCCGCGTGTTCTCATACTCCTACCTTTTGAACGCCGCTTGATCTCGTGCCGGCCGCCAGGAGCCAACGCAATGCTCTATCACATCTCGCGCAATGGACAGACCTACGGCCCTTACACACTGGAAGACCTGCGGCGCTACGTCGCCAGCGGCAACGTGCTTCCCACCGATCTCGCGCGGAGTGAATCCATGAGCGAATGGCTGCCGGTTTCTCAAATCCTTGCCGGAGCCACATCGGGCTTCGCTCCGCCTTCGCAGCCTCCCATCCCCACACCCGGCTATGCTGTGTATCCCGCACCCGCTGCCGTGAATGCGTATCCCGACCCGCCCAACCTGCACTGGGGCGTTCTGCTGCTGCTGGAAATCTTCACCTGTTCGCTCTTCCGCAACGTATGGAACCTTGTCATCGCGCACTGGCTCAAGCGCGTCCAGCCGCATAGCAAGGCATACATCTACTACTGGGTCGCCGTGGCTTTTCTTCTGCTGGAGTCCGGCGTGCGTGCTCACTCCGGAATGGAGTTTCACCCCGGCATGCATTCCTACTGGTCCAATCACGTGTTCCACCCATGGGACGGCCTCATCGGACTCAGCGGCTTCATCGTGCGTCTCATCGCCCGCTTCACCATGCGATCCGAGCTCGAAGAGCACTTCAATACCGTCGAGCCGGTCGGTCTCTCCCTCAGCGGCGTGATGACCTTCTTCTTCGGCGGCCTCTACTTCCAGTACCACCTGAACCGCATTAGCGAGCAGAAGCGAATGGCCCGTTATGGTGCGCAGATGCCGTTGCGATAGGGGGTATCCGATCTCAACCTCGAACCGATCCTCAGCATCTCCGCTGCCCCGCCGCCGAGTTCTTGCGAATTCTGCACTGGCTCTGGCGGTACTCGTCTGCTGCACGCTGATCGCGTTCCCGCCGTCGCGCTTCGCGTTCTATCCGGCCTGCCCCATCCACGAGTACGTGGGAATTCTCTGCCCGGGCTGCGGCAGCACACGCGCTCTCGCAGCATTGCTGCGCGGACATCTCCTCGCTGCGCTGCGTTTCAATGCCCTCTTTGTCCTGTCGCTGCCCTTCGCGTTGGCTTTGGCGATCGATAGCTATGTGCGCGCCATTCGCGAGGGCGAATTCCGCTGGGCGCGAATCCCGGGATCCGCCATCGCGGCGACCCTGCTCGCAACTGCGGCGTTCACTCTCGCCCGCAACCTTATTGGCTGAAGCTCAACCGCCTGTTCCTGCCTCGCATCCTGCTGCGGGTTGTGCCACTGCATGCCTTTTTCCAGCAGCGCATCCGCCTGCTTTGGCCCCCACGTATTCCGCTTGTAGGGCCGCACGCGGTGATGGCGCTGCAGCACGGGATCGACCACCTTCCACGCCGCCTCCACCGCATCCTCGCGTGTGAAAAGCGCGCCATCGCCGGCCATCGCATCCCCCAGCAGCCGTTCATACGGAGCCTCCTGACCCGCGAGATGTTCGCACAGGAAAAGCTCCTGCTGATCGCCGATAAACTCCTTGCCGACCTGCTTCACCCGCGCCGCCAGCGCAATCGCCGGATCGGGCGAGCAGCGGAAGCGCACATAGTTCGCGCGCCCCGGCCCTGGCTGCGAGTCCGCAAACAGTGGCTGCGGCGAAGGCTTCAGCTCGACAAGCACTTCTGTCGCCGTTACAGGAAGGCATTTGCCCGACCGCAGATAGAACGGCACGCCCGACCAGCGCCATGAATCAATAAACAACCGCGCCGCGGCAAACGTCTCCACGTCGGAGTTCTTCGCAACGCCCGGCTCTCTTCGATAGCCCGCATACTGTCCGCGCACCAGGTCGTCCATCGCCAGCGGCCGCATCGCCTCGAAGACCTTCGCCTTCTCCACCTGCACCGCGCCGTAATTGCGCGTGGCCGGCGGCTCCATCGCCAGCAGCGCAACGATCTGGAACAGGTGGTTCTCCACCACATCGCGCAGACAACCGGCCGTTTCATAAAACGCGCCGCGGCCTTTGATGTCGAAGTTCTCCGCCATCGTGATCTGAACGCTCGCAATGTAATTGCGGTTCCAGAACGGCTCCAGAAATGAATTGGCAAAGCGGAAGTAGAGGATGTTCATGATCGCTTCCTTGCCCAGGAAGTGATCGATGCGGAAGATGGAGTCTTCGGGGAAGACGGAGCGCGCCACTTTATTCAGCGCCTCTGCGCTGGCCAGGTCGCGGCCAAACGGCTTCTCGACCACGACACGCGCGTCGTTCGCCAGCCCGGACTTGCCCAGATTCTCGATCACCGTCGGGAACAGGGACGGAGGAATCGCCAAATAATGCGTGGGGCGCCTGCACTTGCCCAGCGCCTTCTTGATCGCGGCAAACGTCGCCGGATCGCGATAGTCGCCGCTCACATACTCCAGCCGCGACAGCAGTTCCTTCAGCGCGCGAGCATTGTCCACTCGGCCTGCGCGCCGGATGCTCTTCTCCGCGTGCCGCTTCAACCGGTCGAGGCTCCAGTTCGGAAACGCCACACCGACCACAGGCGTCGTCAGCTCACCGCGTTTCACCATCTGATAGAGCGCCGGAAAGATCTGCTTGTTCGCCAAATCGCCGGTGACGCCAAAGACCACCAGAGCATCGGACTGCGCTGTCTTGCTGCTCGCTCGTGCAGGCGCCATCAGGCCTTCCCTTTCTCTTCCGCCTTCTTCTCCACATGCCCGCCGAACTGGAATCGCAGCGCGCTCAGCAGCTTGTCCGCAAACTCATCTTCTCCGCGAGAACTGAATCGCTCATAGAGCGCCGCGCTCAACACAGGCACTGGAACCGCCTCGTCGATCGCAGCGCGAATTGTCCAGCGGCCTTCACCCGAATCCGACACGTGGCCGCTGTACTCCTCGAGCGTCGGCGAATCGATCAGCGCGCGCGCCGCGAGGTCCAGCAGCCACGATGCCACCACGCTGCCGCGCCGCCAAACCTCAGTGATGTCCGCGAGGTTCAGGTCGTACTGGTAGAACTCCGGGCTGCGCAGAGGCGTGGTCTCCGCGTCGATGGCGTCCTTGTTCTTGCCTACGTTCGCATTGCGCAGGATATTCAATCCCTCTGCGTATGCCGCCATCATGCCGTACTCAATCCCGTTATGAACCATCTTTACAAAATGGCCGGCACCGCTCGGTCCGCAGTGCAGATAGCCCTGCTCCGCCGTGCCGCCCATCTTCTCGCGTCCCGGCGTGCGCGAAATCTGCGATATTCCCGGAGCGAGGCTCTTGAAGATTGGGTCGAGATGCTTCACTACTCCTTCTTCGCCGCCGATCATCAGGCAATAGCCGCGGTCCGCGCCCCACACGCCGCCGCTCGTTCCCGCGTCGACATAGTGCAGCCCCTTCTCCTTCAGTTCCTTCGCGCGGCGAATGTCGTCGTGGTAGTACGAGTTGCCCCCGTCGATGACGATGTCGTCTTTTTCCAGCAGCGGCAGCAGCTTGTCCAGCGTCTCGTCGACCACCCCCGCCGGCACCATCAGCCATACCGCGCGCGGCTTTTCGAGCTTCTTGACGAAGTCGTCAAGCGAGCTCGCCCCAGTTGCACCCTGCTTGACCGAAGCGTCCACCGCCTTCGCAGACATGTCATACACGACGCAATGATGTCCGGCCTTCTCGAGGCGCACGACCATGCTCGCGCCCATTCTGCCCAGCCCAATCATTCCCAGTTGCATAATTCCCTCTCGACTGAATCAGATGCGTGCGGCGCATTCCGCGCGTCTACGCAGAACGATTTGCACCACGCCCGCCCAAGCGAACGCCGTCTTCCCACTCTACCGCAGCTGTATGAATTGCTCTCGCGTGAGCGATCGAAGCGATCCAGGAGCGAGGTTCAGCGCCCATGCGCCCCTCACTTTGAACCTTGTCCGTTAAACCGTGCTTACGCCGTCTCCGCCAGCTGATCGAATAGCATTGCCGGCATCGCGGGTTCCATGAATTCGCGCGGCCACCACAGCGTAAATCGTGCTCCTTTGTCCGGCGCCGAATCCACGTGGATCGTTCCGCCGTGCCGCGTCACGATGTGCTTTACGGTCCACAGACCCATCCCGTTGCCCTCTTCGCCTTTAGTGCTGGAACCAAACTGGAAAAGCCTCGGGATCATGTCAGCGTCGATGCCATGCCCTTCATCGGCAACTACGACCTCCACGCCGAGCGGTTGCCCGGTGAGCTCCACGTGCACTCTTCCGCCAGACCGCGCCGTCGCTTCGCATGCGTTGCGGACAAGGTTTAGAAGCACCTGCCGCACCTCGCCGGGATATGCCTGCACTTTTGTGTCGCCGTGGCATTCGGTCAGCAGCACAATTGCGCCCCGCCGGATCATTGGCGCCAGCAGGAACCGCACGGAGTCCACCACGTGCGCCATATCCACCGGCTCCGGCTCGGCGCTCTGGCGGAAAAAGGAAAGCGTGGACCGCGCCAGCTCGATCACGCGGGTCGTCTCCTCCGACGCCCCCTTCGCCAGGTCGACAATCTCCATCGGCGCTTCACTCGATGTGCGGATCAGGTACAGCGCGTTCTGTATCGACTCCAGAGGGTTGTTGATCTCATGGGCCAGCACCGCCGACATGCGGCTCCAATCTTCGAGCTTCTGTGCGGCCAGCAGGCTCTCCTTCATCAGCCGCTTCTCCTGCTCGGTGCGCGCCAGCCGCGCCGCGTAGTCATTGACGCCAAAGCCGATCTCGCCGGCGCGCCGCGCAAACATCACTGCGACATAAGCGGACAATACCGCGGTGATGAAGTTTGTGGCCGCGTCGATCCAGAACACCGGGATCCACGTCGTCACCACCTCCATGGCATGCGTTGATCCGCACGCCACGATGAACAGCGCGAACCCTGTCAGGAAGTAACCCCAGTCCTTCGCGATCACCCTTCGCGTGCGGCTGGCCAGCACAAAGAGCGTAATGCAAATGCTGACATAGCTGAGGAAGGTGATGGCGTTGGTCACCACCATCGTCCAGATCAGCCGTGGAGCTGCCGCCCAACATACCGCATGCGGCATCAGCGTTACGCTATCGAACATTCGATCCGTTTACACCTTCCCCCAAAAAGGGCGAGCGAGGAACGGCAACATCATAAAACCTGCAAACCATTGCGCACCAGCCGCCTCTTCAACTCTTCGGTAACTTTGGCGGCTCTTGTCTCACCAGTGTCCCAGGGTAACCACCCGCAATTTGCCGCCAGCGATTCACCACACAAATGGAAAAGGCCCAGAGGTCATCCTCCGGGCCCTTTAATTCCAGCTTCTGTTACGCCTGTGGCTCCGACGCGGGCTTCGTCTGCGCCACGGTCCAGTCCGCTGCGCCGACTTTGAATCTCGCGAACCGGCGCACGCTGATGTTCTCACCGAGCTTTGCGACCTTCGCCGCGACAATCTGCCCGATGGTCTGCGACTGGTCCTTGATGAACGGCTGGTCCAGCAGGCAGAACTCCTCATAGAACTTGCCGAGCTTGCCCTCAACCATCTTCTCGGCGATGTTCGCCGGCTTGCCCGCCGCGATCGCCTGCGAACGCGCGATGTCGCGCTCGCGGTCGAGGTCGGCCTGCGTCACTTCGTCGCGGGCCACAAAGCGCGGATCGGCCGCGGCGATATGCATCGCGATATCGCGCAGCAGCTCCTGGAAGTCCTCCGTGCGCGCCACAAAGTCCGACTCGCAGTTCAGCTCCACCAGCACGCCGATCTTGCCGCCGGCATGGATGTACGTACCCACCGCGCCCTCGTTCGTCGACCGCGTTGCCTTCTTCGCGGCGGATGCCATGCCGCGCTTGCGCAGCACAACGACGGCTTCTTCCATGTTGCCCTTGGCCTCTTCCAGCGCCTTCTTGCAGTCGCCCATGGGCGCGCCCGTCTGCTCGCGCAGCTCCTTCACCTGCTTCGCATCGATCTTCACTGCCGTCTCTGTCGTCATCGCTTTTCCCTTCTCCTGGTTAGCCGCTACTAAATTTGCCATCATCCAGAGCGGAGGCCGATTCAGCGGCCGAAGTCGAAGGACCCCCGCATTTTTCCATCTCACCCTCAATCGTTCGGGTGCCCCATTCATCGCGCGCCCTTTGCGCGATGAGTGGGAACGCGCAATTTCCACTCACTGAACTCCACGCACAAAAAGAGCGTGGAGCGGATCGTGCCGGCCTCCACGCTCTCGTGCTTGAGTGTGTAAGGCCTATGCGCCTGTCGCGTGCGCGGGCTCTGCTTCCGGTTCTTCTTCCGTAGCCGCCGCCGGAGCCTTGCGGATGTTGCCGCCCAGCACTGCCGCCAAGTCCACGTTCTCGTCCGCATCGCCGTTCAGGTCCTCGCCGGATTCCGCCGCGATCCCCGCCGATTCGTGCACCTCGCCCAGTTCGTACTCGCCGTCCTCGCCAATATGCTCCGGCGAAACCTCCGCCGGCGTCACGTCCGCAGTTTCCGCCGCAAACGCTGTCTCCGAGATCATCTGCACGCCCTCGGCCGCCGAGTCCGCAATCTTCGTCGTGAACAGGCGAATCGCGCGCAGCGCATCGTCGTTGCCAGGGATCACGTAATCGACTACCGTCGGATCGCAGTTGGTGTCGACCACCGCAACCACCGGGATGCCCAGCTTGCGCGCCTCGGCCACTGCGATGGCTTCGTTGTTCGAATCCACCACGAAGATCGCGTCCGGCAGCCGCTTCATGTTCTTGATGCCGGCCAGGTTCGTCGACAGGTGCTTGCGCTCGCGCTCCAGCTTGATGACTTCCTTCTTCGTCAACAACTCATAGCGTCCATCGGTGGACATGTCGTCCAGCTCCTGCAGCCGCTTCACCGACTTCTGCACCGTGACCCAGTTGGTCAGCAGCCCGCCCAGCCAGCGCGAGTTGATGTACGGCATGCCCGCGCGCTTTGCCTCTTCAGCCACCGCGTCCTGCGCCTGCCGCTTGGTGCCGACAAAGAGCACTGTCTTGCCGGCGCTCGTCATCTCGGTGACGAACTTCGACGCTTCCTTGAACATCTTCAGCGTCTTCTGCAGGTCAATGATGTAAATGCCGTTGCGCTCACCGAAGATATACTCCTTCATCTTCGGGTTCCACCGCTTGGTCTGGTGGCCGAAATGCACACCCGCTTCGAGCAATTCCTTCATCGTAATGTTTGCCAAATCCGTCTCCTTGTTGAGGCCTTCGGCTCCGCGAAATCGCTCTTGCCGTCGCCCGTGTTTATCCCCCGCAGGGGAGATTTGACTCCTTGCCTCGAATCCAACTGCTCAACGTGATCCGAGGGTCCCGCCAGTACCAACAATCTTCCTAGCCCTAGTCCCTAGCAACTAGTCCCTGCCTTACCGCTTCGAGAACTGGAACCGTGCGCGTGCGCCCTTCTGACCGTACTTCTTGCGCTCCTTGCCGCGCGAATCGCGCGTTACCAGGCCATCAGCCTTCAGCACCTTGCGCAGTTCCGGGTTGAAGACCATCAGCGCGCGCGCGAGGCCGAGCTTCACTGCGTCCGCCTGGCCCATCACACCGCCGCCACGCACGGTGCAGATCACGTCGAAAGTCTCGTCGATGCCCTCAACGGCCAGCGAACGCTTCGCTGCCGCACGCTGCTGCTCGGTCACGAAATACTCGTCGTACTTCTTTTTGTTCACGGTGAACTCGCCCGAACCCGGACGCAGAAATACGCGCGCAATCGACGACTTCCGCCGACCCGTTCCGTAATACTGAACCAACTCCGCCATATCGCTCCTGATCTCTCTCGGCTCTTAGCCGCTTTTCCGAATCCCTTGAACCTCGAACCTTGTCCCTTGAACCTCGCGCTTATAGCGCGACAGGCTGCTGTGCCAGGTGCGGATGATGCGGTCCCTTGTAGACCTTCAGCTTCGTGCCCATCTGCCGGCCGAGTTTGTTCTTCGGCAGCATCCCCTTGATCGCCTGCTCCACGATCGCCTCAGGCCGACGCGCTAGCAGCTTGACGAAGCTCTCTTCGCGCAGCCCGCCGGGAAACCCTGTGTAACGCCGATACATCTTCTTGTCGGCCTTCAGGCCCGTCAGCACAATTTTTTCGCAGTTCACCACCACCACGTGGTCGCCCATATCGATGTACGGGGTGTACTGCACATTGTTCTTGCCGCTCAGGATCATCGCGGCCTGCGTCGCAAGGCGGCCCAGTGTCTTGCCGGAGGCGTCCAGCACAAACCACTTCCGCTGGATCGTTTTGCCGCTTGGTACTTGTGTCGTCTCGTTCATCGCTGCTCGTGTTTACTCCCTGTTTCTGCCGTCTTCCTTCTCCAGTCCGGCGCCGTACGGAAGAATTGACTGTGTTCGTCCTGCGTGAATCTCGACCCGTCTCGCGTGCCCCGTTCATACGCGACCGTCAGGGCGCGGATGGGTGGGAAGTGACAACAACGATCAGCAGCCCAAACTCTTCCCGTCCGCGAAAATCCGCGAACGCATCTGACTGCTGGAAGTCCGCACAATTGCCTGGAAAGTGGATACCGGCTGGATGCCCCACGAATGGGATAAAACGAACCACCAATCCCGGTCGCCACGGTGTCTCATCCTGCTGCACTTCCTCAGGCAAGCCGCTGCCGGAGGCGTGCAGACGCGAGACTGCGCGAGCTTTCAGATTACCTTCATCCGCACCCGCAAGTCAACGCGCAAAAGATCGTTGGAACCGGCCCCACGCCGCATACAATCCTCCCAAATGCACCCCAGTAGAGCCGTTCGCATCGCCGCAATAGCCTCCGTGCTCCTTGGCCCGCTGGCCCTCCGCGCCCAGTCCACCCAGCAGGCCATCGAGGCCCGCCTTAAAGACCACCCGCTCTACCTCCGCGGGCAGTGGCAGCCCAACAGACTGAAGTTTGATAGCGCCGGCAACCTCCTCACAGGGGCCCAGCAGAGCCCCTTCACCCTCGCCGGCATCGATGTAACCCGGGTCAAGTACAAGAAGGACCATCTGGAAATCGACGGCGATCGCGTCGGGCTTGAATTCCTCGCCACAGGCCCCAAACGCCTCTCACTCCAAA
>DATNAU010000017.1:0-3710 GCA_035572415.1 Acidobacteriaceae bacterium
GCATTCGAAGGCTCGCCCGCCCATGTGGCCAGCTGAATCTCCTGCGGCGACCCGGGCGTCACGTTCGGGATCATGCTCTTCGAAACCACGTCGAAGATCCCGGCATAACGCAGATCGTTATAGAGCGTCTGGTCGAAGGCCGACTTCAGGCCGCCCGTTTGCGGATCCGCCGATACCGCCTTCAGATCGGCCGCCGCAATGCGAATTTTGTTCACGCCGAGATTCGTGCCGGTGCGCACCCAGTCCTGCGCCTGGAGGCGATTGGTCGATGCAACGAAGGTGACAAGAATGAAAACGGAAAGGAGAAACGACTTGCGGGGAAGGTTCTGCATCATGCGCTTTTCGTATCCTTGTGCGTCAATCGTCCTCCGCAGTGCTTCGCTGGACGGAAAGAGAATCGAAGTTCAGGCCCGTTCCCGCCTGGAGCATGAGCGCGCGCGACGCGCCACTCTCTCCGCCGGGATCTCCCATCTGCGCTATGGACGGTGGCTCGCTGTACACGGCAACGCCGATCGCCAGGTTTCCGCTCATTTCGGCTGATCGTAAGTGAAAGTGTACTCCACGGAGACGTTGTTGCCTGTGTACTGATCAGGCAACGGGCCGAAGCTTTCCACCCGCTGCACTGCTTCCACCGCGGTCCGGTTCAGCGTGGGCGACGAGCTCGCACCGGTCAGGTGAATATTCGTCGGCCGGCCATCGCGGCCGATCGTGAACGTCACGTTCGTCTGGCTGCCCACCCGCGTGCTCGCGTCAATCTGGTACGTGTACCAGTTTTGGCTCACCAGCCTCGTAATCTTCTCCACGTACCAGGGAAACCGCGACGCGAAGTCTCCGCCGGCGATGTTCACCGGGCCGCCTGTGCGCGGACTTGTGCCCGCTGAGTGCGCGAGATTCGAAGCCCCGGCCTCGCCGTAATTCGCCCGATTGTCGGTGTTGGTCGGTTGTGAGTACTTCGGCGCCGCCGGCTGCGGCTTCTCCGCCTGCTTCAGCTTCATCTGGTGCGTCGGAATCGGAATCGCATCCGGCTCCTGGATGGGGATCGTCGCTTTCGACGGAGGAGCCGGAGAAGGACTCGGATGTTCTGTCGCCAGCACGTTAGGCGTCGGCGGTGTTACCGACGGCAGGGGAACCGTGGGCGCGGAACTCACCAGGCTCGCCTGCACCGCTCCCGGAGGGGCGTTGTTCCCCCATTCACTACCGCGCACCCGGTCGTTCACAAACATCAGCAGGGCCAGCGCGGCCACAATGCCGACATGCAGCATGATCGAGCCGCCAAACGATTTGCCAAAGGGCTCATGCTGCCATTCGATAATGTCTCTGGGCATCCTTCTCCGACTTCCGTCTCCAGTTTGACGCGTCCTGGCACCTGAAACAACCCTGACCGACACGGAAAAATCACCGTGCTGAATCGAAAGGCATACGGGTCTTTGACGACGATTCCTCGAACATTGCGTTTCAGCCCGCAGCACCTGTGGTGCAAATTCTGTGCACAACCTAAGCCGGCGGTTACTCGACCTACGGTGTAGGTAACTGAGGTAACCTATTCAGTTTATTTGACTTTTGGCAACTGTCCGGCCTACGATTTGCACGGATCTGGCATCCCGCGTGCTCCTGTGCAGACCATTACACATTCCCGGAGGTGTACGATGCGCTCCGTTTACCCTTGGCTGACCGCAGCAGCAATTCTGACGGCAGCCGTTCTGGTGGGCTGTGGTGTAACAAATTCCGCGCCAACGTCGGGCAGGGCCACCGTTAACGTGGTTCTCGATCCGGCGACCTGCGAAGCCCACAATGGACCTTTTTCCCAGGTGTGGGTAACGATTACAGACGTTAAGGCCAGCACCAATGCGAATGCCGGCGATAACGACTCCAGTTTTGTTGATCTGACACCAGGACTTTCCGCCAAACCGCAACAGGTCAACCTGCTCGGCATCGCGAACAACCAGTGCTTCCTCGCCAGCCTTGGCTCGACCCAGGAACTCCAGGCCGGCAGCTACCAGCAGATTCGCGTGTTCCTCGCCCCGAACTCCGCGACCGTTGCCAACAATAAGTGCACGAACGGCGTGAACTGCGTCGTCTTCAACGACAACAGCCAGGCCGAACTGCAGCTTTCGAGCGAAGCCCAGACGGGCATCAAGATCCCCTCCGGCCAGATCGCGAACGGTCAGTTCACCATCGACAAAGGCCAAACCAAGGACCTCGACATCGATTTCAATACCTGCATTTCGATCGTCGCCGAAGGCAATGGCCAGTACCGCCTGAAGCCGGTCCTCCATGCCGGAGAAGTCAGCACCACGGCGACCTCCATCAACGGCACGATCCTCGACAAGGCGACTGGCAAGCCGGTCGACGGCATGATCGTTGTCGCTCTCGAGCAGAAGGATTCCACCGGAGTCGACCGCATCTTCATGACGGCCTCCGCGGATGCGTCGGGCGGATTTGTCTTTTGCCCGCTGCCCTCCGGCGCGTATGACATGGTCATCGTCGCCGAAACCACTGCCGGGATGGCCTATGCTCCGGTCGTCATCACCGGCATCAGTCCCGGCGAGACGGTCGGCACGGTGAACCTGCAAGCCCCGACTGCGGCCGCGAAGCTCACCGGGATGGTGACGTCGACCGGCAATTCCACCGGCGTTCCCGTACTTGTACAGCTCAGCTTCCTGCAGCAGGTTTCGAGTGGCTTCAGCGTCACTATTCCTCTGCTGCCGAACACGAACCAGTCGGCTGCCACGCTTTCCTTCGCGACCGCTCCCGGCACCGGCACCAATCCCTGCCCGGCGAACACCGACTGCTCCACGTACTCCGCCGACATGCCCGTCTCACCGCTTTATGCGGGAGCCTGGGCATCCAGCGGAGCAGCCCTTGCTCAAATCTCCGCTGCGGCGTACACCGCGGATGCGATCGCCTTCGAGGCGACCTCCTCCACGACGCGCGACTGCTCTGTGGCGACGCCGGCGGAAGTGACTTCCACACCAACCGTCACGCCGCTCGCCGGAAGCAGCGTCAGCATCAACCCACTGGCGTTCTCGAACTGCCAGTAGTCAACCGGACCGCGGGAGAGCCGTTGCGCTCTCCCGCATCTGTTTCAACCGTAGCGCCGTTCTCCGTGCCCCTGTATTCTCTGCGGTGAATCACAGAAAACGCCGGGTAGCCCACGGGTGCCTGGCCAGAGGCAAATCAGCGCGGGAGTTTGGCTCCAGAACGTTGACTCCCCGCCTAAATTCCCGTATTCTGAAGTCCTTGCGCAGTGTGCGTTCGCCTCTCCGTGCCTCATCGCCGGATTCTGGCGTCGCTCGGGAACCTGAACAATCTGGGCCGATTTCCGGACGGGTTCTCTTAAGTGATCTGCGCCAACTCACGCGTACAGCATCTGTAAGCCGCGGAAGAGTTCTTAAGCCGCGGGCCCGGTGTTGCGTGCGAGATTTTTAGTTTTTCGCCTTTGCGAGGGAGAGTACGAAACAGATGTCGACCTATATTCCGAGCGCGCGCGAGATCAACCGCAAGTGGTTCGTCGTCGACGCCAGCGGCAAGACGCTGGGCCGACTCGCTACCGAAGCGGCCAGCGTGCTGAGCGGCAAGCGGAACCCCAGATATACGCCCTTCCTCGATATGGGCGACCACGTCATCGTCATCAACGCCGCGAAAGTTCGGCTGACCGGCCTGAAGGCACAGAGCAAGCAGTATCGCCGTTACACCGGATTCCCCGGCGG
>DATNAU010000018.1:0-3432 GCA_035572415.1 Acidobacteriaceae bacterium
CCGGCGCGTGGCTGATGGCGACCGCAAAACATCGTGCGCTCGATTGGCTTCGGCGGAATCAGATGATGGACCGCAAACACGAGGACCTCGCGTATGAGATGCAGCTTCGCGAGAGCAGTGTCCCAGACATTCACGCCGAGGACGATGAGATCGACGACGACTTGCTCCGTCTCATCTTTGTCGCCTGCCATCCTGCATTGCCGGAGGAAGCGCGCGTCGCGCTCACGCTGCGGCTTCTCGGTGGCTTGACGACAGGCGAGATCGCCCGCGCCTATCTGCTCTCAGAAGCTACCCTGGCGCAGAGGATAGTCCGCGCAAAGCGGATTCTCGCGCAACGGCGCGTGCCGTTCGAGGTGCCCACAGGTACCGAACTCAAGGACCGGCTCTCGTCGGTGCTCGGCGTCATTTATCTGATCTTCAATGAAGGCTACGCAGCTAGTGCCGGCGATCGCTGGATTCGTCCTGACTTGTGCCAGGAAGCTCTTCGCCTGGGGCGCACTCTCGCGCAACTGATGCCCTCAGAATCCGAGGTGCACGCCCTGCTTGCTTTGATGGAGTTGCAGGCTTCTCGCTTCAAAGCGCGGGTGAACGGCGAGGGAGAACCGGTGTTGCTATTGGAACAGAATCGCAGCCACTGGGACCACCTTCTGATTGACCGTGGGCTGCGCGGACTTGAGCTGGTGGAAAAGCTTGGAGGCGCTGAAGGGATTTACGCGCTGCAAGCTGCAATTGCAGCCTGTCACGCCCGCGCCCGCCTTGCTGAGCAGACTGATTGGGCCCGCATCGCCGAACTCTATCGCAGTTTGATGGAAGTTGCTCCATCTCCAGTGGTGCAACTGAACCAGGCGATGGCCCTCGGGATGGCCGAGGGTCCCGCGGCTGGGCTCGCAATCGTTGAAGAGATCGCCTCGGAAGCTTCCCTTGCGAACTATCATCGGCTATCCAGCGTGCGCGGCGATCTGCTGTTCCGGCTGGGACGATTCACCGAAGCGCGCGCAGAATTTGAACGCGCCGCTTCCCTCACGCAAAATGCACGGGAACGCCAACTCCTGCTCAGCCGCGCTGATTCCTGCGCGGAACGCGGCGAAACCGCTGCGGGTGGTCCTGTCGTGCACTAGTTGCAGGTGAAAACGATGCTTATAGCGTTCGCTTAAACAACAGCGTCGTGCCGGTGAGGGCGATCGCGGCGAAGCCGAGCAGATACACCATGTCACCCCAAATTGCCGGCATCCCAACTTCTTTGAGCAGCACCGCCTTGAAACCGTGGACGGCGTAGGTAAAGGGATCAATCCAGGCGATCCACTTGAGCCACGTGGGGAATGCCTGAATGGGATAGATCGCTCCCGAAGGAAAAAACAACAGCGTATTCAGCACGCCGAAGATGGCGCGCGGCACCAGCGGATCTTCTACGCGCACCATGATGAACGACATCATGGTGATGAAGGCCAGTGCGGTGAGCACGATCAGTACCAGCAGCAGAAGCAGCATCTTCGGATTGAACACCGACCCGATGCCCGAGATCAGCGATCCGATAATGGTGATTACCACTCCCGAGCCAATCGCCTTGAGCGCGCCGGCCAGATTGAGGCCGAAGACCAGTTCCATTTTGGTAATCGGCGTGACTAGGTAACCCTCGTGCACTCCGCGGGCTTTGTCGTCGATGTACACGATGCCGCCGCCGATCATCACGGCCACGAAGATGGCCAGGGTAATCGACCCGGGCAGCAGATATTTCATGTACTCGATATACGGATACAGTTCGACGATATTCAGCGCGATCTGCTGCACCAGCCGCGGCTGAATGTCAGGCTGGTTCAGCGCCTGCACCAGGTCCGCCAGGCGGCTCTCGAACGACGAACTGACGAAGCTGTCGGTATTGTCTATCACCAACCCAATCTGCGGGCGGTTCTTCTCATACACGCGCCGGGAAAACTCCGGCGGAATAATCAGCGCGCCCTGCACCTTCCCGTTGCGGACATCGTTGACCGCCTGAGTCTGGTTGTCATAGTCCACCGGCCGGAAGTTGTTGGAATTGACGTGCACCGCCTCGAGCGCCTCGCGCACCCGCACCGCCTGCGGCCCATGGTCCTGGTCGACCACCGCCAGCGTGGCATTGGTCACTTTCCCGCCGAAGGCATTGCCCAGCACGATCAGTTGCACCAGGGGAAACACCATGGAGACAAGCATCAGGGCAGGCGAGCGAAAGAATTTGCGCAGCTCGCGTTCGACAATCGCCATCATGCGGTTCATAGGTTGTTCAACTCTCTTCCTTTATCTCGACATCGGCGGCGGCACATAGGCAAACGCGCTCTGCGTCGCGTCGCGCAGCGCACGTCCGGTGTAGTGGACGAAGACGTCGTCCAAGGTGGTGTGCTGCACCTGCAGCGAATGCACCTCCACACCAGCACGCAGCGAGTGTTCGACCAGCGAGGTTGTCGTCTTCGATCCGTCGTCGGTGACCAGCCGATACATGTCGGCGCCTTCCGGATGCACCGACTTCACATCGGGCAGCGAACGCAACTGCTGCTCCCAATCCGCGGGTGGATTCCTGAATTGGGCTTCGATGACGTCGTTGCCGGGAATCGACGCCTTCAACGCGCGCGGCGTGTCCAGAGCCACCAGTTTGCCGTGATCGACAATGGCAATGCGATCGCACAGCCGGTCGGCTTCATCCATGTAGTGGGTGGTGATGAGCACAGTCAACTTGCGGGTGGACTTGATGTTGGTGATCATCTCCCACACCGCCGTGCGCGACACCGGGTCCAACCCGGTGGTCGGCTCATCAAGGAAGAAGATGCTGGGACTGTGCACCAGTCCACGCGCAATCTCCACGCGGCGCCGCATGCCGCCGCTGAGCGTCTTCACGTCGGCGTCGCGCCACTTGGTCAGGTCCACTAGTTCCAGCAACTCGGCGATGACCTCCTTGCGCCTTTTCGCCGGCACCCCATAGAGCTTGGCGTAGATCAGCAAATTTTCTTCGACGCTCAGGTCGAGGTCGCTGGTCATCGCCTGCGGAATCACTCCCATGGAATTGCGGGCGCCGTCAGGATCGCGGCTGACGTCGTGACCGGCGATGATGGCGCGTCCCGCGGTAATGGGCAGCAGCGTGGTCATCATGCGAATGAGCGTGCTCTTGCCCGCGCCGTTGGGGCCAAGCAATCCGAACACTTCCTGCTCTTTCACCTTGAAGGAGATGTTATCCACGGCTGTGAATTTGCCGAAGGTCTTAACGATGTTGTCCACTTCAATCGCAATAGACCTCCCAGTCTGGGATCCATTTGCCGGATTGGAAGAGTCGCGAATCATTTCTGCGCCCGCTCGCCATTAGATTTGCTCGCGAGCTGGCCGGGAGAGATGAGCACGTTGGCCGTCATTCCCGGAACGAACTGCCGGCGCGGGTTCTCGATCTGCAGCTTCAGGCCGATGGTTTTT
>DATNAU010000019.1:0-2095 GCA_035572415.1 Acidobacteriaceae bacterium
GCCTCCATCGACGGCTTCCCACACGCCCTGCTCCGTCATGATCTGGGCGAACTGCTCGTTGATGCCGCCGGGGGTGGCGTGTTCTTTCGCTAGCTGCCGGAAATCTGGATCGGGCCCTTGCAGCGAGTCTGCGAGTTCGCCGAACATTGCCGCAACATATTGCCGAGCCGCGAGCGGAGCGATTCCGCGCGCTGCAAGCCAGTCGCTGATGCGGGCGAGATACGCGAAATGCGCCGCGACCGTTGCACTGGACGCTGAAAAGAGATTGAACGACGATTCATCGGCAACATCGACCGCCGTTCCAAGCTGCGCGAACAAGGAACGTGCAGGTTCAATGAATGGGTAAACGGGCGTGACGCCGCGCCCCACGGCAACCGACGGCAGCGGAATGGCGCGCGCAATGCTCCCCACCGGCCCGACAATTTCTCCCAGTTCCCTGACAGAAATGCCGGCCATCACACTGATCACCGACGCATCGCTTCGGAATGGAAGTCCGCGCAGAAGGCCGGCGTCGGCGGGCCTCAGGCAGAGCAGCACAAGGGACGATTCCCGGGCCACCGCCTCATTGCTCTCCGCGACGCGAACGCCGGGATAGGCGGCCGCCAGAGCCGCAGCCCGTTTCGGGTTGCGAGGTGAAAGCACTACATCCCGAGGCTCGCCGCTCCGGCACAGGCCAGACACCATCGCCGAAGCAATCGACCCAACTCCAATGACACCAAGAACCACCTTCCTAGTCCTCTCTCAGAGCCTGCCGTACGGCTTCCACCATTCCCGCAACCGCACCGAGCACCAGCCCGACGATATAGATCCAGCCCGTGTGCAGCCATTTGTCGAGCAGCGCGCCAATGCCCCATCCGATGAGCACGGCGGCGGGCAGCACGAAGGCGATCTGGGTAAGCCGCTCGGCCTTGATGAGCAGCTTCATCGATTCGCTGCGGTTGTCGGAGGGCTTCTCCTGCTTCGGTTTTGGCTCGCGGTCAGGCATCTTCCCCGCATTTATACACTACGGAGCCGCGAGTGATGAACCGCTATACTGGGCTTTCAGTCCATTCGTGAAGGAAGCCCCGTGTTCGAGTCAGAGTTTGAGCGCAACCTGTTCGCGCTGCGCAAGGATAAGCTGAAGCAGATTGAGGCGCTGGGCCAGCGCGCGTACCCCAACTCGTTTGCGGCCACGCATACGCTGGCGGCCATTCGCAGCCGCTACGACAACGCCACCGCCGAAGACCTGGAATCCTCGCGCACGAACGTGGCCGTCGCGGGACGCCTCATGGCCATCCGCGCCCAGGGCAAGGCGGGATTCGCGCAACTCCAGCAGAGTGGCACCCGGCTGCAAATCTACGTCCGCAAGGACGCCGTCGGCGACCAGGGATTCGAGCTCTACAAGCTGCTCGACATCGGCGACCACATCGGAGTCACCGGCTATCTCTTCCGCACGCGCACCGGCGAGCTCACCGTGCATGTTGAAACCATAACGTTCCTCGCCAAGGCCATGCTCGCGCTGCCCGAGAAGTACCACGGCCTGTCCGACGTGGAACTGCGTTACCGGCAGCGCTATGTCGATCTCTTTATGAACACGCCGCTCAACGAGGGCTCGGCTGCGGAGATCAACGTACGCGACGTCTTCGTAAAGCGTGCCAAGGTCCTCGCCGCCATCCGGCAATACTTCGACCAGCGCGGCTACATCGAAGTCGAGACGCCGATGATGCAGCCCGTCGCGGGAGGAGCGGCGGCCAAGCCCTTCACCACGCACCACAACGCGCTCGACCTCGACCTGTTCCTGCGCATCGCGCCGGAGCTTTACCTCAAGCGACTGGTCGTCGGCGGCATCGACCGCGTGTACGAGATCAACCGCAACTTCCGCAATGAAGGCATATCGACGCAGCACAACCCCGAGTTCACCATGCTGGAGTTCTACCAGGCCTACTCCAACTACCACGACCTGATGGACCTGACCGAAGAACTCATCAAGTTCGTGGCAATGGAAGTGAACGGAAAGCTGACCACAAACTTCAACGACGTGGAGATTGACCTGGGCATTTGGCGGCGCTTCTCCATGCGCGAGGCAATCATCGAGTTCTGGCCGGAAGATGCCGGA
>DATNAU010000020.1:0-38907 GCA_035572415.1 Acidobacteriaceae bacterium
CCACGTGGACTTTACGGCCGAGGTGGAGCGCTCGCTGCGCGTGCTGGACGGTGCGGTGGCCTGCTTTGATGCGGTTGCGGGCGTGCAGCCGCAGTCGGAGACGGTATGGCGGCAGGCGGACAAGTACAAGGTGCCGCGCATCTGCTTCATCAACAAGATGGACCGGGCCGGCGCGGATGCTGTGTATGCGACTTCGACGATCGTCGATCGCCTGGGCGCGCGCGCGATTCCGATCAACATCCAGATTGGCGCGGAGGCGAAGGTTGCGGGCGTGGTGGATCTCGTCACGATGAAGGCCATCTACTGGCACGACGAGACCATGGGCGCCGAGTACACGGTCGAAGAGATTCCCGCGGATCTTAAAGAGCTTGCCGAGAAGGGCCGCCATGATCTGATTGAAGCGGTCGCTGACTCCGACGACGAGATCATGCATATGTATCTCGAGGGCCAGGACCCGACGGTGGAGCAGTTGAAGGCGGGCATCCGCAAGGCGACCATCGCGATGAACATCTTCCCGGTGCTCTGCGGGTCGGCGTTCAAGAACAAGGGCGTGCAGACGCTGCTCGATGCGGTGGTGGACTATCTGCCGAGCCCGCTGGACATTCCTCCTGTGGTCGGGCATGACCCGGAGAACATGGAGAAGGAAGTGGTCCGCAAGGCGGACGACTCCGAGCCGTTCGCGGCGCTTGGCTTCAAGATCATGACCGACCCATTCGTTGGGCAGCTGATCTTTATCCGCGTGTATTCGGGCCAGTTGAAGACGGGCGACTCAGTCCTGAATCCGCGCACGCGCAAGACGGAACGTATTGGGCGTCTGCTGAAGATGCACGCCAACAAGCGCGAAGAGATCACGGAGATTCTCGCCGGCGACATCTGCGCGGCGGTGGGCCTGAAGAACCTGATCACCGGCGACACCATCTGCAACGAGCGGCATCCGGTGGTGCTGGAGTCGATCGACTTCCCCAAGCCGGTGATTGAGGTTGCGGTCGAGCCAAAGACCAAGGCCGACCAGGAGAAGATGGGCATCGCGCTGGCCAAGCTGGCGCAGGAAGATCCCACCTTCAACGTGCGCACGGACCAGGACTCGGGCCAGACGATCATCGCCGGCATGGGCGAGCTGCATCTGGAGATCATCGTCGACCGCATGATGCGCGAGTACAAGGTCGAGGCCAACGTCGGCAAGCCGCAGGTGAACTACCGCGAGACCATCCGCGGCAATGCGGAAGCTGAGGGCAAGTACATCCGGCAGACGGGCGGCTCGGGCAATTACGGCCATGCGAAGATCCGCATCTCGCCGAACGAGCCGGGCAAGGGCTACGAGTTCTCGAACGATATCAAAGGCGGGTCTATTCCGAAGGAATACATCAAGCCGATCGACCAGGGTATCCAGGAGGCCATGCAGGGCGGCGTTCTGGCGGGCTACGAGATGGTCGACGTGAAGGTGTCGCTGTACGACGGCAGCTACCACGAGGTCGACTCGAACGAAATGGCGTTCAAGATCGCCGGGTCAATGGCCTTCAAGGAGGCCGCGCGCAAGGCGAAGCCGGTGCTGCTGGAGCCGGTGATGGCAGTCGAGGTGACGGTGCCGGAGGACTACATGGGCACGATCATCGGCGACCTGAACTCGCGTCGCGGACGCATTGAGGGCATGGAGATGGTGGGCAACACGCAGGCCATCCGCGCCACGGTGCCGCTTTCGACGATGTTCGGCTACGCGACGCACATGCGCGGCGCGACCCAGGGGCGAGCGAATTATTCGATGCAGTTCAAGCAGTATGAAGAGGCGCCGCGGTCGGTGTCGGAAGAGATCATCGCCAAGGTGCAGGGCAAGGACGACAAGAAATAGGTTTGCGCACGCAGGATGCGCGCTGGAGCCGGTGAGTGGGAGATGATGCTCACCTGGCGCGCGCAGAACGAAAACAGATTCAGGGCTAAGGCAGGCCCAAAGGAACCGAAGGAGAAGGAACATGGCGAAGGAGAAGTTTGACCGGTCGAAGCCGCATGTGAACATTGGGACGATCGGGCACATCGATCACGGCAAGACGACGTTGACGGCGGCGATCACGAAGGTGTTGTCGAAGCACAACCCGAAGAACACCTTCCGCAGCTTCGACACGATCGACAACGCGCCGGAAGAGCGCGAGCGCGGCATCACGATCGCGACGGCGCACGTGGAGTATGAGACGGCGAACCGGCATTATGCGCACGTCGACTGCCCGGGCCACGCCGACTACATCAAGAACATGATCACGGGCGCGGCGCAGATGGACGGCGCGATCCTCGTGGTCGCGGCCACTGACGGCCCGATGCCGCAGACCAAGGAGCACGTTCTGCTCGCCCGCCAGGTGGGCGTGCCGTACATCGTGGTGTTCCTGAACAAGTGCGACGCGGTTGAGGATCCTGAGCTGATCGAGCTGGTGGAGATGGAAGTCCGGGAGCTCTTGTCGAAGTACGACTATCCGGGCGACGATACGCCGATCATCCGCGGCTCTGCGCTGGGCGCGCTGAACGGCGAGGCGCAGTGGGAGGCCAAGATCGACGAGCTGATGGAGGCGGTGGACAAGTACGTGCCGCAGCCGGAGCGCGCGATCGACCAGCCGTTCCTGATGCCGATTGAAGATATTTTCTCGATCTCGGGACGCGGCACTGTGGTGACGGGCCGC
Organism: Acidobacteriaceae bacterium; assembly: GCA_035572415.1. Taxonomy (GTDB): domain Bacteria; phylum Acidobacteriota; class Terriglobia; order Terriglobales; family Acidobacteriaceae; genus Edaphobacter. Next base: position 2,664 of record DATNAU010000020.1, read on the forward strand.
ATCGAGCGCGGCAAGGTGAAGGTAGGCGAGGAGTGCGAGATCGTCGGCTTCCGCGAGACGCGCAAGACGGTCTGCACCGGCGTCGAGATGTTCAAGAAGCAGCTGGACGAGGGTCTGGCGGGCGACAACGCTGGCCTCTTGCTGCGCGGCATCGCGAAGGAAGATGTGGAGCGCGGCATGGTGCTGGCGAAGCCCGGTTCGATTACGCCGCACACGCACTTCAAGGGCGAGGTGTACGTGCTGTCGAAGGAAGAAGGCGGACGTCACACGCCGTTCTTCAACGGCTACAGGCCGCAGTTCTACTTCCGCACGACCGACGTGACCGGTTCGGCGAAACTGCCTGCCGGCACGGAGATGGTGATGCCGGGCGACAACGTGCAGCTCGAGGTTGAGCTGCAGACGCCGGTGGCCATGGAGAAGGGTCTGCGCTTCGCTATCCGCGAGGGCGGCAGGACCGTAGGAGCGGGAACCATCTCCGAGATCATCAAGTGACGGCGTTTGCGCGGCGTCCGAGCCGCGCGCCGTCATCCTGAGGAGCGCAAAGCGCGACGAAGGATCTGCTTCAGGAAGAACAACTAAATTGGGGCCGCTTGCGGCGCGAGTCACAAGCGGCCACCACAACCCGATCTTTGCGTAGGAAGAAACGAGAGACACGATGGCTGGACAGAGAATTCGCATCCGTTTGAAGGCGTACGACTACCGCGTGCTGGACACCTCCACCGGCGAGATTGTGGAGACGGCGAAGCGCACGGGCGCGCAGGTTGCGGGGCCGATTCCGCTGCCTACGATGAAGAACAAGTATTGCGTGCTGCGTTCGCCGCACGTGGACAAGAAGTCGCGGGAGTCGTTCGAGATCCGCACGCACAAGCGGCTGATCGACATCCTGGAGCCGACGCAGCAGACGGTGGACGCGCTGATGAAGCTCGACCTGCCGGCGGGCGTGGACGTAGAGATCAAGACGGTGCAGAAGTGATTGCGCTTGTCCGGCGTCTGAGCCGGACGCAATCATCCTGAGCCGAAGCGAAGGATCTGTAGTCAGGATTTGTAACACCGGCAGTGCCTTGACTTTTAGGCATGATGCGGAGAGGAAGACTAGCGATGGCAGTAACAGGAATTCTGGGCAGGAAGGTCGGCATGACGCAGCTCTTCGACGAGAAGGGCGACGTGCACCCGGTAACGGTGCTGAAGGCCGGCCCATGTGTGATTACGCAACTGAAGACGCAGGCCAGGGACGGCTATGACGCCGCGCAGATCGGCTATGTGGACTTCATCAAGGCCTCCAAGGTGACCAAGGCGATGACCGGGCACTTTGCGAAGTCGAATGTGCCGCCGGTGAAGGTGATGAAGGAGGTCGCGGTTGAGCCCGCCAAGGACGGCGAAGCGAACGGCATCAAGGCCGGCGACCGCGTGCTGGTGGACATCTTCAACGACGAAAAGTTTGTGGACGTGATTGGCACGTCCAAGGGCCGCGGATTCGCCGGCGTCGTTCGGCGGCATCACTTTGGCGGCGGCCCCAAGGCGCACGGCCACATGTTCCAGGTGCAGGGTTCGATCGGCGCCTCTTCGTTTCCGTCGCGTGTGTTTCCCGGGCAGCGCATGCCGGGCCATATGGGCAATGAGCAGGTGACGGTGCGCAACCTGCGCATCCGCGGGATTGACCTTGAGGACAACCTGCTGATGGTCGAGGGCGCGGTGCCCGGCCCGCGGGACGGTTATGTGCTGATCTCGAAGGCGAAGGCTCCGCCGCGTGAGCGTCGCGGGTTTGCGGGCGCGACCACGCTCGATCCGCTGAAGGCTTCGAAGAAGGCTGCGAAGAAGTAAGTAGTTGCAGGACGCTGTGCGGGGAACAGACCGACGAACACAGCCAAACAAACGAAGGGCCTGCCGCATCGATGGCGGGCGAGAAGAGAGAAGGACGATGGCGAAGGTAAATGTAGTCAATCTCGGCGGGAAAAAGGTCGGCGAGCTGGAACTGCTCGATGAGGTGTTCCCGAGCGAGATCAACGACGGCCTGCTGTGGGAGGCGGTGAAACACTACCGCGCCGCGCTGCGGCAGGGCACGGCGTCCACCAAGACGCGCGGCCTCGTTTCGGGCGCGGGACGCAAGCTGTGGAAGCAGAAGGGCACGGGCCGGGCCCGTATCGCGTCGATCCGTACACCGCTGTGGCGTGGCGGCGGTACGGTGCATGGCCCGAAGCCGCGCAGCTACGACTACCAGTTTCCGCGGAAGAAGCTGATGGGCGCGCTGCGCTCGGCGATTGCGGCAAAGATTGCGGACGGCAAGTTTACCGTGGTCGAGTCGTTTGTGGTGGACCAGCCCAAGACGAAGCTGTATCGCCAGGCGCTGGACAAGCTCGAAGCGGGCAAGACGACGCTGCTGGTCGAGACCAGCAAGAAGCTGGACGAGAAGCTTTACCTCGGCTCGCGCAATCTGGATGGCGTGGAGCTGGTGCTGAGCTCGGAAGTGCATCCGTACGACCTGTTGCGCTACGAGCATGCGGTCTTCTCGAAGGATGCGATTGAGGCGCTGCAGGAGACGCTGAAGAAGACGGTCTCGAAGAGAAATTCTGCGACGGCTTCAGAAGCCAAGCCCAAGCGCAAGAAGGCCGCGAAGGCTGAGAAGGAGGTTGCATAATGCCAACCCTCTATACAACGATCCGCCGCCCCCTGATCACGGAAAAGGGGATGGGCGTGAAGGAGACGCAGAACACGCTTGTGTTCGAGGTGGCGTCGAGCGCGACCAAGACTGAGGTGAAGCAGGCGGTCGAGTCGCTGTTCAAGGTGAAAGTAGTGGATGTGCGCACCGCCACGGTCACCGGCAAGGAGCGCCGGCGCGGCAAGTTCTCCGGCTATCGCCCGGACTGGAAGAAAGCGTACGTGAAGTTGAAGGACGGCCAGAAGATGCCGGAGTATCTGGACAGCATCTAGGGGCTAGTTACCAGGGACCAGGGGCTAGCAAAGCCAAGATTGCAACAGTGAAGCATCAGGGCAGTAAGCAGCAGTGAGTGAGAAACAGAGATGCCGATTAAAACATTTCGACCGATAACCCCGAGTCTTCGCCTGCATACCAAGCTGGTGAACGACGACCTTACGACGGACCAGCCGCACAAGCCGCTGCTGCAAGTAAAGCAGCGCACCGGCGGCCGCAACTCGACCGGCAGGCTGACGATTCGCCACCACGGCGGCGGCCACAAGCAGAAGTTGCGCCTTGTCGACTTCAAGCGCGACAAGTACGGCATTCCCGGCACCGTCGCGACCATCGAGTACGATCCGAACCGCAGCTCGCGCATCGCGCTGATCCACTACAAGGACGGCGAGAAGCGCTACATCATCCAACCGGTGGGCCTGAAGGTCGGTCAGCAGGTGATGAGTGGGCCGGAGGCGGACATCCTCGTGGGCAACGCGCTGCCGCTCAAGAACATTCCTGCCGGCACGACGGTGCACAACATCGAGCTGCGGCCGGGCAAGGGCGCGCAGATGGCCCGCTCCGCCGGTGCTGCCGTCCAGCTGGTCGCGAAGGAAGGCGAGTATGCGCTGCTGAAGCTGCCTTCGGGCGAGACGCGTCGCGTGCTGGTCGAGTGCATGGCGACGGTGGGCCAGGTGGGCAACACGGACCACGAGAACCAGTCTGTGGGCAAGGCCGGGCGCAACCGCTGGAAGGGCATCCGCCCGACCAACCGCGGCGTGTCGATGAATCCGGTCGACCATCCGCACGGCGGCGGCGAAGGCAAGACCTCCGGCGGTCGGCATCCGGTAACACCATGGGGCCAGCCGACACGCGGCTACAAGACACGCAACAACAAGCGGACCGATGTGTTCATCGTGAGCCGCAGGAGCAAGTAAGGATTTTCAAGCAAAGGTTTGGGAGTAATTTATGGCGCGATCCGCAAAGAAGGGCCCGTTCATCGACGGTCATCTTGAGGTCAAGATCAGGGTGTTGAACCAGGCGAACGACAAGAAGGTGGTGCGCACCTGGTCGCGCCGCTCGACGATCTTCCCCGACATGGTCGGACACACGATTGCCGTGCACAACGGCCGCAAGTTCATTCCGGTGTATGTGACGGAGAACATGGTGGGCCACAAGCTGGGCGAGTTCGCGGCGACGCGGCAGTTCAAGGGCCACTCGGCCAAGGCGGCGACCGAGACCGCGGCGAAGCCTAAATAGAAGTTTTGAGGTTTGAAGGAAAGAGTTATGGCGAAGACGGCAGTTGACAACCAGAGGGAGTTTCGCGCGGAGGCCCGGTTCCAGCGCACCAGTCCGCAGAAGGCGAAGCTGGTGCTGGACATGATCAAGGGCAAGCGCGTGGAGCAGGCGCTGAACACGGTGCACTTCTCCACCAAGCGCATGGCGCCGGTGATTGAGAAGGTGCTGCGCTCGGCGATCCAGAATGCGAATTATCTGGCGCAGGAGCAGGGCCTGGATGTCGACATCGACAACCTGTACGTGCGCACCGCTGTCGCGAACGACGCGCCGCGCATGAAGCGCATCCGTCCGGCGCCGATGGGCCGCGCGTTCCGCTATCAGCGCCGGCTCGCGCACATCATCGTAACCGTGGCTGAGAAGAAGCCGGGCGTGAACGTGACGACGGCCGTTCGTGCCGAGGAACACGCGGCCGATGCGAAGCCGGCGAAGGGCGCGGCGAAGAAGTCTGCTGCGAAAAAGGCACCAGCGAAGAAGGCAGCGGCAAAGAAGTCGCCAGCCAAGAAATCTGCAGCCAAGAAGGCTGCGAAGTAGGAAGGGAAGCTTATGGGACAAAAAGTCCATCCGTATGGGTTCCGCCTCGGAGTGAACAAGCCGTGGAAGTCGCGCTGGTTCGTGGAGCGCGGCTACGACAAGCTGCTGGTCGAGGACGTGAAGCTGAAGGCCGAACTGCGCGAGAAGCTCAAAGCTGCTGGTGTCTCATCGGTAGAGGTTGAGCGGCCGGGCAACAAGCTGCGGCTGATCATCCGCACGGCGCGTCCGGGCATCATCATCGGGCGCAAGGGCGCGGAGATCGACAAGCTGAAGGCGGACATCCAGAAGCGCAGCTCGCGCGAGGTGTTCATCGACATCCTCGAGGTGAACAAGCCGGAGCTCGACGCCCAGCTGGCCGCGGAGAACATCGCGCTCCAGCTCGAGAAGCGCGTGAGCTTCCGCCGCGCGATGCGCAAGAGCGTGGATTCCGCGCTGCGTTTCGGCTGTAAGGGCATCAAGGTGCGCGTCTCGGGCCGGCTGAACGGCAATGAGATTGCGCGGTCGGAGTGGTATCTGCAGGGCCGGCTGCCGCTGCACACGCTGCGCGCGGACATCGACTACGGCTTCGCCGAGGCGAACACCACCTACGGCAAGATCGGCGTCAAGGTGTGGGTCTACCGCGGCGACATTTACGAGCAGAAGAAGCGGCGCGACCAGGTGAGCACGACCGGGGCGTTCTAAATACGAGTTGTCAGTTGTTAGTTCTCAGTTGTCAGTTGGAGTTTCGGTATGTTGATGCCAAAGAAGGTGAAGTATCGCAAGCAGCAGCGCGGCCGCATGAAGGGCAAGGCGTGGCGCGGTTCGGACCTGTCGTTCGGCGACTACGGGCTGAAGGTAGAGGAGTGCGGTTACATCACCGACCGCCAGATTGAGGCCAGCCGTATCGCGATGACGCGGTTTATCAAGCGCGGCGGCAAGGTGTGGCTGCGTCTGTTCCCGGACAAGCCGATCACCAAGAAGCCGGCCGAGACCCGTATGGGCAAAGGCAAGGGCGCGCCGGACCACTGGGTTGCCGTGGTGCGGCCGGGCAAGATTCTTTTCGAGATGGAGGGCGTATCTCCCGATCTCGCGAAAGAGGCCATGCGCCTGGCGTCGCACAAGCTGCCGCTGAAGACCGGCTTCGTGATGCGTCATGACGTGAAGGTAGTGGCGGCGGCGAAATAGGGCCGCGCAACCAGAGAGTTTTTAGATTTATGTTTTGGAATTTTGACTCAAGAGAGTTCACCGATGGAAATAGAAAAGATTCGCAACCTGAGCGATGACGAACTGAAGGCCCAGCAGATTAAATCTGCCGAGGAGCTGTTCCGGCTGCGTTTCCGCATGAAGCTGGGCAATCCGGAGGGCGTGAAGAAGCTGCGCGGCCTGAAGCTGGACATTGCACGCATCAAGACAGTCGAGCGCGAGCGCGAGCTGCACATTGAACGCGAGGCAAAGCCGGAGAAGGCGGCAGCCGTTGCGGCATCCGAAGCAAAGCCGGCGAAGAAAGCGGCCGCGAAGACCGCAGCGAAGAAGGCTCCCGCGAAGAAAGCCGCGACCAAGAAAGCGACCAAGAAGGACTAACCGATGGCAGAGACAACGAATAACGCAACCGCTGCGAATGAAACTCCCGCATCGCGCCGCAATGAGAAAGTCGGCGTGGTGGTATCGACCAAGATGCAGAAGACGATCGTGGTCGAGATCGAGATGCGCAAGGCGCACCCGAAGTATAAGCGTGTGATGAAGACCAACCGCAAGTTCTATGCGCATGACGAGTCGAACTCGGCGCGCGTGGGCGATGTGGTGCGCATCCGCGAGTCGCGTCCGCTGTCCAAGCTGAAGCGGTGGTCGCTGGAGGAGATTGTGCGGCGGTCGTCGCTGGCACAGCTGGACGAGAAGGAGCCGGTCGAGGCGTAGTTCGCTTCGGCAGGTACGCGTGAGATGGTCAGCGCGCGAAGGTTTTGAGCAGGTTTTGGGGTGAGAGCCCCGGGCAGGAGAACGAGAGATGGTACAGATGAGGACAATGCTCGCGGTGGCCGACAACTCCGGCGCGCGCAAGCTGCAGGTGATCCTGCCGCTGGGCGGCGGACTGGGCAAGACGGCCGGGCTGGGCGATGTGGTGACGGCGGCGGTAAAAGAGGCCTCGCCCGACGGAACGGTGAAGAAGGGCAAGGTGGTGAAGGCTGTCATCGTGCGCACGCGCAAGGAGTCGCGGCGGCGCGACGGCACTTACATCCGCTTTGACGAGAACGCGGCGGTCGTGATCAACGATGCGATGGAGCCGGTCGGCACACGCGTCTTCGGTCCGGTGGCACGTGAACTGCGCGAGAAGAAGTTCCTGAAGATCGTCTCGCTGGCGCCGGAAGTGATCTAAAGGCAGTTGCTACTTGATAGAGCGGAGTCCGGCTCCGGCAGATGGCCGAGGAAGGAAAGAGAAGATGGCAGGGATCAAGGTCAAGCGCAATGACACCGTTGAGGTGATTGCGGGCAAAGACAAAGGCAAGCGCGGTCGCGTGCTGCGCGTCATGGCGGACGCGAATCGCGTGCTGGTGGAGCACGTAGGCATCATCAAGAAGCATGTACGTCCCAATCCGCAGAAGAACATCCAGGGCGGCATCGCGGAAAAAGAGTCTCCAATCCACATCTCGAACGTGATGGTGGTGGATGACGAGGGCAACAAGACGCGCGTCGGCAGGCGGATCGAAGGCGAGCGGCTGTTCCGTTACTCGAAGTCGAGCGGGAATCTGATACCCGAGAAGAAATAGGGCTTCGCGGGGTTGTCAGTTGTTAGTTCTCAGTTGTCAGTATTGAAATGCGGTTCACCCCACGAAACGGTATACGGGCAACAAAGTGAGTAAGCCCACTCCGGAACCGTGGAGAAAGAGAAGAGAGAAATGGCAACACGGTTCAAAGAGAAGTATGTGAACGAGATTCGCCCGGCGATCGCCAAGGAGCTTGGCATCGAGAACGCGATGGCGATTCCGAAGCTCGAGAAGATCGTCATCAACATGGGTCTGGGCGAGGCCACGCAGAACGTCAAGATCATGGATCCGCTGGTGGCGGACCTCGGCGCGATCACCGGGCAGAAGCCGGTGGTGACGAAGGCGAAGAAGTCGATCGCGGCCTTCAAAGTGCGCGAGAACATGCCGATCGGCGCGATGGTGACCCTGCGCGGCGACAAGATGTACGAGTTCCTGGACCGGCTGATCACGATTGCGCTGCCGCGCGTGCGCGATTTTCGCGGCGTTTCGTCGAAGAGCTTTGACGGTCGCGGCAACTACACGCTCGGCCTGCGCGACCAGCTGATTTTCGCGGAGATCGACTACGCGAAGGTGGACAAGATGAAGGGCATGAACGTCACCATCGTGACCACGGCCCAGGACGACAATGGCGCGCGCACCCTGCTGAAAGCGTTCGGGATGCCGTTCCGCCAAGGGGCATAAAGTTCAGAAGGAAGAAGAGAAGAAGCTATGGCAACGACAGCAAAACGCGTCAAGGACGCACGCAAACCGAAGTTCAAGTCCCGCCAGCACAACCGCTGCCAGCTCTGCGGCCGTCCGCGCGCGTTTCTGCGCAAGTTCGGCGTCTGCAGGCTGTGCTTCCGGTCACTGGCCCTCAAGGGCGAGATTCCTGGCGTCGTCAAATCGAGCTGGTAAACACGCGGTTGCGGCGGCTATACTGATACCGGCGTCGCAATCGTTTCACCCTCCCAGAGACCTCACCCGGCCAGGGTGCTGAAGTCTGGAAGGCGCAACAGAAGGTTCCCTGCAGCCAGGCGGAAGTTTCGATCCGCAGGCCCAGTAAGAATCCAAACCAAGTTCAGCAGTGCATTCCCGCTGGTTCTCGCGCGTCTTGCGTGCGAGCGAACGGGGGATGAAGGAGAAGGAATGAACCTTACCGATCCAGTAGCAGATTTCCTCACACGCATCCGCAACTCCATCCGCTCGCGGCACCAGAAGCTCGATGTTCCTGCCTCGAAGCTGAAGGCGGAGATCGCCCGCATCCTGAAGGAAGAGGGCTACATCGCGAACTTCAAGCCGGCGGAAGAGAACGGCATGAAGGTGCTGCGCGTGTACCTGAAGTACGGCCCGAACAACGAGGCCGCCATTCGCGACCTGCAGCGCGTGTCGCGCCCGGGCTGCCGCGTGTACCTGGGCCGCGATGAGATCCGCCGCGTGCAGGGCGGGTTGGGTATTTCCATCATGACTACGCCGAAGGGCGTAATGACGGGCCGGCAGGCGCGCCGCGAAGGTGTAGGCGGCGAGGTGCTCTGCGAGGTCTGGTAGTTAGCTGCTAGCTCCTAGCCTCGAGCTTTTAGCTAAATGCGCAGGGCGGGTAGTGGGTTAGTTGGAATGAGATTTGAAGAAGGTAAAGGCTAGAAGCTAAGAGCTAGAGCCTTGATAGGCTGCAGTGGAACGGAAGTGGGCGAGATGGACGTGCTCTCTCCGCGACTCGCAAGCCGCAAAAGGATTTTGAAATGTCGCGTATTGGAAACAAGCCGATTCCGTTGCCGCAGGGCGTGAAGTTCACCGTGCAGGACGGCGGCAAGAGCGTCCTTGTCGAAGGGCCCAAGGGCAAGGTAAATGCGTTGCTGCCGGGCGGCATCACGCTGGCGCAGAAGGACGGAACGCTGGTAGCCGAGCGCCAGAACGACAATCAGGCTGCGTTTCATGGACTGGCGCGCGCTCTGGTTGCCAATGCGGTCAATGGCGTCACCAAGGGCTGGCAGAAAGAACTGGACATCGTCGGCATTGGCTATCGTGTGGAGATGAAGGGCAAAGGCACGGTGGTGTTCACGCTGGGCTACTCGCACCCCATCGAGTTTCCGCTGCCGAGCGGCATCGAGGTGGCGATCGATCCCAAGCAGACCCACCTCACGGTATCCGGCATCGACCGGCAGAAGGTCGGCCAGGTTGCGGCGGATATGCGATCGCTGCGCAAGCCCGATCCATACAAGAACAAAGGCGTGCGCTACTCCGACGAGAAGCTGAAGAAGAAGGTCGGCAAGACGGGCGCCAAGTGATCGCGATTGTCCGGCGTCTGAGCCGGACGCGCTTCATCCCTGAGAGCGCAAGCGACGAAGGATCTGAACGAAGTACAAACCCGAACGTCGCCGGAAGCCGGTGACGCCATTAGGAAGGAAGAGACGAAATGCTGAAGCCCCGCGAACGCAATGTGATCCGCAAGCGCGTGCATGCGCGCATCCGGGAGAAGATGTCGGGCACGGCCGAGCGGCCGCGTCTGAATGTGTACCGCTCGCTGAACCACATCTACACGCAACTGATCGACGATCAGACTGGCGCCACGCTTGCCTCCGCTTCAACGAAAACGAAGAAGGGTGAATCGAAGGCCTACGGCGGCAACGTCGCGGCTGCGAAGACGGTCGGCAAGCTGATCGCGGAGCGCGCGCAGGAGAAGGGCATCAAGAGGGTAGTGTTTGACCGCGGTGGCTATCTGTATCACGGCCGCGTGAAGGCGCTGGCTGAGGCGGCACGCGAGGCAGGTCTCGAGTTCTAGGTTCGACAGGTTTGGTTTGGCGCGCTCTGGCGCGCGGAATGGATAAAGAGGATGGCGCAGACAAGAAGGAAGGTCGACGGCGGGCGGATGAACCTCAAGGATGAGGTGGTCGCGATCAACCGCGTGACAAAGGTCGTCAAGGGCGGCAAGAACATGTCGTTCGCGGCGCTGGTAGTCGTCGGCGATCCCGGCGAGGGCGTGGTGGGATACGGCTCCGGCAAGGCGAAGGAGGTCCCGCAGGCCATTCGCAAGGGCATCGAGGCGGCGAAGAAGAACCTGCTGAAGGTGAACCTGACGCAGACGACCATCCCGCACCAGGTGCTGGGCCGCTTCGGCGCAGGCTCGGTGCTGCTGAAGCCGGCGCCCGAAGGAACCGGCGTGATTGCGGGCAAGACGGTGCGCGCGGTGATGACCTCCGCTGGCGTGCAGAACGTGCTGACCAAGTCGCTCGGTTCGGCGAATCCGCACAATGTGATCAAGGCGACGTTTGACGCGCTGGGCCAGTTGCGCAACAAGGCCGATGTTGCGAACCTGCGCGGTAAGACGGTGGAAGAACTTTAGAAAGCGGGACTAGTTGCTGGGGACTGGGGACTAGGGAACTGCAAGGAAGTCTGGAGAAGGACAATGGCAGCGGCAAAGAAGATCAAAATACAGTATTACCGCTCGAAGATCGCGACGCCGGTGAAGCACAAGCTGGTGGTCAAAGGGCTGGGCTTCACGCGGCTGAACCAGATCGTGGAGCGCGAGGACTCACCCTCCATCCGCGGCATGGTGGCCAAGGTGCCGCATCTGGTGCGTGTGGTCGACTAGGCCATGATCGCTCTCTTCATGGGGCTTTTGCTGATCGCGCTTGGTTCGTGGTGGAAGCAGTTTCTGGACGGGCGGCTCGATAGGATTGACCACAAACTGGATGCGATAGAGGACAAGCTCCGAGAGCTGAACGGGCAGCAGAAAGATTTATAGCTTTATCAATGCGAGTCGGCCTCAAACCGGCGTTAGCGAGGAATGAAATGGCAATCCGCAATCTATCGAACCTGAGGCCGCCGAAGAAGGCCAATGAAAACAAGAAGCGCGTGGGCCGAGGTATGGGCTCAGGCATGGGCAAGACCTCGACCCGCGGCCACAAGGGACAGGGTTCCCGCTCCGGGTCGCGTCTGATGCGCGGCTTCGAAGGCGGCCAGATGCCGCTGCACCGCCGTCTGCCGAAGCGCGGTTTCAACAACATCTTCCGCACCGAGTACACGGTCATCAGCCTGGACCGCATCAGCGAGGTACTGGCCAAGGCGCCGGGCACGGAGTTGACGCTCGAAGCCCTTACGCAGCACGGCCTGCTGCGCAAGAAGGACGGCCTGGTGAAGGTGCTGAACAACGGCAAGCTCTCCGGCCCCGTGACCATCCACGCGCACAAGTTCTCCAAGACCGCGCAGCAGGCGATTGAGAATGCGGGCGGCAAGGCAGTCCTGATCGGCGGAGCGGCGGGCTAGTTTCGAACTTCATCGCCGGAGCGGCCGTATAGCAGTGCGTCCACCGTTTCCGCTAGGATTGTAGTTTCCCGATCGAGTTTCAACGCGCGAGTGAGTGAGCCAGACCCGCGCCGGACAAGAGGTTCCGATGTTCGAGAAGATCGCCAACATCTTTCGCATTCCCGACCTGCGCAAGCGTGTGCTGTTTACGCTGGGGCTGCTGGCGGTCTATCGCCTCGGCGCGTTCATTCCTACCCCTGGAGTCAACAGCAACGCGCTGGACCAGTTCTTCAACGCGAACTCCGGCTCGGCGCTGGGCCTGATGGACCTGTTCACCGGCGGCAATCTGCGCCACCTTACCATCTTCGCCCTCGGCATCATGCCGTACATTACGGCGTCGATCATCTTCCAATTGCTCACCGTCATCTATGAGCCGCTGGCCAAGCTGCAGAAGGAAGGTGAACTGGGCCGGCGCAAGATCACGCAGTGGACGCGCTATGTCACCGTCCTGCTGGGCATCGTCCAGTCCTTCGCCATCTCGCTGACCCTCTCGAGCGAGTCGGCGAACATGGCCAATATTCCACGCGGCTATTTCATTCCGCTCTGCGTTATCACCCTTACCGCGGGCACGGCGTTCATTATGTGGCTGGGTGAGCAGATCACCGACCGCGGCATCGGCAACGGCATGTCACTGCTGATCTTCGCCGGCATCGTTGTCGGCTTGCCGCGCGGCATCGGCGAGCTTTATCAGAAGGCCCGCGATCTGGCCTGGGGCCCGATGACGCCCTTCGCCATGATCTTCCTGATCGTTGCCATGGCCGCGATCGTCGCCTTCATCGTATGGGTCGAGCGCGCCGAGCGGCGCATCCAGGTGCAGTACGCCAAGCGTATCGTGGGCCGCAAGATGATGGGCGGCCAGTCCACGCATCTTCCGCTGCGCGTCAACTCCGGCGGCGTCATGCCGATCATTTTTGCCAGCTCCATCCTCTCCGCGCCTCTGCTGTTCTCGCAGATGAATGTTGGCGGCACCAAGCTTGAGGACTCGAACTTCCTCGGTGTCGGCCGCATCCTGCATGCCATCATGCCGGGAGAGCCGTGGTACGTTGTGCTGAACGCGGTCGCGATCGTCTTCTTTGCGTATTTCTACATCTCCATCGTCTTCCGTCCGGACGATATCGCCGACAATATGCGCAAGTACGGGGGCTTCATTCCCGGCATCCGGCCCGGGCGGCGCACGTCGGACTTTATCAACGATGTGCTCACGCGCATCACGCTGGTAGGCGCCGTCTATCTGGTGGTGGTGCAAATGATCCCGCAGTTCCTGATCAGCGGCATCCACTTGAACCATCTATGGCTCATCGGCGGCGTGTTTGACCGCATGCCCGCATGGGTGACTCAGGGTCTGGGCGTAACCTTCTATTTCGGTGGTACCAGCCTGCTGATCGTCGTCGGCGTGGCGATGGACACGGTGCAGCAGGTCGAATCGCAGCTCATCATGCGGCACTACGAAGGGTTCTCGCCCAAGAGCCGCATCCGCGGGCGGCGGAGCTGGTAGGCGCGAACCCATTGAGCGCTGAGGTGGCCGGGGACTTTCTGCCTGGGCCGGTGCTGTTGCTCGGAGCGCCCGGCGTCGGCAAAGGCACACAGGCCAAGCGGCTGATGGCGAAGTACGGCATCCCGCAGATCTCCACCGGCGACATTCTGCGCGCGGCGCGGAATGAAGCTCACACCCCCGAAAGCCGGGAGGCAAAGCGCCTGATGGACCAGGGGCTGCTGGTTCCGGACGAGATCGTAAACCAGCTCGTCGCCGATCGCCTGTGCGAGCCGGACACCTCGCGCGGCTATATCCTCGACGGATTTCCCCGTACCCTGCCGCAGGCCAACTGGCTGGATGAGCATCTCGTCTCGGAATGCGCCGGGCATGCTCTGCCCGCACCGGTTGTCGCCATCTCCATCGTGGTCGAGTACAAGCATCTGCTCCAGCGCATCACCGGCCGGCGCATCTCGCAGTCCGGCCGGATCTACAACATCTACTTTGACCCGCCGAAGGTGGAGGGCGTCTGCGACGACGATGGTTCGCCGCTGGTCCAGCGCCCAGACGATACTGAGCCGGTCTTCGCCGAGCGCATGCGCACGTTTCAGGAACTGACCGCGCCGGTCGTTGAGCATTACCATTCGCTCGGCCGCTTTGAAGAGGTCAATGGCGACCAGTCCGTCGAAGCCGTGACCGCCGCGATTGATGCGGCGCTGCATCGGCTGCGGAGCGCATAACATCCAAGGTTCTGCGATTCACTGGATTTAGAAACGTTCATGCCCGTCTTCATCAAAACCGCCGCCGAAATCGAAAAGATGCGCCGCTCCGGCGAGGCGCTGCGCAAGGTGCATGATGCCGTCGCGCCGCTGGTCGTCGTTGGCGCATCCACGATGGACCTGGAGAACGCCGCGGCGGCAAAAATGGCCGACCTCAACGCCACCTCCGCCTTCAAGGGCTATCACGGCTTCCCAGCCGTGCTCTGCACCTCGATCAACAGTGAGGTCGTGCATGGGATTCCGTCGGCGCAGCGGGTTTTGAAAGATGGCGACATCATCTCGATCGATTGCGGCGTGATCGTCGATGGCTACTATTCCGATTGCGCAGTGACCTACGCCGTTGGCACTCCTGCGCCGGCGACGCAGAAGCTGCTGGACATCACCAAGGCCTCTCTCGAACGTGCCATCGGCGAGGCGCTCCCCGGCGGGCGGCTGGGCGACATCTCCGCGGCGGTTCAGGAGATGTGCGAGGCTGAGGGCTACGGCGTCGTCCGCGAGTTTGTGGGCCACGGCATCGGCCGCTCCATGCATGAAGACCCGCAGGTGCCGAACTTCGGCGCGCGAGGCAAAGGCCCCCGATTGAAGGCGGGCATGGTGCTGGCCATCGAGCCGATGATCAACGCGGGCAAGCCCGAGGTGAAGGTGCTGCCCGACGGCTGGACAACGGTGACCGTCGACGGCAGCCTCAGCGCCCACTTCGAGCACACCGTGGCCATCACGAAGGACGGCCCGGTGGTGCTGACGCGATAGAGCCATGAAGCGAAAGATAAAGGGCCAACCGGGATGGACGACTTACCGCCGTGAGCCGGGTACGCCTCCGACATCCCGCATGCTCGCGAATCTCAAGAAACTCGCGGAGATGCCCGACTCTGAGATCGACACCTCGGACATTCCGGTCCTGCCGCCGGAGGCCTGGAAAAATGCCATCCGGGGAGGACTTTACCGGTTGGTAAAGAAATCGCCCTCAGACTCATGATCCTGCCCTGAAAGCGGGGCATTTACCGGAATCGGGCTAGGAGATTGGCCTGGTTTCGAGCTATACTCAGAGATGCTGTGTGCTCAGGCGCATGGCGTTGCCGGGCAGGCGCGAATTGAGGCGTCCGTCCGGTGCGAAGGAGAGCGTTTGTCGAAGGAAGATGCGATTGAAGTAATGGCAACGGTCGTCGAGACCCTGCCCAATGCGTTGTTCAAAGTGGAGTTGGAGAATAAGCACCAGGCACTGGCGCATATCTCCGGCCGCATGCGCAAGAACTTCATCAAGATCCTCCCCGGCGACCGCGTTGCGATTGAGCTCAGTCCGTACGATCTCAATCGCGGAAGGATCGTCTACCGCTACAAGTAGACAACAGCTTTTGGCTACTAGCTTTTAGCTTCTAGCTCTCTGCTGAACAAGAGGAAATCGTGGCAATTGCGGTCGATGCCAATTGTCTTTAGCGAACAGCTAGAGGCTAGAAGCTAGCGGCTGTTTTCAGGGAGTATTGCAATGAAGGTCCGTGCCTCAGTCAAGAAGATTTGCGACAAGTGCAAGGTCATCCACCGCCGCGGCGTGGTGCGTGTGATCTGCGAGAACGCCAAGCATAAGCAGCGCCAGGGATAGGGATAGGTCAGGGCTTCAGCCCTGACACTCAGGCGCATCAACAAATCGGGGCTTCAGCCCCGGAGCAGCAACAGCACTACCGGCCCCGCTGGGCGAGTTAGCCGAAATCAAGGCTTGCGATGAACCCGGCGGAATGAGCGAAGCGAAGTTTGATCCGTGCCTCGCTCATAGCCGCAAACAGCCAATCCCGTTCGACGGCCACAAGCGCTGCCGGACCCAACCGAAAAGGATTCCCATGGCACGTATTGCCGGAGTCGACGTACCGAACCACAAACAGGTACGCATCGGACTCACGTATATCTACGGGATCGGCAACTCACGCTCGGCGAAGATTCTCGCCGAAGCGAACGTCGACCCCTACGCGAAGATTGGCACGCTGGACGAAGATGCGCTCAACCGCATCCGCCACGTCATTGAGACCCAGGGGCAGATCGAAGGCGACCTGCGCAAGGACGTCAGCCTGAACATCAAGCGCCTGATCGAGATCCAGAGCTATCGCGGTCTGCGCCATCGCCGCTCGCTGCCGGTCCGCGGCCAGCGCACCCACACCAACGCACGCACCCGTAAAGGCCCGCGCAAGGGCACGGTTGCCGCCAAGAAGAAAGCGACGAAATAAGCCATGGCTACCAAGACTGCGGCAGCCGGCGCCAAGACCGGCAAAAACAAGAAGTTCAAGAAGCGGGAACGAAAGAATGTTCCGTTCGGGCTCGTGTTCATTCAGGCGAGCTTCAACAACACCATCGTCACCATCACGGACCAGCAGGGCAACACACTCAGCTGGAAGTCGTCGGGTTCGCTCGGCTTCCGCGGCTCGCGCAAGGGCACGCCGTTCGCGGCGCAGCAGGCCGCGCAGAATGCCGCCAACGCCGCGCGCGATCACGGTCTGCGCTCGGTCGATGTGCGCGTGTCGGGCCCCGGTTCGGGCCGCGAGTCGGCCATCCGCGCGCTGGCCACCGCGGGTATCGAAGTCCGCTCCATCCGCGACGTGACGCCGATGCCGCACAACGGCTGCCGTCCGCCGAAGCGGCGGAGAGTGTAATGGCCCTTCTGATGAAGTCCGCATGCAAGAAGTGCAATGCGCCTCTCGCGTCGCAAGACACGGCCTTCATCTGCACGAATGAATGCACCTTCTGTGCGAACTGCACAGTAGAGATGAAGCAAATTTGCCCGACCTGTGGCGGGGAACTCGTAAGACGACCTCGCCGTAAGTCGAGCTGACAAAACCAGGATCGGGACGAAGCGCACCGCGCGTAAACCGATCGTCACCTGAAGTAAAGGAGAAATAGAAATGGCACGTTACACAGGCGCCGTCTGCCGGCTCTGCCGCCGCGATGGCACAAAGCTCTTCCTCAAGGGCGCAAAGTGCTTCACCGATAAATGCCCCGTTGAGAAGCGCAACTTCCCTCCCGGCCAGCACGGCCAGTCGAAGAAGGTAAAGAAGGTGGTCGGCTACGGCTTGCAGCTGCGCGAGAAGCAGAAGGCCAAGCGCATCTACTTCACGCTGGAGACGCAGTTCCGCGCCTACTACGAGAAGGCCTCGAACAAGACCGGCGTCACCGGCGAACTGCTGCTCCAACAGCTCGAAACGCGCCTGGACAACGTCTGCTATCGGCTTGGCTTCGCTATGTCGCGCCGCCAGGCCCGGCAGCTTGTCCGCCACGGCCACGTGCAGGTCAACGGCCGCAAGGTCAACATCCCGTCCTTCCAGTGCAAGGTGGGCGATGTGATCGAGGCGCGTGAAGGCTCGAAGAAGCTGAACGTGCTGGAGGAGTCCGCCAACTTCGCCAGCGGCCAGCGCCAGCCGGCATGGCTGGAGATCAACCGCGAAGGCCGCTCGGGCAAGGTGCTCGCGCTGCCCAACCGCGGCGACGTGAATCTGCCCGTCAACGAGCAGCTGATCGTGGAACTGTATTCGAAATAGCTTTTAGCCGCTAGCTCTTGGCCTTAGCCAAAAGCTAAGGGCTAGAAGCTAGAGGCTGTCGTACCGAAACTGCACGAAGCATCACAAACAACCTAACCGGCAACCGAACTATCCGGGCTTCGCAGAATGCATCGCGAATGACCGCGGACAAAAGGAGAAACACATGCTTTGGAGAGGATTCCAGAAGCCCAAGCGTCTCGCCGTCGACACCGAAACACTCACCGAAAAGTACGGCAAGTTTTCCGCGCAGCCGTTTGAGCGCGGCTTCGGCACCACCATCGGCAACGCGCTGCGCCGCACGCTGCTCTCGTCGATCGAAGGCGCAGCTGTAACCGCCGTCCGGATTGAGGGCGTGCTGCATGAGTTCCAGTCGATCTCCGGAGTCGTCGAGGACGCCACCGACATCGTCCTGAACCTGAAACAGATTCCCTTCAAGCTCGCCGGTGAAGGCCCCAAGGCCCTCTACCTGCGCGCGGACGCTCCCGGCGTCGTCACCTCCGGCATGATCGAGGCGGACGGTGACGTGGAGATCCTGGACAAGGACATCTACATCTGCACCGTCAGCGAAGGCGGCAAGATCGACATGGAGATGCGGTTGAAGCGCGGCCGCGGCTATGTCTCCGCCGACAAGAACTTCGACGGCGACCTCGGCCTTGGCTTCATCCCGGTTGACTCCGTCCACTCGCCCGTGCGCAAGGTCAACTATCTTGTGGAAGCGGCGCGTCTCGGCCAGATCACCGACTACGATAAGCTGACGCTCGAGATCTGGACCAACGGCACGGTTCTGCCCGCCGATGCCCTCGGCCTTTCGGCAAAGCTGCTGAAGGACCACATGAACATCTTCATCAACTTCGAGGAGGAGATGGAGGCGGGTGCGGAGGCAATCGACGGGCCGGCGATGCGCAATGAGAACCTCAACCGTTCGGTCGAGGAACTGGAGCTCTCCGTCCGCAGCTATAACTGCCTGAAGAACGCCAACATCGCCACCATCGGCGAGCTGATCCAGAAGACCGAAGCCGAGATGCTGAAGACCAAGAACTTCGGCCGCAAGTCGCTCAACGAGATCAAGGAGATTCTGGCACAGATGGGCCTCTCGCTCGGCATGAAGATCGACGAGAACGGCAATCCGGTTCCGGGCCCCACTTCGGTCCTGCCGGCGGCGACCCTGGCAGCCAGCTTCGGCAGCTTCGATGACGACGACGATGAGGACGAAGATGAGGACCTCGAGCTTCCCGCCGAAACTGAAAACTTCTAACCCGCCTTTTGTTTGTCATTCCTGAAGGGAATCTTCGTTTCTTCCGGGCCAGCATCGGCGGAGATTTTAGGCAAAATCAAGTTTCCCTGTACCAAAACTTCAGCCGCATCCCGCAAGGGTGCGGCTTTTCTGTCGCCGGGGTTTGCCCGGGCGGCTGATCCCCAATTCGCCTGGGCGATTTCGGGTGGTATCTAAGCCAAACAAAAATTGGCACTTAAGTGTGATTTCACCGGATTTTTGCGCCGCCTAGCATCGAATACGATGCTTAGTGGTCCCAATCCGCATCCGACCTGGCTTGCCGGCAATCTCAGCCTGCTTCCCGGCCTGTTGTTGATTGCCACGCTGGCAGCCATGGGCTGGATCGCCTTCCTCAAGGCGCGGCTCAACTGGCGCATCGCAAAGCAGAACGCGTGGATCAATCGCTCCGTAAGCATTGCCCGCGAACGCAGCCGCATATTGGAAATCATCAGCTCCAATCACAAGCTCGACCGTCTTCTCTCGGAGATATGCGCCTCGGCGGTCCATCTCCTGCCCGGCACAGAGTGCAATTACAGCCTGCAGCTTGACCATGAACTGGTGCCGTCAGATCCGGAGGAGGATGCCTCGGCACGCAAAGCGGTCCTGTTCGAAATCGCGTTGCGAAATGATGCAGAGCGATCGGTCGGCAAAATCGTCCTTTCGTCCACTCCGGGGTACACTCCGGCGGATGGCAGCGAGCAGGTTTACACCATGCTCTCCGAGCTTGCGACATTCGCCATGCGCAGTTCGCAGCTATATCAAGGGCTGGTGTATCACTCGACACACGATCCGCTGACGGAGCTGCCGAATCGCCGTCTGTATGAGAGCCGTCTGGCGGATGCGCTTCAATGGGCCGAGCAACGCGGCAGCGGGCTCGCCGTAGTCTACGTCGATGTCAATCGCTTCAAGTACGTCAATGACAAGTATGGCCATAAGATCGGCGATCTCTACCTGAAGCAGATCAGTGCCCGGCTTAGAAATGAGCTCCGGCCAATGGATCTTCTTGCCCGGGTAGGCGGCGACGAGTTCATCATCATCCTTCCGTTTCCTGAGACGTTCGACCGGGTGCATTCCGTCATCAGCCGCCTGAAGACCTGCTTCCACCATGCATTCAACCTGGATGGAACCATCATCACGGGATCTGCGAGCTTCGGCTATGCAAGATATCCGCAGGACGGCCGAACCGCCGAGGAACTTACACGCGTGGCCGACCATGCGATGTACATCTGCAAGCATGATGCCCACATTGCACAGGAGGCGCGCGGAACCGTGATCCTCACTCCGGACGAGCTGGGGCTTGCTTTGATCAATGGCGACTTTCGTCTCGCCTATCAACCGCAGTTCTCCGCCGGCGGCCGGTTGAAAGGATTGGAAGTCCTGCTCCGTCTGGAGCATCCCGTCATGGGCTTTATTCCTCCGGGCGCCTTCATCTCGGTTGCGGAGCGGCATTCCATCATCGTCGACATCGGCGCCTGGGCGCTGCGCACTGCGCTCAAGGACGCGATCCGCTGGGATCTCAAGTATGGCGATCCGGTAACCATTGGCATCAACGTTTCCACTCGCCAGTTGCAGGAGCCGGGATATGCGATGTCTGTCCTGGAGTGTCTTGACGAATACAGCTTCCCTGCGGAGCGCATTGAGATCGAGCTGATTGAGCGCAGCCTGATGCTCAGCGGCGAAGAAGCCGTGCTGCAACAGCTCGAACAGCTTCGCCGTGCCGGCGTCCGCATTTCGCTGGATGACTTTGGCACCGAGCAGTCCTGCCTCGGGCTGCTGCATAAGCTTCCCATCGACACCATCAAGCTGGACCACAGCTTTATCCGTGCCATGGACGACGAGCCGCGGGTCTTGCCGATCATACAGGCCATCGTCTACATGGCTACGTCGCTTGGCAAACGCGTCATCGCGGAGGGTATCGAGCATGTTGGCCCGGTGCGCGCTCTTCTGGGCATGGGTACCATGGATTTCCAGGGTTACCTGCTGAGCCGGCCTGTGCCGGCGGCGGAAGTGGATGAGCTGATCCACACATGGCGCTCCGGGATCGTGATGCCAGATGCCTTCCGCGACGATATGCTGCCGTTCACCTCGATGTTGAACATCAACGAACCGGCAAACGCCGTCAACGCGCTGGATGCGTACGACAGCTCTTCACAGCCCTTTCCGATGTGAGTGGCATCCAGGTGTGTTCCGGATGATCCGGTAATTGGGTCGGGTTGAGTTTGTCTTGCTAAGGGCACGGCTTGAGCCGTGCCGTAAGTCGTCCGATGATTCAGGGGCTTTAGGGAATTTGAAGTTTCTCTGTACCAAAGACTTGAGCCGCATCCCGAAAAGGTTCAGCCTTCGGCTTGTGTTGGGTATGATTGGAGCGAATTGGCGCTGAGGAGAAACCATGAAGAAAACAATTTGGTTTCTGATGCTAGCCGTGCTCGTGAACACACGGCTCACATCAGCACAGAGCCTGGACAATAGCGATCCTTGCCAGAGGCAGAAGGACGGAGCCAAGAATTTCTTTGGATTTGTCCAGTTCGATAAAGAGTTACGCGTTGCTCTCACAAAGCAGGATCCGGTCGCCCTGGCTTTTCTTGTGCGGTTCCCGTTGCGAATCAATGACGCGGGCGGAACTATTTCGATCGACGATGCGGCAGCACTAAAGACCCATTTTCAAGAGGTGTTCAGGCCGGCTGTTCGCAAGGAGATTCTAGGGACTAACGGCGAGAAATTTATTTGCAACGTCGAAGGTATTGGGTATGCATCCGGCGTCATATGGGTCAATGCCACTGATCGTGGATATGCGATCTGGTCAGTGAACCGCGATGCGGTCCCTCCCTATCCGCAGAGCCAGCCGAACGTACCAAGGGTCGAGTATGTCGGCCAAACGGATACCCATCGCATTGTCGTGGACACATTAGCCGACGGAAGCCTTCGGTACCGCTCCTGGAACAAACCGCGACCAGTGACGGAGATCCCAGACCTCGAAATTCCAAAAGGCACCGATTCCTTTCAGGGAACCGACTATTGCGCTGTACCGGTCTACACCTTCAAGAACGGTAATGTTGTTTATGAAGTCGACGGCGGACTCGGATGTGACCAAGCTCCAGACGACGCTACCGGCCGTCTGGCAGTTACAGTCGCGGGCAAAGAGACGGATTCATGGTGCTACTGAAAATCAGGAGCAATGTCGCATTGCGCAGTAAAGTCTACAGAATGTGGCCGATGTGATAGACTAGGTTTGCGCTTGGAGAAGATCGCGAGCGCGGCGTCGCAGGAAGGATCCCAGCAACTTTGGAATCTGGCCAGAGACTGCGAACGCTCTCCCACCGCAGAGCTTCTGCGCGGATCAATTGGGCCGGCAAGGCCCGGGCTTTTGACACGAGCCACGCCGCAGAACAAAGCGCTGGTTGCTCTGGCTAGAAGATGCGTCATAGGGACGCGTCTCGCCGTGCAGCAGCAGCCGCTGGATTCCAGCCAAGCTGACGAAAGATTAAGAAGGGGCGCCGAGGTGTAGCTGCACCTCCCGGCCGGCCCGCAACACCAAAGGAAGCATTACTTGACGACCGCAACACTTGAGCCCAAGGCTCCCGCAGCAACCAACCTCCCCAAACCATCCACCAACCACACCACGGGCAACGGCAACCACGCGCCTGCGGGCAATCGCGTTCATTCCAACGGGCACGGGCATTCCGCGCACGCGGAGACTGCAGCCCCGAGCAAGGCGGGTTCCGCGCAGGATACGACCGTCAACGCCTCCGAGATCGAGATCGATCCCGTCACGCACCTGCCGTTCCTCAAAAACATTCACTTCGACGACTTCGCGATCGCCGCGACGCTGAAGCAGCGCCTCGGCGCGGCTGGCTTCCGTACGCCGACACCCGTGCAGGCCAAGGCGATCCCGCCCGCGCTCGAAGGCCGCGACATCCTCGCGACCGCTTCGACCGGCACCGGCAAGACGCTCAGCTTCCTTATCCCCATGATCGAGCACATGGACCGCAACCCCCTGCGGGTCGAGAAGGGCAAGCGCGCGCCCATCCGCGCACTTATCCTGCTGCCCACGCGCGAGCTGGCCATGCAGGTGCTTGAGGCCTACGGCAAGCTGATGCCCAACGCGAAGCATGACGCCGTGCTGGTCTGTGGCGGCCTCTCGGAGAACACGCAGCTCGATCAGCTGGCGCGCGGGCCGCGCATGGTGGTTGCCACGCCGGGACGGCTCGAAGATTATCTCCGCCGGCGCGAGGTCTCGCTCAATCATGTCGAGATGCTGGTGCTCGACGAAGTGGACCGCATGCTGGACATGGGCTTCCTGCCCGCCATCCGGCGCATCGTGGGCGCATTGCCGCGCCAGCGACAGACCATGTGCTACTCGGCCACGCTCGACGCCAACATCAGCGAGATCGTGCGCGACTATGTGCGCAATCCCGTCCGCATCGAGATCGGCCAGACATCCAAGCCATCTGAGCAAGTCGAATTGCGCGTCTACACCGTGATGCAGGACCAGAAGCTTGGCCTGCTGGACAAGATGCTGAATGAGGAGCAGGGCACCTTCCTCGTCTTCGCGCGCACCAAGCACGGCGCGGACCGCATCTCCCGCAAGCTGGAAAAGCTGGGCCACGACGTGGACGTGATCCATGGCGACCGCTCGCAGTCGCAGCGCACGGCCGCGCTCAAGGGCTTCGCCGGCGGCAAGCACCGCGTGCTCGTCGCCACTGACGTTGCCGCGCGCGGCATCGACGTGCAGGATATCGCGCACGTCGTCAACTACGACATGCCCAATGCGCCGGAGGACTTCGTGCACCGCATCGGCCGCACCGGCCGCGCGGGCGCTCGCGGCGTGGCGACGACTTTCGTGATGCCGCAGGAGCGCGTCGACGCACGGCGCTTCGAGGTTGCGTTGAAAGTAAAGTTCGACTGGCGCGAGGCGGACAAGAACCTGGAGAAAGAGGAGCGCAACGCGCCGATCGATCTCTCCAAGGCAGGTCCAACGGATCTCCTGGCTCTTGAATCGCGCTCCTGGCGCACGCCCGGGCCAAACGCTGCGCCTGCTGCAAATGGGAACGCGGGACGCGGCGGCTCGCATCAGCGCAGCGGCGATCATGGTCACTCTTCCGGTCACGGCGCAAACAGCGGCAGCGGCTCCGGCCGGCGCAGGCGCCGCGGCGGATCGCGCCGAGGATAACGGTGCCGGACCCGATCGCACTGGAGGCCGACGACAGGAACTTCGTCCTGCGCGTCATTCAGCCCGGGTTGGCCGGGCTGATCGACGGCGCGGTGTCCACGCTGGCGCCGATCTTCGCCACTGCGTTCGCCACGCACAACTCGCACACCACGCTGCTCATTGGCCTTGCCACAGCGGTCGGCGCCGGCATCTCCATGGCATTCTCCGAGGGCCTGTCCGACGACGGCTCGCTTACCGGGCGCGGCAGCCCGGTCGTGCGTGGCCTGGTTGAGGGGCTGATGACCTTCATCGGCGGATTTCTGCATACCCTGCCGTTCCTGATCGCAAACGTGCACACGGCCCTGAATCTGGCCTACCTGGTCGTAGGGTTGGAGTTGATCGTGATCGCCTTTGTGCGGCACAAATACTTCAAGACCAGCTTCGCGGTGAGCTGTCTCCAGGTGATCGTCGGCGGAGGACTGGTCTTCGCCGCGGGGGTGCTGATCGGGCAGTCGTAGCCCCGTGCGCAACCTTCGAGGATTTCGGCCGCATCCATCTTTCCATGGGCGCGCCAACCAACCTTTCCCTCGTACCGAGCAAGCCGGAAATGATCGAAATCCTGAAGGGAACGCTCGAGGATGTCGAACACGAGCCCAGCCTGAATCCCAAGGACCCGAAAGTGATTGACTGGAAGCAGTCGATTCGCCGGTCAATCGCCGAACTGGAATCGGACTGCGGCAAAGCGGCCTAAGACGGCTCGCTGCGAAGGCGACGGACGGCAGAATGTGCACGCACTCCTGCCCATGCCGGTTACGGCCTGTCAGCCCGGAAGAATGTGAAAAGCCGAGGGAGCAGGTTGCCGCCCTCGCAACGCTTGTTTAGCTGCCCGCCAGGATTTTCCGATCTTATCCGACGCATAAAACAGACGCCCAGCGGTGAGCGAGCCGACCACACGGTGATGCCCCACCGCCGCCAGCCCCATCGAGGCAATACAGCCGCACTGCGAGCAGTCCGGCTCGCCGCCGAACTGGCACGGCGTGATCTTCGTCTTCAGATCGGCGGAGATGGTGTGCGTCGTTCTCGCGAAGATGCAGTCTTCCGGCCCAGCCGGCGGCGACAGAAGCTCGCGTATCAGGCCGTCCGCCATATCCAGAACGGGATACAGCGCACGCAGCCGCAATAACTCCTGAACCACAACCGCGCGTTGTGCGGCAGTGAGAATCTCGGGCCCGGTTGCGCCTATCTGTGGAGTGAACAGGCTGAACCACACCTTGTTGATCTCCGGCCGCGCACTCCAGAAGCGCAGAAACTCCTCCAGATACCCGGGCCGTGACGCGATGTTGCCGGTGATCGTGGAATGAATCGTGACCTTCGCAGCAACAATATTTTTGAGGATGCGCTCGTAGGTTGCAGGGCTGCGCCGCTCATCGTGCTCCGGCTGCAGCCCGTCGATGGAGACCACGACGTTCAGATGGGTAAAATGGCCCCACGCCGCGGGAATCGCGCGGAAGGCGCTGGTAACAATCTGTGTGTGCACGCTCCGGGCGTCCAATTCGGGAAGCAGCATCTCCAGTTCGCGGTAGCGGACCAGCGGGTCTCCTCCCACCAGGGAAACGTGGAGAGGCCTCTCACGATCAACGATGGCAAGGATCTTCCGAACCAGTTCCGCGCCTTTAAAGTCGGAAAGTTGGCGCAGCTCGGTTTCGCCGCCCAGATGGGCCGCATCGAACGCATAACAACCTGGACAGCGGAGAGGACATTCCTTCGTGATCTCGATCGACAGCGACGGCCTGTATCCAGCAAGAATTCCTGCCCATGCACGCAACACTTCAGTAGTCTTCACTGCAACCTCAAAGCAGTTGGATGCAATCGACAGCCAATGCAGGGATGTGGTGAAGTAGATGTCTGACAGGAGTACGGTTTTGGCTGCGTGCGGATTCGACAACGAAGCTGAACAACGCCGGACCATCGTTCGGTTCGGCAGATGGCTCTATCGGCTTGGCTTCATGCCCGGAACTTCGGGCAATCTCTCCGTGCGCCTCGGCGACGGCCGCATTCTCGCCACGCCGACAGGATGCAGCAAATATCTGTTGAAGGCTGCGGACATGGTCACGGTGGACCTTGAAGGCAATCAGCTCTCCGGAGCGAAGAAGGTCACCAGCGAGATCGGCATGCACCTCGCCATCTATCGGATGAGAGACGACGTGAAGGCCGTGGTCCATGCGCATCCGCCGATTGCAACCGGCTTCGCATGCGCCGGCCGCGCACTCGACCAGCCGCTCTGCGCAGAAGCCGTCATGTCGCTGGGGCCGGTGCCGCTGGCGCCTTATGCCACCACCGGGACGGACCAGCTCGCGGCCAGCCTGCGCCCATTGATCCCGGACCATCACGCGATCCTCATGGCGAACCACGGCGCGGTTACTTACGGCGACAACCTCCTCGACTCCTTCCTGAAGATGGAGACGCTGGAGCATTTCGCCCACATCTGCCTGGTTGCCGACCGGCTCGGCACCCCGCGCCTTCTGGAGAAGCGCGCGGTTGGCCAACTGCTCCACGCCAAAGACAGGTATCTCCAAAACTGCAAAGCCGGCTGACGCCCGAAAATCTGGCGCCGGGGCGATTTTGCGTTCTGTCCTACGTTCTCCCGCCGCGTTCACGGATGAGTTCCATCGCAGCCGCGCTCACGATCTGCCTCAATGGACATCGCTCACCCCAGCCGAGCGGAGTTACATCGCGATACTCGAACACGCCGTCGATCTGATAGCCAGGGTGGAACTGCTTGCGCAGCGACGCGCGCGCATTCGGATTGGCGCCGTGATCCAGCAGCAGGCGCGTAAATGCCGCACCAGCATCGCGGCCATGATTGTTCGCCTGCGAGACAACCGCGCTGAAGAGCGCGGTGTGCCCGCCGAAGCCGTTGGCGTCGATCGCTGCCGGCTGATCGGCATTCATGCCGTGATCGAGCAGCCACCGGGCGATCTCGATCTCACCGTAGTCCGCGCACAGGTGCAGCGGCGTCGCGCCCGCGAGCGGAGTTCCGTGCGTCGCCAGCACCTCGTCATGACAGCCGAGTTCGGGTGGGAAAATTTCTTCATGAGTGAATGTTCGCCGCAGCAAGTTCGGATCACGTCGGAGATGTTCCTCCAGTAGGTCGATGCGGCCTAGATGCACGGCCATCGCAGGCGTGTCGGGATACCTGAGGCCATGCTGCGCATATAGCTCCAGAATGCGGTGCTTCGCGGCCGGATTGCGGCTGTCGGTTTCGAGCACCACATCGGCAGGCGCGATCCGCTTGCCATAGTCGTCGATCACGCGCGCGCCCAACTCGAGCAGCAACTCCGTGCCAGACACGCTCAGCGTATACGCCGGGCCGCCGAGCGCATCGTCCAACGGCTCCGGCTTGCCCATCATGTCCCACAGGCGGCGCGCCGTCTCGACTTTGCTCTGCAGGCAGGCGCGCCCGAATGCTTTCTTCAGGTCCTTCGCGCCAAGACCGTGCAGCATTTCGATGATCGCGTCCTGACCGAGATTTGCGGCGTAGGAGAGAGGCGGACCCCAGTTGCCCTTCACGCCGCGCGCGTCTTCCTCAAGCAGGCGCGGATCGCGGAGGACAAGATTGCGGACAGTCTCCACATCGCCGAGCCGGATGGCGGCGATCATCTGGCATGCGGTGACCAGGCGCGGCCAGCTTGGCAGCTCATAGCTGCGCGCAAGCACGAATTGCGCATCGGCAAGGCGAATCGATGTGGGATCGGAGAACTGCGGATGGTATTCGCGCAAATCCGCAAGCCCATCGGGATCGCCGCGGCGGATGGCGCGCAGCAGGTCCTTCGCCTGATGGCGAAGCTGGTTGAGGTTAGGAAGAACAGGGAAGTGGCGGGCGGGCATAAACGGGCCTCCTTCGTGGTGCGTGCCCGTAGTCCGCAATGCCGGGCGGAAAGGAGATTCCGTGGGAATCCTGATTGGAGGATGACTCAGGTGGACTCGGTCCTGTCCGCGGACGGGCGGCGCCCTGCGCGCCGCAGCCAGTGTACACGCGCAACTTGCGGCATGCAGCCCGTTTGCATATTGAGGATGACTGGGTCAGTGGACCGGTCTTGTTAAGGGCACGGCTTCAGCCGTGCCGCAAACCGGCCCAATCTGATTGAGGGCTTTAGCCCCTGAGGTCAGTTTTTTTCAAACTGTTCCACCATCTGCGGATGTTGTAATGCAACAAGATGGAAAAGCGCGCGCTCGGCTACGGTCTAAAAGTCTCAGCTCTCGGCTTCGGCTGCATGGGCCTCAGCGCCGAGTTCGGGCCGCCGACCGAAAAGTCCGAGGCAATCAAGGTCATCCGCACCGCGGTCGAGCGCGGCGTCACCCTCTTCGATACCGCCGAGGCCTATGGCCCGTTCACCAATGAGCAGCTAGTGGGCGAGGCGCTGCAGCCGGTCCGCAATGAGGTCGTGATTGCGACGAAGTTCGGATGGGCTGCCGACGCGAACGGCAAGTGGAGCGCGCTGGACAGCCGCCCCGCCCACATCAAGCAGGTTGCGGATGCTTCGCTGACGAGGTTGCGCACCGATGTCATCGATCTCTTCTACCAGCACCGCGTCGATGACAAGGTGCCCATTGAGGACGTCGCCGGCGCGGTGAAGGACCTTATCCAGCAGGGCAAGGTCAAGCACTTCGGCTTGTCGGAAGCGAGCGCCGCCACCATCCGCCGCGTCCATACCGTTCTGCCGGTCGCGGCCATGCAGAGCGAGTACTCGCTGTGGCACCGCGAACCCGAAGCGGAGATACTCCCTACGCTGGAAGAGCTTGGCATCGGGTTCGTCCCCTTCAGCCCGCTGGGCAAAGGCTTCCTGACCGGAGCCATCGATGAGAAGACGCAATTCACAAGCGACGACTTCCGGAACATTCTCCCGCGCTTCGATCCCGAGTCCCGCAAGGCGAACCGCCATCTGGTGGATGTGCTTGGAGAGATCGCGCAGAGCCGGCACGCCACGCGCGCGCAGATCGCGCTGGCATGGCTGCTCGCGCAGAAGCCCTGGATCGTGCCCATTCCCGGCACAACCAAGCTCCACCGCCTGGAAGAGAACCTCGCCGGTGCCGACCTCACCCTCACCGCCTCCGACCTGGACGAGATTCAGCGCGCGCTCGGCAGCATCCCCATCCACGGCGCGAGATACCCCGAGCCACTCGCGAAGCTGGTAGGGCGCTAAGGTGTTTTCCCGCGGTGTCACATGCGTCTCAGTCTCCTGTGACCCGGTGAAGCCGCACTCCGGCATCTCACGATAAACTTGAAGTAATTGCCATGATCAGTGTTTCCAATGTCACCATGCGCTACGGCGCGAAGCTGCTCTTTGAAGATGTAAGCGTCACGTTCACCAGCGGTCGCCGCTACGGACTCACCGGGCCGAACGGCTCGGGCAAATCCACGTTTATGAAGGTCCTCGCCGGCGAGCTCGACCCGCAAAAGGGCGAAGTCGTCCGTCCCAAAAAGCTCTCCGTCCTCAAGCAGGACCAGTACGCCTTCGATGAATACCGCGTCATCGACACCGTCATCATGGGCAACAAGCGCCTCTGGGCGGCGCTCGAAGAGCGCGAGGTCATCTACAACAAGCCCGAGATGACCGACGAGGACGGCAGCCGCCTCGGTGAACTCGAAGGCATCGTCGGCGAAGAGGACGGCTACGAGGCCGAGGCCAACGCCGCCGTGCTGCTGCAAGGCCTCGACATCCCCGACGAAGTCCACGAGCGCAAGATGGCCGAGCTGCAGGGCGGCCAGAAGGTCCGCGTGCTGCTGGCGCAGGCGCTCTTCGGCGAGCCCCAGGCCCTGCTGCTCGACGAGCCGACCAACTATCTCGACCTCGACTCCATCCTCTGGCTGCAGGACTTTCTCGTGCGCTACAACGGCACGCTCATCACCATCTCGCACGACCGCCACTTCCTCAACTCGGTCTGCACCCACATCGCGGACATCGACTACGAGACCATCATCACCTACACCGGCGGTTACGACGACATGGTGGAGCAGAAGACGCAGATACGCTCTCGCATCGAGTCGCAGAACGAGCAGCGCGAGAAAAAGATCGCGCAGCTCAAGGATTTCATCGCCCGCTTCTCCGGCGGCACGCGGTCGAGCCAGGTGGCCTCGCGCAAAAAAGAGGTCGAGCGGCTCGCCGTCACCGAACTCGCGCGCTCGAACATCCAGCGCCCGTATATCCGCTTTGAGCAGAAGCGCCCCAGCGGCAAGCATCTGCTGGAATTTGAAGACGTAAAGAAGGGTTACGCGCTCGCCGAAGGCGGCCGTCTCGAGGTCATCAACAACTTCAGCGCCGCCGTCCAGCGCGGCGAAAAAATCATCCTGATGGGCCGTAACGGCGCAGGCAAGACCACGCTGCTGAAGGCGCTGCTCGCCAACTGCGAGGGCCTGGAGAAATCCGAGAAGACCGAGATGTCCATCGACGGCGGCACGGTCAAATGGGGGCACGAGGCGCAGATCGGCTACTTCGGTCAGGAACATCGTTCGTCCATTACGAACGGCATGACGGTCGCGGACTGGCTGCACGGCTTCGACGAGGACGCGACCAAAGAGGACATACGAGGCATCCTCGGCCAGATGCTCTTCCGCGGCGAAGAGGGCATGAAGATGACCGATGCGCTCTCCGGCGGCGAGGCCGCGCGCCTGCTCTTCTGCAAGCTCATGCTTCAGAAGCCCAACGTGCTGGTCTTCGACGAGCCCACCAACCACCTCGACCTCGAGAGCATCAACGCGCTCAACGTCGCGCTGCAGAAGTACGACGGTACGGTGCTGCTCGTCACGCATGATCAGGACCTGATCGACGAGGTGGGCACGCGCATCTGGCACTTTGAAGGCGAATCCGCCGGCTTCCGCATCGAGGACTTCAAAGGCCCCTACGCGGAGTACCAGCAGCAGCTGGCGGCGGCGAAGTGACAGCATGATGCAATCGGTAACGGACGGGGCTACCTACCCATATCCTTTGACCCCGTCATTCTGAGGCGTAGCCGAAGAATCCCCGCATTCATGCCGCCGTCAATCCACAAGGCCCACCCGTTACCCTCCGAACCTGTCATTCTGAGGCGTAGCCGTTCACAACCAGCGCAATCTTCCGTTCCCGCAGCCAGCCCTTGATCTCCTTCTCGCGCCGGATCGCATCATTGATGTACTGGAAACGCTCGTAATAGACCAGCTTTTGGATTCGACACTTCGCAGTGAACGCGTCCGGATTCTTGCCCGCCTTATGCTGCCCTGTCCTCACCATCAGGTCATTGGTCACGCCTGTGTATAGGCGCTTAAACGTGCTGGCCAGGATGTAGACGTAGCAGCAGTGCTCGCGCATGGTCGTGGCCTAGTGTAGAGCGGCGGCACAACAAATGCGGGGATTCTTCGCCTACGGCTCAGAATGACAGGTTCGTAGGGTATGGGGCCCAAATAAGCATTCCGTTACGAAATCCGCGCGTGTATGCTCTCTGGCGTACCTACTTTGTGCGGAGATCGAACCGATGAGTGGTGCGCATGTAATCCAGATTGTTGCGGGAATATTCGCGCTCGCTGTTCTCGGCGGCGGAATATTAGCGTTGGTTTGCTACATCCTGACTCTTCAACGCGCGTTGAGAAAATGCGCTATCACGTCGCTTACTATCCAGCCCGGCACGGTATGGCTCCTGCTTATACCGCTCGTCAATTTGGTTTGGCATTTCTTTGTAGTGATTGGAATGTCAAAGAGCTTGGGAAACGAATTCAGAGCGAGGAATACGCCCAACGTTGAGCCGGAACCGGCGAAGGCATTGGGAATTGGCATGTGCGTCTGTTGTGCATGCTCCATCATTCCAATCCTGGGAATCCTCGCAGGGCTCGCTTACCTGGTTCTATGGATCATATATTGGTCAAAAATAGCGAGCTATGCGCGCCTGCTGGAGGCGTCCGCGCCAGTGGCAGTTGCTCCTGCCGTTTAGCGGCCCCACCCCCCGCCAAATGCTATACTTCGCTCATACGCGCAACCTTGCACAAAGGCTTGTGATCCAATTCTTTTAACGCGCGGCGGCCCATGGAGATTCAGACGGGCAGCCGTGGAGGCTGACTATTCCCCCGATCGATAAGCGCTCCGCCAAAAGTTTTATCCGCACCAACGAACGCATCCGCGCACGCGAAGTCCGCGTGATCGATGAGAATGGCGAGCAGCTGGGGATCATGGCCCCCTTTGAAGCCCTGAAGATGGCGCGCGAGCGCTCGCTCGATCTGGTGGAGATATCGCCCAACGCGGTCCCGCCCGTCTGCCGCATCCAGGACTACGGCAAATACCTCTACGAGAAGGACAAGTCCGAGCGCGCCGCGCGCAAGAAGCAGAAGGTCATCGTCATCAAGGAAGTCAAGTTCTCCGTCACTGTGGACGAGCACGACTACCAGACCAAGAAGAACCAGGCCGTCCGCTTCCTCGGCGAGGGCGACAAGGTCAAAGCCTCGCTGCGCTTCAAAGGCCGCCAGATGGCGCACCGCGACCTGGGCTATAAGATCATCAACCGCCTCATCGGCGACATCGGCGAGGCCGGCGTTGTGGAATTCATGCCGCGCATGGAAGGCACCACGCTGCACGCGATCCTCGCCCCCGGCAAGGGCAAGGACAACTCCGGCGGCGGCGCAGCGAAGAAGCCCGCGCCTGCTGCTCCGGTGACTCCGCCCGCGCCCTCGGCCGCCACCGGCACCGCGCAGTAAGGTTGAACCGGCACAAATCCGTGCCCCATTCATCGCGGCTTCATCGCGATGAGTGGGGTCGCGCCACCGGAGATTGAACCTGTCACTCTGAGCCGTAGCCGAAGAATCCCCCACATTTTGAACCGCCACAAATCCGTGCCCCATTCATCGCGGCTTCATCGCGATGAGTGGGATCGCGCCACCGAAGATCGAACCTGTCACTTTGGGCCGTAGGCGAAGAATCCCCCACATCTGTCTCTGATCCGCGCCCATCCGTGTAAATCCGCGGTCCGTCTAATTCGCCGCAGGCTGCTCAATCGAATCGATCACCAGCACCTCCACCGGCTCCTTCGCCGGCACCAGCTTCAGCCCTAACTGTTCTTCCAGCGCGGTAAAGACCGAAGGCCTCCCGCTGTCGTCAGTAGCTGCGCGCGCCGCGGGTGTGAACTCCAGCCTGAAGTCGTATTTGCCGGTCAGCCCAGTCTTGTCCATCACCGGCTTGCCCACCTCATCGCCCAGAAGAAACTTCAAATTCGTGAGCGGCGCATTGGCCCATTTGATGTCACCGTTGCCCGCGCCAAAGAACGCTGATTGGCTGGGTTCGCCCGCGGCCGGCTCCTTCAGCTTTGGACCGCCTTTTGCGATCACCAGATCAAACGCTGCAACCTCGCGCGTCTCCATATGGGCCTTCATCTGGAAGCGGTCGGTCAGGACTTGCTGCAACATACGGACCTGGTCTTCGCGGCTCAACATGGCGTAAGCCCGCGCATCCTCTCCGCTCACCCGGGCCTCGAACGAATACATCAGCGACTCCGACTGCGCCCATTTGGGCAGGTCCACAATCCGGTCCTGGTCCAGCAGCCGGTACGCGGATTCCACCACAAAGGCCAGCGGCACACAGGAGGCGCTAATCCCATCAGCAAGCGGACGGATTCCGCCGCCATCAAGGCTGCAACTGCCCGGCCCCATCGGCTTTACTGAGATCACGTCGAACTCGAGCGGCTTTGCGGATGGAACTGGTGCCTGCGCAAAAGCACCCACTGCACCGGCAAACACCGCACACAAAACAGCCACTCTACAGGGCGGCATCCTGGTTTCTCTCCAATTGTGTAGCGCGCCACAAAATTCTCTCCACGTAGATCAATTTGTCGAGGGGCGGTGGATGGAGTCGATCACGATCGTCTCTGTCTCCACGCGAACTGGCTTGAGTGCAAGTCCCAGCGGTCTCAAATCCCAGCGGAGAGGATCTTCCAGACGAGTATCTCTTTGCGCGCTTTCGTTTCCTGCAACGGGAGCTTCTTGCAAAGGCAGCAAGGAGAAGTTGTAGGTTCCTTTCAGTCCGGTGTGGTCGACAATCAGCGCATAACGTGACAAATAGTCCACAAGCTCGGCAATAGGAGCATGAAGATAATCGATCTCGGGCACGGAGCTGCGTTCGATAAGGAACCGCACCTTGCCGCCTGTCTTTGTATCGCGAAAATCGTCCGGGACCACGTCGCCCGGCTGTGAGTGCGTGAGCTTCGGCCCATTTTTGGCAACGACAAGTGCATATCCTTCCACCTCAACCGGGACACGATGCACTACCAGACCGAACCGGTCGGCTAGCATTCTTTGCACCATCGATTGAACCATCGCTGTTCTCTCTGCTTCTGTCGCAGATGCGAGCTCTGCCGCCGTACGTTCATCGACTTTGGCAACGATGTCGTACCGCTCGCTATTAACCCATGATGGGAAGCCGTCGCGCGGTACAGCTGTCGCCACATGCGTGGGCAGATACGCGTTCAAAATAACATCAGCCAGAGCCCACCCCTGGGTTTGATAGGCATCCTTCCAATACCCCAGCATTCCAAAGCTCCTCGGGTCCATGCCGCTTGGCTTGATGGAGACAACGTCGAACTGCACGAGGTTCGCCGATGGATTTGCCTGGCCGTGCACTCGGCTCGCACTAAAAACGCAGCAAATCCCGACCGCAGCGATCAGATGCCGTTGCATTGAACTTATTTTTCCCCTAACAGCTCAGTCACTTGGACGAACGCACGCCTAGATTTACTTGACACTCAGCATAGAATTAAAGGAAGGGAAAACAGGAGCGAGACCTCGTATTCGCGAGTGTCTGGCCCTGTGGGATTTTTTCAAAATCAAGAAGCGTTGAGTCTACGCAGAATCATTCACTTAGCACGGGTTGAGAGCTAAGTGCCGCATTTCCAATATTTTTGCAGCTAAGCTGCCTGGATTCAAGATTTTGGCGTTTTCAGGGGGGAGGGGGTATCAGTGCTTGATCAGCCACATGCCCCAGCTGGCGGCAATGGTGACCGCAACCAGCACCACGAACGTGTAGGCGCCGAAGCGGATCATCATCTTGGGCTCCGCGCGCTGGGTAATGCCGAACACGATCCCGATGCAGGCGGCGCAGATCAGAACGGCGGAGAAGTGGGAGAGAGTCATGCGGGTTTCCTGCCGATGGCGATGGAATGGGCGTCGATCGCTGCGACGATGTTGAGCAGTCCCACGATGCTGATGAACTTCGTGCCGTAATCGGCAACGGCGGTGAGCACAGGCGCCTGGCCCAAGCCGCTGAGCCGGCCGATGATGAAAGGCAGCCCGGCGCCGAGGTCGCCGACGAAGCCGAGGATGTCCAGCGGCTCGCCGGTGTTGGGCGAGTAGAGCTTGCCGCCCAGCGCCACGCCGATGATGAACATGGCGAGGATGGCTGCGGCCAGCAGCAGCGCGCGCACCCACTTGCCAAGGATCAGGTGGCCTGCGCCGGGAATCAGCCATCCGGCGATCAGCACCAGCATTGGAAAGGTGCTGCCGGCGGCGGGTTCAGCAGGAAGCGCGGCGGTATCGGCTTTCGTGGCCATGCAGGACTAATGATAGCAGCGGGATTCGCCTGACGTTGTCATTCTGAGCCGTAGGCGAAGAATCCCCGCATTTGGAGTTGAACGACGTTGCTAAATCCGCACCAGTTCCGTCTGTATCCGGCCAGTGACCGCAGCTTTTCCCGGCCGGGTGGTCATGTTGATCTCGCTGCGCACGCCGAAGTCGCCAGTGAGATAGATGCCTGGCTCGACGGAGAAGCAGGTGTTGGGCAGGATGCGCCGGATGTCGTGGGTTTCGAGGTTGTCCAGATGCGCGCCCGAGCCGTGGATGTCTTCGCCGATGTTGTGGCCGGTGCGATGCACGAAGCGGTCGCCGAAGCCCGCCTTCTGAATCACGCCACGCGCGGCATCGTCCGCCTCGAAGCCGGCGATCGGCTTGTTCGCGGCGAAGGCATCGGCGACGGTCTTGATGGCTGCGTCGCGGGCGTCGCGCACGGTGCCGAAGATTTTCTGTTCGCGCTCAGTGGGTTCGCGCCCAATCACGCCCGTCCATGTGATGTCGTAAAAGATGGCGCCGGACCGGTCGAGCTTTCCCCAGATGTCGATCAGCAGAAAGTCGCCATTGTTGATCGTGCGGGACCGCTCAGCAGTCGGCTCATAGTGCGAGTCGGCGGAGTTCGGGCCGACAGATACATTCGGCCCGTGCTCCCACACCAGGCCCTCCCGGCGCAGCGCATCGCCCAGCCAGGAGGAGATGGCGAACTCGTTGACGCTGGAGGAACCGCG
>DATNAU010000021.1:0-2311 GCA_035572415.1 Acidobacteriaceae bacterium
CCAGATCACGCTCAGGACGCGGCAAACAACGCAGCCGCCATTGCGCTTGACGAACTCAACTCCAGGCTGGCGGGGATGGTGTTGGTCCCGCGTGAGCCGACACCGGAAATGATCTCGGCATGCATCACCGTGTGGCAGGAACGGCTTAGGCGGAAGGCTGAAACCGGGACGCTGCTTTGCGGCGGCAATCCTGAGCAATCGTTTCGCGAAAACTGGGCTGCGATGCTTGCCGCTGCGCCCGGAGAACAACCATGAGCGCGCCGGTGGATGTGCTGGCGGTACTGGACCGCGCATGCACGACCCTGAACGATGAGGGCCTGTTCAACCCCGGCGACGATCTTTGCAAGGCCCGCAGGGCCGTGGCCGAGCTGATCGAGGCGCACGCCAAGCTGATCGAGCGGCACGATGCCCTGCTGGTGCACGATGCCCTGCTGGCGGCTGCCGTGGACGCGAGATTCCTTCCGCACTACCCGACTGGCTCGATTGACTTCGCCCGCGTCGCCCTCGCCCGCGTAGGCGGTTAGAAATGAGCGCACATACGCAATGGTTCGTGGCTCCGAATCGCAAAGACCTGGTTTTCGTGACAGGTGTTGCGCAGCCGATGCGCTGCGGCAGCGCAGAACGCGCCCTGCTGATCGCCGCCGCGCCAGTGCTGCTGGAAGAACTCCAAAACGCAACCGTGCAGATGGATATGGCTGCCGAGTGCATCGAAGCGGGGCGCTATGACGAAGCGCTGCTGCATGTGCGATCCATGAAGCGCAAGCGCACCGCCATCATCGCCGCCGCCACCGGAGAGACGGAATGAGGACGATGACGTTCGACCAGGCGCAAGAGCGATGGGACAACATGCTGCCTGCGGATGACGGCGGCCCGGAGCCGAGCGAGGATCAAGTCGAGGAAGCGTTCACCGCGCTGGTGCAGGACGACGAGCGCCTTAACGACTTCATGCTCACGTCGGACGTGACGATCTGCAAGGTTTATCAGCTGTATCACGAGCACGGCATGCCACGATGCGACGGAAGCGAGCGCGACGACGATCTGCGCGACCGCTATGCCAATGCGTTCACCGCGTTCTTCGATCACTACCGCGCCTGGTTGGGCGACCGGCTTACCTACAAGGCGGACGCGATCATGCGGGCCGAAATGTAGGCCGCGCGCGAGGAAGCCGAGGAATACGCTGCCGAGTGTCGGGCCGAAGCGGAGGAGTACCCGTGGTGAACACAAGCCCAGCCGGCGGTGGCTGAACTCCGGCACTGGATGATCGGGCCAGCTACCAAGCGCCTCCTACCCGATGCATTCAGCGCGTCCCGGTCTGCGCGATGACCGGAAACTAACAATCTATGGCAGTGATAGCGGGATGAGTCCCGCGCGGTAGCCAACCCGTCGTCTTGGCGCTCGCTATCACTGCCACCTATTCACAACGCCGGATGCGTCCGGCAGGAGATTTGAGATGGAAATTTGGTATCGGACTGGCGCACTTGGAGGCACGCGGATTGACCGTGTGGAGGTCCTGAATTCCACCGAAAAGACTGTGATCGTTGCGGCCACAGCAAGCGGGCGTGAGCGTCGGGCCGCAATTGCGTCTACTTACGATTGCTACTTCCGCACATGGGAAGAAGCCCACGCCTATTTGCTTGAAAAAGCCGAATCAAAGGTTCTGTCGGCTCGCAGAGGTCTTGAGCTGGCTAACAGCCATCTCGGCAACATTCGCGGCATAAAGAAGCCCGCATAACCCCATTCCAACGCGAGCCGGCGCTTGCCGGCAAGGATTTGAGATGACCGACGAAACGAAACTGCAGGTGTCCGTCCAGCTCACGCCGGAGCAAGTCGCCGAGGCGTGGTGGGGCCTTAGCAGCGACGAACAGGCTCAGTTCTACGCGCACCTTCACCGCATCTCTAAGGGCGTGCTGTGCCTGCAAACGGCATACATGGTCAGTCACATCATCGAGACCGAGAACAGTGACGCACGGGATGCCTTCTGCACGATCCACAACCACTCAACCGAGTACGTGGAGACGGCTGTCGATATGCGATGCCATGCGGCCATTCGGGGTATCGCAAAGATGGCCGACGCGGCGCGCGCTACCCACTAACCACTTTTCAAACGCCGGGCGACCGGCAAGGAATTCGTAATGCACATGCACCTGGAAGTTTTGATGCCTCCCACTGATAACGTCGAGGAAGCGCTTGCGAAGATCATGGCGCCGTTCGATGAGAGTGGTGAGGATGAAGATGGTAATCCCAACCAGCATAGTTTCTGGGACTGGTATCAGATCGGTGGGCGGTGGGGCGGGAAAAAAATCGAGGCGAA
>DATNAU010000022.1:0-12095 GCA_035572415.1 Acidobacteriaceae bacterium
AACCCTCGCTGTCGGCAAGCACACTGCGAGTCCGCGCACTGACGCCGACACCGCCGATCCGAACTTCCTTCAGGCCATCGCCAACACTGCCGGCTTCCATATGCCCACCATCGAGCAGGGGGGCAACAGCCTGTATCCCGCCATGGCGCAGCGGGCCACCAGCGTCGAGGTCCTGCGCATTCTCATCAGCATAGGACCCACCGAAACCATGCACTTCCAGACCTGGTCCGACAAAGCGGGCAATGCGCCGCCTCTTACTGCAAAGGACCCCGTAACCGGCGTATCCGTGACGTTCCCTGACCTGAACTCTGCTCCCTTCGGCGGTGAGACCTTCCAGACCAACCTCATCATGCCGGAACCTTGCCCGTTCATCAGCCGCAAGCTGCCGCCATGCTCCGTCATCCGTCCCACGGAAACCAGGGGAGCTGCCATGAGCGTCGTCAACTTCCTCACCAGCATGGGACTCTTCATCGGTCAGTCGCCCGCGTTCTTTCAAACGCTGGCTGATTTGGCGAAGGATGCAGACCAGGCCCGTCGTGAACATTGAGGGATGCATCTGCCGGGTAGCTGTTCCAAAGGGGGCAAGCGTTTGCGGGCGGAGGCGAGGCCGCCCGCATCAGCCTTCCATCCTGGGCTGGTGCTCTGAGGCGCGATCGCGGAAAAAAGCCGTGTCAAGAGCCAGAATCTTCTCAAATTCCACTAACGCGCTCAAAATGATGGGCTTAATAAACACGAAAAAGTGGCATTTTAGTTTCGCGGCACGTTTTATACTGAATATGGCGATCAAAAAGCTGTTGTGAGTTGCGTAGCGCCCCATCGGTAATTATATCCTTGACTAATCGGAATGATTGGCCTAATATAATTCCATGAAGCCGCCCAAGACACTTCAAGACGCCATCATTTACTTCTCGGATCAGGATAACTGTCTTGAATTTATGAAGTTGAACCGCTGGCCGGATGGGGTCGTGGTTTGCCCGACCTGTGGCCGGAAGGACGTTTCGTTCCTCGCCAATCAGCGAAGATGGCAGTGCAAGTCCGCCCATGCCAAGCGGCAGTTTTCGGCCAAGGTCGGAACCATCTTTGAGGATTCCCCGCTGGGCCTTGAGAAGTGGCTTCCGGCAGTGTGGCTGATTACCAACTCGAAGAACGGCGTCTCGTCTTGCGAGATCGCCTCGTCCCTCGGCGTCACTCAGAAAACCGCGTGGTTCATGCTGCACCGGATTCGCTTCGCCATGAAAGAAAACCCGTTCAACATCTACAACGGCAAGCTCGGCGGATCGGGCGGCGGCGGCGTAGAGGTAGATGAGAGTTTCGTCGGCGGCAAGCTGGAGAACATGCACAAGGGCCGCGCGAAAAAGATGCGCGAGCTTCGCGCGGACGTAGACCCGGATGAGTATTTCCAGCGGTACGCCAACAAGACTGTTGTCATGGGCATGTTCGACCGTGAGAGCCGCAAGGTTCGCGCGAAGGTCGTTCCGAACGTCAAGCGAGAGACTTTGCAAAAGGAAATCCTCAACAACGTCAAATACGGCTCGAAGGTCTATACCGATTCAGCCGTGGCCTACAACCGCACCGGCTGGCACTACATTCACGAAACCGTCAACCACGCTGAAACCTATGTGCGGGGCCAGGTTCATACCAACTCGCTCGAAAACTTCTGGTCGCTCACCAAGCGGAACCTCGCTGGCACTTACGTTGCTGTCGAGCCGTTCCATCTTGACCGTTACCTCGATGAGCAAATGTTTCGTTTCAACAATCGCATCGGCATGACTGACGCGGATCGGTTCTCCAAAGCCCTGTCGCAGATTGTGAATCGCCGTCTGACCTATGCCGAACTCACCGGCAAGGTGGGTACGACGCCTTTCTAATCCGTTTCGGAAGGGGCGCGGACGGAAGCCGAAGCGGGCCGGGGATGCTTAGGCGGTCTGCCTCGCCCGCGCTTTCCCGTTCGCCCTGCTTCCAGCGCCCGCTCTCTTTTCTCCGCTTCCATCGCGGCTTTTACGGCCTTCGGGTCGGCTTTCAGAATCGTGCCCATTGCCTTCGTGAACGTCTGGTATTCGTGGCTCGTTTTCATCGTTGCTTTCTCCTAGATCGAACGCCAGCTTTCGCATGAATGCGCGTGTTGCAGAGATTATGTCATCGGCGACTTCGGGACTAAAGTCCGCATCCATCCAGATCATCTGGTTATCTACGTGATCGAGTTTGTGCCGCCAGTTGTCTTTGATGACGAAGGCTAGTGGTACGACGTTCTCCAAGAGTTTGGAGTGGGTCTGGGCCAGCGGCAGGCGCTCTGGGTAGGGAACTTTTATGAGGTCTTGCAGTCTCTTGAGACTTCCCCATCCGGGCTTGTCGCCCGATACGCCGAGCAGGCGAGCAACCTCTATGACGCCGTACTCGGCAACTTGCAAGACATGGAAGACCGACGCACCATAGCGTTCGAGCGCGAAGCATTTTGCACTCTCTTCGATGTTCTGTCTTACCTTGGGAAATTTAGCAATGACGGACTCCCACCCTTGAAGCGGGTTCTGGTACATCTCCGCCTCTTTTTGCGTGAACGAAAAGTACATTTGCAGAGACAGTTCATCTTCAATCGTCAAAAGGGACTGCATGATCGAGGGCTGCAAATGCTGCTCAATCGCGATGGGCAGAGGTTTGTCGAAGAATACGCGGAGCCGTTGCAGGCGTAGCACCGACATCTTGAGATCAGCCGCCTTGCAACATTCCATTAGCGCGTTCAACTGCTTTTCGATCAGAGTGATAAAGACGGGATTGTTTGCTTTTGCAGGTAAACTGTTAGTGCTCTGCACTATATTTCGGATCGCGGCGGCGATGTCATTGGCGGCAAACTGTTTCATAATGGCAAGGAGGCTAGTGATCCTAGCGCCTCTCCAGCTATCATGCCCCCGGCCCGATTGATTAGGCAAGGATATATTTACCGCCCCATCGGCTTGGCCAACAAACGTTTTGTTTTCTATATTTTGCGGCTAAGCCGTTCGGTTTCTATATTTTGCAACGGTAACCGCTCGATAACCGCAAGCGTTTCAATATTTTCCACCCAAAGTCTCAAAAAAAACCTGCCCCCCGGGGCGTCGGTCATGGATAAAGCAAATACTTCGCCCGCCGGGCCTTGAAGGCGTCCAGGGCAGGCTTCCAGGCTGCTGCAATAGCCCTGGGGTCATCGCCGCGCACCAGCGCCGCCATGGTCTCAGAGTTCGCCACCAACCCGGCAGCCTTATCCAGCTTGAACTGCGCCGGGTAGAGGTGATGCAGCGCGGCCAGGATCTCGATCCCCAACTCCGGTGAGTCCAGCGCCTTGCGGTCCGTCACCGTTAGCCGCACGCCTTCAATCGTCTGCCCGTGGTAGGGATAGTGGTTCGCGTCGTCCGTCACGGCAAATCGCGTCGCCGCGAATGTCACACCGGGGATATTGCGGGCTGTCAGATACGCCGCAACCGCTTTGCCATCGAACCACGCCGGTTTAGCAGGAGCGGCTTTCGTCGCAACCTCCTCGCCGGCCCCGAAGACCTCGAAGGGAGCCTCGCTGCCGCGTCCGACAGAGACGTTCGAGTAATCCAACATGCCCAGCGCCGGATAGAGTACATTCGCCTCGACACTGCGCAGGTTGGGTGACGGAT
The DNA here is from genome assembly GCA_035572415.1 of Acidobacteriaceae bacterium. Classification (GTDB taxonomy): domain Bacteria; phylum Acidobacteriota; class Terriglobia; order Terriglobales; family Acidobacteriaceae; genus Edaphobacter. The sequence goes on from DATNAU010000022.1 coordinate 3,636, forward strand.
TCACCCACCTCAAACCGGTCTGATCGAAGAACTCGGCGCGCCGCCAGCCCTGCATCTTCACCACCGTCAGGGGCGCGAACATATCGGCGGCTCCTCGAACCTGCCCAGGTGCAGCATCTGCGGAACAGAATCTTCGATGCGAGCGCAGGAACATCTCGGCCAGCTCGCCCAGCGTCATGCCCTGGCGCAGCGGCTCCGGCATGTAGTTGATGTAAGCAGCTGCAGTATCCGAGACAGGCCCCTGCACCGCTTCGCCGCCGATCGGGTCTGGCCGGTCGAGCACAACGATCTCGAGCGGCTTGCCTAACGAAAGGCCGCTGCCTCGATACATCGGCTCGCAGCTGGCGGCATCGATGAAATATCCGACGACCGTTTCGTAGGTGTAGAAGCGCGCCCCCGCGTCCTGCAGGTCAATCACGACCGCATCGAGATCTTTCAGGTCTTCGGGCTTGGGCCGCTTGTCCGCGTCCTTAGCGCCGTACAGGCTGACGACCTTAAGCCCGCTCGCTTCGTCCGTCTCCTGCCCGATGTTGTTCGAGTCCTTCTTGCCGAAAAGTCCATGCTCCGGCGAGAACAGCCGGACGAGATCGATCCCCGCAGCACGCGCCGCATCGCCGCGCAGCACATCGATCGTGCGCCGGCCTTCGCTATCGATGCCGGTCTGGTTGGTCAGCAGCCCAACGCGCAGATGCCCGCCATGCTTTGCGGCAAGCTCGGTCAACGCTTTGAACTTCGTCTGCTCCAGCACATCGACGCCGGCCAGCATGTGGCCGGGAGAAGCAATCAACTGCTGGTCGGAACTGGAGATGGTCGAAACCTCTGCTGGCGCATCGCTAATCATCCCGTAGCAATCATTCACGTAACAGATGTGCATCGCTTTCGCTGCCGCGGTTGCCACTTCGCCACGTAGCGGCGAGATCGGTGGGTTGCCGCGCGGATGGACGGAGTTTGCGAGCAGGATCACATAGCTATCGCTCTGCGGATCGATCCACAGACTTGTACCGGTGAAGCCGGTGTGGCCGAAGCTTGGCGCTGGGCCGCTCGTGTTCGGCGGAGTTGTTGCAGCCGCTGGCCAGACGGTAGGGAAGACCGACCCGCGCGGGCGCGAATAGGCGGAGTTGATGTCCCAGCCGAAGCCGCGCTGCGCTACGCCGGTCGCCGGCTGTCCATCGGGCGTGAAGACCGTTGCCCCGCCCTGCGCCGTCGCCGGCTGCTCGGGCACGGTCATCAACTTCAGCGTGGACTGCTGCAAGGGAAACGGCCCGTTGTTGTGCAGGAGCTTGTCGAGCAGCGCCTGCGCGAAGAGGCCCACATCATGCCCTGTCGAGAACACGCCCGCCTGCCCGGCGACTCCGCCCATGCGACGCGTAGTGGGATCATGCACTGTTCCACGCAGCAGATGATCGAAATCAGGATTGGTCGTCGCTGTGCCCTCGTTGTCATGCTGCGTGGGAGCGATGTTTGGAATCCACTCCTGAGCGTTCCACAGCGCCGGTGCGCAGGGCTCCATCACGGCTTCGCCAAATGTTTTGCCATGATGGTCTGTGCCGAAGGGCATAAATGCGATGCTTTGGCCACATTCCTTGCTCATGGGCAAGAACCGCGTGTGCGCCATGCCCAGCGGCATGAAGATGTGCTGCTGTGCATACACATCCAGCGTCTCGCCGCTGAGCTTTTCGACCAGCGCGCCGAGCGTCATGAAATTGATGTCCGAGTAGACGAATTTCGTGCCCGGTGTACTGTCGAGCTTCGCGTTCATCGCGCGGCGGATGCCCTCCGCCTTGGCCGGCGCGACGAGTCCCCAGGCATCCTTCAGGTCCACGTCGGGCGGCAGGCCGGAGTAGTGCGTCAGCAACTCGCGGATGGTCACGTGCTCTTTGCCGTTCACGCCGAACTCCGGCAGATACCTAACCACGGGATCGTCCAGCTTGAACTTGCCCTGCTCGTAAAGCTGCATCACCGCTGTCGCCGTCGCGAGGCACTTGGTCAAGGACGCCATATCGAAGATGGTGTCCGTCGTCATCGGCTCGGCAGGCGAGGGCTTGCCGTCGAGTCCCGGTTCGCCGGCGAGTTTGCGCACGCCGTATGACTGCTCGAAGACGACCCTGCCGTCATGCCCAATCAGCACCACCGCGCCGGGCAGCTTCTTCTGCGCGATCGCCGTGTTGATCGCAGCAGAGACGGCGGAGAAGTCATACTGCCGCGCTGCCTCCGCGCTGCTCTTGCTTAGCGCGCCGCTCCCGGCCGGCTGCGCGATCATGTTGCGCGAGCAGCAGAGCAGGGAAGCGAGCAGCATCGCAGCAACCGCCGCTTTCTTTGCCGACGATTTGCGATCACGCAGGATAGTGCTTGCCGCAAGCCCGACAACGAAAGTCACCACTGTTCCGATGAGCACATACCACGTCCACGCGACATTCGGCACAGCGATAGCTCCAAACAGCATCTTTCCCGGCGCGCGCCACAGCAGCAGATTCACGACGAAGCCGAAGATCATGCCCACAATCGCTCCGTTCTCCGTCGTGTAGCGCGTGAGCATGCCCAGCAGGAATACGCCGAGCAGAGAGCCATACGCGACCGATGCAATCGACAATCCGATCTCCACCACGTTGCCTTTGCCTCCCGCGCGCACTGCGTACACCGCAACCGCAAACAGCACCAGCGCCCAGAGCACGGTGCTGGTGCGGGAGACGGCGATGCGCTCGCCATCAGTCGCGCGGGGCTTGAGCCCCATGTAGAAGTCCACCACCGTTGCCGACGAGAGCGAGTTTAACGCCGCGCTCAGGTTGGACATTGCCGCTGCAAGAATGGCAGCAATCAGCAGGCCGGCGATGCCGGAGGGCATCTGGCGCACGATGAACTCCGGGAAGATATGATTCCCGTCGGTCGAGCCCAGCATAGCCGGATGCTGGCCGTAAAACGCCCACAAGCCGACCCCGATCAGCAGGAACAGTGCGAACTGGATAAAGACGATGACGCTGGACGCGGCCAGTGCGGCGCGGCTGGCGCTCAGGTCCTTCGCCGCAAGCATGCGCTGCACCATCAACTGATCTGTTCCGTGCGAGGCCATGGTCAGGAACGTGCCGCCGATGACGCCTGCCCAGAAGGTGTACGCAGTAGTCATATTCAGCGCGAAGCTCCACATATGGAACTTGCCCGCCGCCGCGCCCACGGCATGGATCGCCGCCCATCCGCCGGGCACGTGCGTGCCCAAGGACCACAGCGCCACGAACGTTCCGCCGATGTAAATGGCCATCTGAACTACATCCGTCCAGATAACAGCGGTCATGCCGCCCTCGAAGGTATAGAGCAGCGTGAGCGCGGAGATGATCGCGATGGACCAGATGTCGCCGGTGCCGATGGCGATCGCCACAACGATCGAAACTGCGAACACACGCACGCCTTCTGCCGCAGCGCGAGTGAGCAGGAAAAGTCCGGCCGTCACGCGATAGAGAGTATGCCCGAAGCGGCGCTCGATCAGTTGATACGCGGTCAGCATCTCGCCGTGGAAGTAGCGCGGCAGAAAGATGGCGCCCACGACGAAGCGGCCGACCATGTAACCCGTGACGACCTGGAGGAAGCCGAAGTCACCGGCGAATGCGAGACCGGGAGTTCCGATGATGGTCAGCGTGGAGGTCTCGGCCGAGACGATGGAAAGCGCGATAGCCCACCACGGTACCGTCTTGTCGGCAAGGAAGTAGCTGCGCAGCGATTTGTCTCGTCCCGCGCCGCGCCGCGCGAAGCGGAGGCCGAAGAGCGTAATCGCGACCAAGTACAGCGCCACCACGCCGAGATCGAACGGATGCAACCGCACCTGCATGGGGTGAGTATAGCGACCGAAAGAAGCGCTGCGCGACGCACAACTGCGGAGGAATCAGAAGCCTATCTTTTTGCTGGATGGTGCCCTATATGATGGCTCCGTATGGCTCTCTATCTCGTGATCGATGCCGGCGGCACCAAGACCCGCTGCTTGCTGGCGGATGATACGCGCATCCTTGCGCGCGCGGAGACCGGCACGGTCAAGCTGATGCGCGTGGCTGAAGCGGAGGCAACGGAACGGTTTCGTGCCATGCTCGGTGAATTGGCGGCGAGCGCCCACGTCGCGCTGGCGGACGTGCGGCACATTTGTTTCGGACTCGCCGGCAGCCGCAGCGAATCGGTGCAGACATGGGCACGGAAGGCCATCGCCGAATCCGGCGTCGGCGGCGATCTCTCGATCTGCGGCGATGAGGAGATCGCGCTCGATGCGGCGTTTCAGGGCGGCCCGGGCATTCTCGTGATCGCGGGCACAGGCTCGAATGCGATTGGCCGCGCCACGGACGGCAAGCTCTTCGGCGCAGGCGGATGGGGGCCGGTTCTGGGCGACGAAGGTTCCGGCTACTGGATCGGCCTGGAGGCAATTCGCGCATCGCTGCGCGCGCTCGATCAGGATCCGCGGTGCGATAAGGCAGCGGGGCGCTCCATGGTGTTGCTGGGTGCGATTCAGCGCCATCTTGGCGTTGCGTCCCTGGGTGAACTTGTGGCGCTGGCCAACCTGCGTGCGCCCTCAGCAAATGCCGGTCCGCCGGACTTCGCCGCTCTCGCTCCGGTAGTTGCGAGCTGCGCCGCGGCAGGAGAGCTCATCGCCGTCTCGGTCCTCCGTCGCGCGGGTGAGGAACTCGCATCGCTGGCCGCCAAGGTACACCGCAAGCTGGAGGTTGCCGATCCGAATTCCGGTCTGGCGCCGCGCATCGAGGTGGCGTTTACCGGATCGATCCTGGATCGAATTCCGCAGGTCCATGAGGCCTTCGGGGCGGGCATAGCTGCGGCCATTCCTTCCGCGCGCGTACAGCCCAATGCAGTCGATCCGCTGGCGGGCGCGCTCTATCGCGCACGACTTGGCAGCTCTTCTGGCTGACCACGATGGATAACGCGTGTGTTGTATGGGACGCAGCGCAGAAGTCGTGTCATCATTTGAGAGTTGCCATTGTGCATGGCGGCGTGCGTGCGGCGGGAGAGGCAATGGCGGTAGAGACGGCAACAGGAGAGCGGGCAAAGACGCACAGTAAGCCGAAAGCGCCATCCGGACGCCTGCGTTCACTGGACGGGTTGCGCGCGATCTCGATTGCCATGGTCATGCTGGGGCATCTTGGCGGAACGCGGGGGCTCAGGGCAGTGAACCTCCAGATCGGCGATTACGCCCATCTGGGTGTGGTGGTGTTCTTCGTCATCTCCGGGTTTCTGATTACCACGCTGTTAATGGTCGAGCGGTCGGTTACGGGCGAGGTGTCGCTCAAGCTGTTTTACGCGCGGCGATCGATCCGCATTTTTCCAGCGGCATTCGCATACCTCGCCGTTCTGGCGATTCTGCAATCGGCGGGATCAGTTCATCTCAAGCCCGGCGATATGTGGCACGCGCTTACCTATACGGAGAACTTTCACAGAATCCACTCATGGCAGGTCGGACACTTGTGGTCGCTGTCTGTGGAGGAGCAGTTTTACCTGCTCTGGCCATTCGCCTTTGTCGCCCTTGGCGCGCGACGATCCATCTGGGCGCCGGTGGGTGTCGTGTTTCTCGCTATCGGCGCGCGGCTGTTCGCCCGGTTCTTTCTTTACGGAACACCATATGAGAACGGCGAGATGTTTCCCATGGTTGCCGACAGCCTTGCCATGGGGTGTCTGCTGGCGATGCTACGCGACCGATTGGAGAGTATGCGATGGTACCTGCGGCTCTTCCGGCCTGGCTGGTCGTTGCTTCTGCTTGTTGTCGCGCTTGGGCTCAACCGGTATGAGGGCTACACCGTGGTGGCGGTGTTTGGTACAGCGATCATCAATCTTTGCCTCGCCGTCCTGATCCATCGATCGGTATACTGCGCCGACGATGCTGTTGGGGCGTTCCTCAACTGGAGGCCGCTGATGTTTGTCGGCGTGCTGTCGTACTCGCTTTATCTTTGGCAGCAGCTCTTTGCCAACCGCAGCTCATCGGCGTGGGTGAACGCGTTCCCGCAGAACCTGATTCTTGCGATTTGCGCCGGAGTTGCGTCGTACTACGTGATCGAAAAGCCGCTGCTTGGATTGCGTCATCGGCTGCGCGTCAAAGCTGGAGACGAGTCCCTGGAGCGGCCCGCGCACTAGGTATTGATGCCGCAAACCTGCCGGTAGACCGCGATGGTGTCGCGCGCAATGGCGGCCCACGAAGCATCCCCATAGTCCATTCGCCGCACTGCCTCTCCCAGCCGACCGCGCAGTGCGGGATCGCCCGCTAGTTCCAGGATGGCTGCGGCAAGCGCAGGCGGATCTTGGGGAACCAGGAGAGCGTTTTCGCGGTTGTGCAGCAGCTCGCGGAAAACAGGAAGGTCGGTGGCGACAATCGTTTTGCCCAGCGCCAGACCTGTGGCGAGTGCGCCGCTGGTGGTGATTGCGCGGTAGGGATAGACCACGATCGCGGCAGCACGGTAGAGCGCGACCAGCTCCTCGGTGGAGACGAACCGGAACGCAAGGTGCACACGCTGCAACCCCAGGTCTTTCACCTGTGTCTGGATTTGACCCAGCAGGTCGGGGGCGCCGGTGCCGACGATGGCGAGCGATGCGTTGTCGCAGCCAGCCTCCACCTGCTGCCAGGCTTCGAGCAGAAGATCGATACCTTTGTAGGGAAAAATGATGCCTTGCCACAGGACAAGAAGCTGGTCCGGCGCAAAGGGCGATGCGCTACCCTCTTGCGTGGCGCTCTCAACAGACAGGTCGTAGAAGAAAGGCCCGTGGGGAATGACGGAGATTTTCTCGAGAGGAACTGCGAACTCCGCGTTGAGGCGGGTGCGGATCGAATCCGAGTGGCAGATGATTGCGTCCACCATTGCGTAAAGCCGGTGGAAGGTCTGCTTGTATCGTTCGCCGGTATCGTGGGGCAGCAAATCATGCACCGTGAGTACGATCTTCGAGCCGCGGCTTCGGCAGAATTTCAGAAACCAGAGATCAAGCGGTACGCGCCACTTCAGCATGGGGAGATACTGCACGTGGATAACATCCGGCGGCGCGACCGCGAAGCGCGCGGTGAGCGCAGCGAGATTCAACATCGCCTCGGGGAACTTCAGCAGACGGCGCGGCAGTTTGGGGAGCGAGAATCTGCCGACGACATCCATCATGCCCGGATGGAGCTTGATGCCGCGGCTGGAATAGCACTTCGGATCGAGATAGTAGGTAATGGACCCCACCGTGACCGGCAGGTCCTCCTGCTTCAAAGCCTTGGACAGATACGCCGTGTAGTAGGAGACCGTCGCCCAGAGATCCATCATGAAGACACGCGGAAGCTTGTTGTGAGAAGTCAATGGGCAGCACCTCGCGCTGCCGTAGTCGCTGCTCCTCCTGCCGTCTCTCCGATTGCCTCCTCATAGACACGCAGGTAATCCGCGGTCATGCGCGTGGAAGAGTACTCGTCTTCAATGCGCTTGCGTGCGGCGGCGCCGAGGCGCGCACGCAGTTGCGGGTCGCGCAGCAAAACGGAGATTGCCCCTGCGAGACTTTCGGCATCATCTGCTGGAACCAGCAATCCTGTCTGCTGATCCGTGATGAGCGTGGGGACCTCGCCAACCGGCGTGGCGACGATAGGACGGCCGCTGGCCATGCCTTCGAGTATGGCAATTGGCAGACCCTCCTGACGCGAAGCCGAAACCATCACGTCGAACGACGCGTAGACCGCGGGCATATCGTCCCGCCTCCCGAGCATGGCGACGCTGGAGCGGATGTTCAGTTCGTCGAGCATTCGTTGCAGCTTATCGCGATCGGGACCGTCGCCCGCGACCGCAAAACGAGTTGCGGGAGAATGCTGCAGCACGCGGGCTGCGGCAGAGAGGAAAACATCTACGCCTTTTTCCCACGCCAGGCGACCCACGAGACCGACGGTCAGTGCGCTGTCTGCGCTTCCAGGGAGGGAAGGAGTTGCGGCGGCAAATCGGTCCAGATCGACGCCATTGCGAACCATGCGGATTCGGGACGGTGAAACTCCCGCCTTGAGCAATCGCTGCCGGACCTCCTCCGAGACTGCGACAACGCGCGTAAAGCTGCGCAGTACAAATCGGTCCAGACGGCCGTACAGCGTAACGACCGCATCCGTGTCGTACCATGTGTGGCAGGTGGAGACCAGCGGAACCTGTCCGCGCAGGGCGAGTCGAACGTAAATGTCGGCTTTATAGCCATGCGCATGGACGACGTCCGCGCCGGTACGCGAGCATAGCTCGCGCAGCGAGGCGAGCGTGGTGCGGTCAAACTGGCTGTTGCAGGGGACGGTCTCGGACTCGAAACCTCTTTGCAAAGCCGCTTCGTGCAATTCGAGATTGAGATTCGACGAATTTGCGAACACGCCCAGCGAACTGCTGTGCGGGCCGCGCTCGAGCGCTTCCATGACGTTCAGGATGACGGCCTCTGCTCCATACATGCCGCTGCTGCTGATGATGTGCAGGACCTTCAATCCATTCCTCCGCGGTCGTT
>DATNAU010000023.1:0-5846 GCA_035572415.1 Acidobacteriaceae bacterium
CACGGATCCGCTTCCTCCGGCAAATCCCAAGCTTTTTACAGCGGCCTCTCCCACCGTCGATACCGTAAACGCCTTCCTCCACGCTGTCTGGGGATACGACCCCAACCGCGTCTACCGCGTGATGGAAATCCAGCCCACGCAGGCACCCGGCATCACGCGCGTCGTCGTCTTCGTCACCGAGAAAAACCAGAAGGACGCCAAGGTCCAGGCAGCCACTTTCTTCGTCACGCCCGACGGCAACTACGCCATCGGCGAAGGCTCGGTGATCGTCAACTTCGGCGCCAAACCCTTCGCCGCTACGCGCGACACCCTTCGTGAACGCGCCAACGGAGCATGGCGCGGCGCTCCCGCCAAGGACTTCGAACTGGTGGAGTTCGCCGACCTGCAGTGCCCGCACTGCAAAGATGCCCAGCCCATCATGGACCAGATCGTCCACGACTTTCCCAAGGCTCATGTGGTCTTTCAGCTCTTTCCTCTGGTCGACATCCATCCCTCTGCGTTCAAGGCAGCCGCCTTCGCCACCTGCGCGCAGCAGCAATCGAACGAAGCATTCTTCCAGTTCGCCGCCGGCGTCTTTGAAACTCAGGACGCCCTTACGCCGCAGACCGACGACACGCTGCTGAAAGCCGCCGCCAAGCGCGCAGGGCTGGATCCCGATAAGCTTGCAAGCTGTGCCGCCAGCCCCACCACCGTCGCCAAGGTGAACGCAGACATCAAGCTCGCCGAGGACACCGGCATCAACGAAACCCCAACACTCGTCGTCAACGGACGCCCGCTCTCGCTGATGAACATCCCATACGACACCCTGAAGAAGCTGATCCAGTTCCAGGCCTCACTCGATGGTGTCGACTCCGGTGCCACGCCCGAAACGCTCGCGCCTCATCCGCCCGCGCCCTCGCTCAACAATCTGCCCCAATAGCCGTGACCAGGCACAGGGTTTCTCCCCGTCCGTGTCATAGACTCGCCTCGCGGCGCAACCTAAACTCCTGCACCATGAAGCTCCTCCGCCGCAGAGTTCGCAGGTCGTTCCTGTTTGCAACCATCGGCTTTCTCATCCTCGGGCTTCTCGACCTTACCCGTCAGGATTATGCCGCTCACGGCATCTCGACCTTGCACCATTTCGGCTTCGTCGTATTCTGCCTCGCGCAGGGCGGCATCTATGCCGCCGCCTGGTTCACCACCAAAAAACCCAGTCCCTACCGCAATAACTGGGCTCTCCTTGGCAGTCTTCTTACCCTCGCATGGGCCGGCTTCGACCTCTGGCTGCACCACGCCGACATCCTCGCCGCCCGCGGAGGAATCGTCGGTCTCATCCTCGCTGTCGCCGGCCTCTATGTGTTCGGTCAGGGAGGTGCGCCGCCGCGAAGCGCATCCCAAGCGGACACGTCGAGCGAAACAACTCCGCCGCCTTTGGAACCTGCTCTGCAGGCGTCCTATCAAGCTGGGTTTGTCACGCCCGATGAGCGCATCACCCGCGTATATAGAGTGCCGGCCACCGAAGGCTCCGCATCGTCGGCAGCCATCGCTGCCGCCGCAGCTTCGCCCGAGGCTCCCATCGCACCTGCATGGGATCCGGTCAGGCTTATTCGCGGCGCCTCAGGCAAGTGAACGCGCCTAGGCCTCAGCTTGCCCTTCGCACACAGCTGATCCTCGGCTAGCCCATCCTTCGCACCGCGAGGTGCAGGTCACCTTTTTGTTTTTGAAGAGAAGCCGCCGCACGATAAGCTGGCATTATCCAAACCAGTCGAGGAATCTCTCCAATGAAGAGCTGTATCTTCGCCGCGCTTGTGCTCTGCATTTCCGTTTCGCCTGTTGCTGCGCAGCCGGGTCCTGCACCGTCGCAGCCGGCCAGCGAAGTCGTACCCGGCACCTCAACCATCACTCCGCCCGAACATCCCATCACCAGAGAGCAGTTGCAGAAATGGATGGAGCTAACCATGCAGTTGGACGCCAACCGGACGTTCCTCCAGGCATCGCTGGACCAGACGCGGAAAACGCTTCCCGCGTGGATTCCGGACCCGGTATGGGCAGATGTCAAAGCCAATGTCGCCGCCATCGATATCGTCGGGGTTGTGTTGCCTGTGTATCAGCGATATTTCTCCCAGCAGGACGGCGAGGGGATGCAGCTGATGTATGAAGGTCCAACGGGTCAGCAATATGCGAAACTGGCGCTCAAATCGCGGCTTGACGCGATGAATCAGGGACTTCGCGGTTCTGCAGCTGACGCCAGGGCAATGCAGGCGGATGAGGCCGCGAACCTGGACGCACTGCTCCGGAAACGTATGACGGAACTGACTCCCGATGAACTCGCGCGCTACCATTCCTTCGATGACCACGCTAATCGAAGCCTGGGCGGCGACATATGGCGGCAGTTGGACGATCAGCAAGACGTCCTGATACGAACCAAAGTTAATCAGGTCTTCCAGGCCACCATGAAGGCCCACAACGCCGAGCTCGTCGCTGCCCAACAGGCCTATCTCGCGAAACATCCCGCAAAACAGTAGTGGCGCGAGCTGGCAAAAGTATTGTCAAGTCCTGCGATCATCCCTTTTTCCCGCATCTCGTACGTTCTATGCGAGATAGAAATTCGGAAAAGTTGGCATAACAGTTTCACGCCGCCGGCTATAATAGAAACAGCGGAACAAGACAGCAAACTCCGGCATCAGCCGGTTTTTTGTTTTAACTTCTTCGGTTGCTGCGCAAGTTGCTGAATCCAGAAATTTTGTGCGTAACTCGTCTGGAATCTATATTTTGCAGAGCCTCAAGTGGTGCAACCAGCACATTTTAGATAGTTTACGCGCCAAGATAGCAAATTAAGAAAGCACTGCCATCTACCTTCCTCGGCACGCTCGGTGCCCCACTTTAGGCATTCGAATTCAGTGCCAAATGTTCGGGTGCCCCATCCGTAGCCGCTTTTCGCGGACGGGTGGGCAAGTAAAACTTTGGAAGCGGTGCGCCGCAAAGCCGTTCATCGTGAGATCCGGCGCATCAAGCTATCAGCTTAGAAGCTATCCAGCTTATAGCTCGAGATTCATCGCTTTACTCTGATGCGCCCGTCTCCCGCGGCCGCATCAGCGGGAAAAGGATCACATCGCGGATCGACTTCGCGCCGGTCAGCACCATGGTCAGCCGGTCAATGCCGATGCCCTCGCCGCCCGTCGGCGGCAGGCCGTAGCCCAGCGCGCGCACGTAGTCCTCATCCATCGCGTGCGCCTCGTCGTCGCCGCGATCGCGCTCGCGCAACTGCGCCTCAAACCGCTCGCGCTGGTCCACCGGATCGTTCAGCTCGCTGAAGGCGTTGCCCACCTCGAACCCGCCGATGTAGAACTCGAACCGCTCCACCCACTCCGGCTCATCCGGCTTAACCTTCGACAGCGGCGACACCGCAAGCGGGAAGTCATAGATGATCGTCGGCTGCTGAAGATATTGCTCGGCCACAACTTCGAAGACTGTCGCAATCGTCTTCCCTGGAGGGTCGGACGGCTTGGAAGTCTTCGCGTCGATTTTGTATCCAAGCGATCTGAGACGAGCGATCCAGGTGTTAGGCCGATCGGGAATGCTGAATTCTTCGGCAGTAGGAACGGGATTAGTGGAACTCGGCTGTGGCCACCATTTGATAATTGCCTCTCGCATACTCAACTGCTGCCACTTCTCCGGCGCGAGGTCGATCTCGATGTTGTTGAACGTCGTCTTCGTCGTCCCGTTCACCTCCATCGCGACGTACGCGATCAGTTCCTTGGTCAGCGTCATCAGGTCGTGGTAGTTCGCATACGCCTGGTAGAACTCGAGCATGGTGAACTCAGGATTGTGCTGCGTGCTGATGCCTTCGTTGCGGAAGTTGCGGTTGATCTCATACACGCGGTCCATCCCACCGACCACCAGCCGCTTGAGATAAAGCTCCGGCGCGATGCGCAGCTTCAGGTCAATGTCCAGCGCATTGTGATGCGTGAGGAACGGCTTCGCCGCCGCGCCGCCGGCAATGGTATGCATCATCGGCGTCTCCACTTCGAGATACCCGCGCGCATCGAACCACTTCCGCATCGCGCGCAGCACCGCCGCCCGCTTCACAAAAACGTCGCGCACCTCCGGGTTCACGAACAGATCGAGATACCGCTGCCGGTAACGCAGCTCCGTGTCTTCGAGCCCGTGGAACTTGTCTGGAAGCGCCAGCATCGCTTTCGCAAGAAACGTAATCGGAGGTTTTCCCTCATGTCCCGCAAGATGAATCGCTGCCGCATGCACCGTCAACTCTCCGGTTCGCGTACGCATCATCCAGCCGCGCACGCCGATGTGGTCACCCAGGTCGAGCAGCTTGTAGAGCGCAAACGCATCCTCACCCACATCATCCTTGCGCACGTAGATCTGCAGCCTCACGCCGTTCTGCTGCAACTGGGCAAATCCGGCCTTACCTTGCAGCCGATGCGCCATCACGCGCCCGGCAATCGACACCTCATGCTTCGTCCCCGCGGCCAGCTCTGCCTCGAACTGCTCTGGCGTGACGGAGTCAAACTCTGCCCGCAGCTCGGGGATTGTCCGCGTCGCCTCATAGCTGTTCGGATACGTCGCCTCAAGATCGCTCGCGATCCCGCCCTTGCGCCCCAGCGCGGCAATCTCCTTCAGCTTCTCGCGCCGCTCGTTGTACAGCCGTTCTTCAAACTGCGATTCGTGCACATCTGCTCCAGGATGCGAATCGAGAAAGCGGTGCTCCAAAAGGGCACCGTTCGACGAACCGCCAGCAAAGGTATTGCTTAAGGGCACGGCTTCAGCCGTGCCGTAACGGGTCCAACCATGAAGGGGCATCAGCCCCTGAGGGTTCAAGTCAGTATAGCGGTGATGCGGCCCCGCGCCGTCATTCTTCGTGCCTCGCGCGCCTTCGCAGCTACAATAGTCGAGCGATGCCCGACACGCCCAACGACGAAAAGCGCAACCTCGTCAAGAACTACGTCAAGGCTGAATCCATGATCCAGCTTGCGATCGCGCTGCCTGCCGGATGTCTCATCGGCTGGCTCGCCGGCGCCTGGCTCGACGGCCACTTTCACCAGCAGTGGATCGCGATTGTCGGCGTCATCCTCGGGGCCGCCGCCGGCTTTCTCCAGTTCTTCCGCGGCGCTTCGCGCTACCTGAACAAAGATCGATGACCCTCGAAGACTCCACAGTTCCGTTCACCGACGCCGATTCCCGGCGTGCCGTCGTCCGCGCGCTGCGCAACGTTGCCATCGCTGTCGCACTGGGCGCGCCGCTGCTCGCGTGGAAGCTCGGCTGGGCCTCCGCCGCACTCTTTGCAGTAGGCGCGGTGATTTCAGGCTCCGGCATCTTCGAGTGGTTACGCCTGATGACCGCCATCACAGCCCGCATGGTTGCCGACCCCAGCGCGCGGCCGCATCCCGTTGCGCCAGTGCTGGCCGGATTCTTCCTCCGCCTCGGGATCGCGCTGGTGCTGCTGTATGTTAGCCTTAAGTATCTGAACGGATCGGTTTATGCCTTGATCGGCGGGCTTGCGCTTGGGTTGCTCGCTCTCTGTTTTGAAGGTCTGCGCCTGATCCGTGCCTGGACCATTTAGAGACATGCCCAATCAGCTGCTCTTCACTCAGTTTTTGAACGCCCACTTCGCCGGCCTGACCGACGGCTTGCTGCGCCTGTTTCATATCCAGTCGGCAAATCCGTCCGCGCCCATCTCGGACACGCTCTCGATGGAGCTGCTGGTGGTTGCGGTCCTGCTGATCTTCTTCCTGATTGTGCGCCTCACGCTCAACGTGGAAAAGCCGAACCCGGTGCAGCATCTCGCCGAATCCATCCACGGCTTTGTCTCCGGCCAGGGCGAGTCCATCATCGGGCATGGATATGAA
>DATNAU010000024.1:0-23264 GCA_035572415.1 Acidobacteriaceae bacterium
ATCAAGCCGAAACGGAGGTGTAATTTGGACGGACCGGCTCTGCCCGGGTAAGCGGGAAGCGGCAACCCGGTTCGCATGCTGCAGGGCGGGGTTTAACTATGCGCTCCCGCGACGCGTCTAATAGCATGGAAGCAGTGATGAAGTCTGTGGTTATTGCCGCGACATTGCTGGCCGCCCTTCCGGCGGCGCTGGTACTGCCTGCCTCGGCCCAGGAAGGCTTCGGCAAGCTTGATCCCGCGCCGCCCACCGGCCACACCGTCGATGAGATCATCCAGAAGTTCGGCCAGCAGGAGACCGCCTTCAAGAAGGCGCGCGAGCAGTACACGTTCCGGCAGTCCGTCAAAGTGGACACACTCGATGAGGACACCGGCAAGGTGGATGGCGAGTGGCAGCAGGTCACCGACATCGTGTTTACGCCGGACGGCAAGCGCTCCGAACACGTGGTCTTTGCGCCGGCGAGCAGCCTTGAGCGCATCATGCTGCAGCAGCAGGACCTTGACGACCTGGCGCGTGGTTTCCCGTTCGTGCTGACGGCTGAACAGCTGCCCAAGTTCAACATCACTTATCTTGGCCGCCAGAAGGTGGATGAGCTGGACACGTACGTCTTCTCCGTCGTGCCCAAGGTGATTACGGTGAAGGACCGCGAGTTTGAGGGCAAGGTGTGGGTTGATCAGCAGGAGCTGCAGATCGTGCTGATCAACGGCAAGATCGTGCCTGACGACTTCCGTCCCGGGCATGAGAATATGTCGCCGCCCTTCAGCACGTACTATGAGCAGGTGGACGGCAAATACTGGTTTCCCACCTATACCAAGGCCGACGCCGAGTTCCACATCCCCGCCACCAAGGATGCTCTCGCCGACGACATCCACGTAAGGGCCGTGGTGAAGTACACCGACTACAAGCAGTTTCACGCCACGAGCCGCATCCTCTATAACGGCGAGGACATTACCAACAACAAGGATTCCGGAACGGAACAGCAGCCCGCCGGCGAGACGCCACCCGCAAAAAAATGAGGCACCGTTCTACGTTGTTCGTTCTACGTTTCCGGTCAGAGCTGATCGCGACAACTACGTACAGCGAACAACGTAGAAAGTACGACGCCTACGCCGCCGGCTCAGCCGACTCGAAGTAGAGATAGCGCCGCCAGCTTGGGTCCGCCGATCCGATCATGCGCATGATGTGCCGCGAGGTGTGCAGGCTGAAGGAGCGCGGCTCGCGGGTGAGCTTCATGTCAGTCAGCTCGCTGAGCAGCGAGTTGCCTTTGCGGCGGTTGCAGTCGTGGCAGCACGCGACGAGATTCTCCCATGTCGAAAGCCCGCCGCGCGAGCGCGGGATCACATGGTCGAGCGTCAGTTCGCCGGCGGTGAGAATGATGCCGCAATACTGGCAGGTGTTGCGGTCGCGCAGCAGGATGTTCTTCCGTGAGAGCGCACGCGTCTGGTGGGGAATGCGGCGGTACTCCAGCAGCCGGATGACGCTCGGCATCGCGACCTGCATGCGGGCCGCATGCAGCACAGCGCCCTGCTCCTCTTCGGTGCGGGCGACGCCCTTGAGCACCAGCACCAGAGCGCGCCGCGCGCCGCAGATGTTGATCGGCTCGTAGGAGGCGTTGAGCACGAGCACCGGCGTCTGCATGGCCGGCTGGCGGAAGACGCCGATGCGGACGTCGAGGTCGGTTGCCGGACGCGCGTGGCTGTGGTTGTGCGCGTGGCCGGCATGACGGTTGGCGATTGCCCGCTGCTTCCGCATCTTCTGCGACATGTGCGACGCCTGCATTGCTCTTGCTCCTCCCCGCTTACGCTGCCGTTCTTCCTCCGTCCCACATCGCGACCGTTGGCTTCTGCGCGCGCGCCAGGGTCGCGACCCAGACCTTGCCCGCTCCCGCGCGGCGCAGCACGCGCGAGCACTCCCGCGCGGTGGCGCCGGTGGTGTAGATATCGTCGACCAGCAGCACCTCGCAGCCGGGAGTGAGCTTCGCGGCATCGGCTGCGAACGCGCCTTCGAGGTTGCGCCGGCGGCTGCGCGGGTTCAGCTCAAACTGGCTGCGCGTGTCGCGACGGCGGGTGAGCACGCCATCGATCCGGCGGAGCGTCCAATCAGGCGCGAGCGTGCGGAGATGTTTGATTGCAGCATCGGCGAGCAGCACAGACTGGTTGTAGCCGCGCTGCCGCTGCTTGGACGGGAAGAGCGGGACAGCGATGACGATCAGCTCGCGCGCAGCCTGCTCGCGCAGCGCCAGGACCGCCTCGGCCAGATGCGCGCCGAGCAGATCGGCGACGCTGCCCATGCGCTCGTACTTCAGCAGATGCACCAACTCGCGCAGCTCGTCTTCATAAGCTGCATAGGCGACGGCGCGCTCGAACATCGGGGGAACGGCGCGGCAGGCGAAACACTCCAAACCTTCTTCGGGCGCAGCGAAGCGAACGCTTTCGAGATCAACATCCAGCGCTTCGCCGCAGCGCGCGCAGAGGGCAGCGGTTTGTGGCGCGATGGACGCGCGGCACGAATCGCAGACAGGGATGCGGCTGAAGCGCGTGAGCGGACGCTCGCACACGCGGCAGTCGGCAGGGAAAGTGGTGGTTACGAGGTCATCGAGAACGGAGCGCAGCGCGGAGTGAGTGCGCCGCATGATGGCTGCCGCGCGGGATTTGTCCGGTCCGGCCGGCACCAAAGGAGCGCCGGGGTACTGCTGGAGCGTACTCTCATTCAGGCGAACGCTGAAGATGCACCTGCCCACACGGCGCTCCAGGCCGCTCCGGCCGCGCCGCTGATTGCAGTATAGTCCCGCGCGCGGCGCGAATGCCAGTACGGAATGCGAGTGCGCGAAGGCGACTCTGCGCTGGTACACTCCGATGCAAGTTGTAAGAACCGGCCTCATATACATCTTCCGAGGCTCGCGAACGGCATGAAACCCGCTTCGACGGCGGGTTTCACGCTTGCCTCGCATAGACCGCGGTTGCCGATGAGGCCGGTTCCAAGCGCTGGTTATAAACGGAGATCATCTACCGTATGGCTACTACCGCGCCGCCGAAGCCGGCATTCAAACCTTTTGTTCCCGCGACGGAGACGCGCCCGGAACTCACGGCGCGAGCGCTGATCCTGGGCGCCCTCTTCGGGATTCTCTTCGGCGCGGTGACGGTGTATGTGGGCCTGCGCGCGGGCTTGACGGTCGCGGCGAGCATTCCCATCTCCGTGCTGTCGATTTCGATCCTGCGCTACTTCGCGAAGGTGTTCCACGTTCCGCTGCCCTCGATCCTCGAAAACAACATTGTGCAGACGACGGGGAATGCCGGCCAGTCGATCGCCTCCGGCGTGATCTTTACCATGCCGGCGCTGATCTTTCTGGGATTCGATCTCGAGTCGACGCGCATCTTCGCGCTGGCGCTGTTCGGCGGATGGCTGGGCGTGCTCTTCATGATCCCGCTGCGGCGGCAGCTGATCGTCGAGGAACATGGCGCACTGATCTATCCCGAAGGCACCGCGTGCGCCGATGTGCTGATCTCCGGCGAACGCGGCGGCAGCTTTGCGTCGCGAGTGTTTCTTGGACTGGGGCTTGGCGGCCTCTACACGCTCTTCCAGAACGGCGACCTCTTTCATCTGTGGCCGGACCAGCCAAAGCGCGACTTCGACATCGGCGCGCAGCATCTGTTGAAAGGCGGATCGATCCGCGCGGACTGCACGGCGGAGTACCTTGGCGTCGGCTACATCATCGGGGCGCGCGTGGCGGCGGTGATGTTCGCGGGCGGCTGCTTCTCCTGGCTGGTGATGATGCCGGCGATCCACTTTTTCGGCGCGAGCCTGGACCATCCGGTGTATCCGGCGACCGCGCTGATCCGCGACATGTCGCCTTCTGACCTGTGGTCGGCGTATGTGCGACCGATGGGCGCGGGCGCAGTCGCGGCATCGGGCCTGATTACGCTGATCCGGACGCTGCCGACGATTGTGAGCGCGCTGACGCAGGGACTGAGGAAAGGCGCGGCGAAGCTAGCTGCGGCGAAGCCCTCGCGCATCGAGCATGATCTTCCTCCCAGCGTGGTCTTCGGCGGGAGCGCGCTGCTGGCCGTGCTGATGTTTTTGTTTCTTGTGTTCAAGCCGGTGCCGGGAGCGCAGGTGGGCTGGGGCGCGAACCTGGCAGCCTCGATTCTGATCGTGGTGTTCGGCTTCCTGTTCGTGACGGTTTCCGCGCGCATCGTCGGCATTGTGGGATCGTCGGCCTCGCCCGTCTCGGGCATGACGATTGCGACGCTGATGGCGACCGCGGCGGTGTTTTTGGTGAAGGGCTGGACGGCGCCGGCCTTTGGGGCGCTGGCGATTACGGTTGGCGGCGTGGTGTGTATTGCGGCGTCCAATGCTGGCGACACGAGCCAGGACCTGAAGACGGGATACCTGGTCGGCTCGACGCCGTGGAAGCAGCAGGTGGCGCTGATCTTCGGCGTGTTCGTCTGCATCTTCTCCATCGGCGCGACGCTGAACGCGATGAATCGCGGGCTGGAAACATTTCAGCCGATGGCGCGACCGGTCGCAGTCTCGCTGGCGCAGCTTCCGGACGGCGTGCAGAGCCAGGGTGCGTTTCCGCGCGAGAAGATCGCGGTGACGCCGCGCGGCAGCGGAGGTCCGGAGGGCGCGGCGCAGCCACAGATGGTCGACTCGCATAGCTATGTGCTGCTGAACGCGATTGGCTCAAGCACGCTGCAGGACGGCAAGTATCTCTACAACCCGGCGACCGGACAGATTGAGATCCAGTGGGTGCAGGGCATCGGCAGTGAGAAGGCCGCCGCGCCGCAGGGCCGCCTGATGGCAACGGTCATCAACGGCATTCTGTCGCGCAAGCTGCCGTGGACGCTGGTGCTGCTGGGTGTGGCGCTGGTGATTGTGGTGGAGCTGCTCGGCATCCGCTCGCTGACGTTCGCCGTGGGCGCGTATCTTTCGATTGCGACCACGCTGGCCATCTTCGTCGGCGGCGTGATGCGCTGGATGGTGGACCGGGCGCTGGCCAAGGAGCGGGCCAATGCGGCGCTCGACTCCGATGTGCATGAGGAGCTGACGGACGAGGTGTCGCCGGGCAGCCTGTTTGCTTCAGGGCTGATTGCGGCGGGTGGGATCGTTGGGCTGATCGGTGTCGGCGTGCGCTTGGCGGAAGGGTTGTCCGAGCAGCGCGGCGGGCACTGGCAGCTGTTCCGCTTCTCGACGGACAATCCGCTGTATCACGACTGGGTGGCGATCGTGATGTTCGCGCTGCTGGCCTTCAGTTTGTATTACTTCGCGAGGAAGCCACTGAAGAACTAGCGCAGCAGGTCTTCCAGCGTCGTGGACAGGTCGGTCTTTTCGTCGCGGTACTTCACGATGACGGGCGTGTAGACGCTGAGGCCCATGGTTTTGCCGTGGCCTGAGGAGACAGCGCGCGAGCCGGGAACGACGACGGCGCCTTCGGGGATGATGAGCGGCGCGGCGTCGGCTCCAGAGCCCGAGGCGCGGAGGACGGTGCCGTTCACCACGTCGTAGACCGGAGTGCCGCGCGTGAGGATGGTGCCGGCGGCCAGTACCGCGCCCTTGCGCACGATGGTTCCTTCATAGACGCCGGTGTTGCCGCCGACCAGTGCGTCGTCTTCGATGATGACGGGGCAGGCGTTCACCGGCTCCAGCACGCCGCCGATCTGTGCGGCGGCGGAGAGATGCACCCGCTTGCCGATCTGCGCGCAACTGCCGACGAGGGAGTGCGAGTCGATCATGGTGCCCTCGTCGACGAAGGCGCCAACGTTGACGTAGGCGGGGGGCATCATGACGACGGAGCGCGCGAGATGCGCGCCGGACCGTACGGAGCTGCCGCCGGGGACAACGCGGATACCGTCCGCCGCAGCAAATCGCCGCGGAGGGTAGGTCGCCTTGTCCACGAAAGAGAGGATGGATTTGTCGGCAGCCTCGCAGCCGTTCATCTCTTCCAGAGCGCCGAGGCGGAAGCCGAGCAGGATGCCGCGCTTGACCCATGCGTTGACGCGCCAGCCGGTGGGAGCGCTCGCGTCGGGCTCCGCGGAGCGCAGTGTGCCGGCTTCGAGCGCGGCGCGCAGTTCGAGAAATGCCTTCATCGCGGCGGCATCGCCTACGGCTGTAGCGCCGGCGGCAAAGTGCCGCTCAATTCTTGCTTCGAGTGATTCAGTTGTCATGGTCTGACTACGATTGTACGGGCACCAGCAGGCCCAGCTCAGCGAGCATCGCTTCGAGTTTCTTGCGCGTGGGAGGGGTGACCGGAAGCAGCGGCAGGCGCAAATTCTCTTCGAGCAGGCCGAGCATCGCCATCACGGCCTTTACAGGCGCGGGGCTGGGCTCGAGGAAGTGGCCCTGCATCAGCTTCAGGTGCTGCGCGTTCAGGGCGCGGGCGGTGCCCAGGTCACCCGTGAGCGCGGCGCGGACGAGCTTCGCCATCTGCGTAGGGATGGCATTCGACGCAACCGAGACTAGACCTGCGCCGCCGAGTGCAATGGTGGCAATCGCGAGCGTATCGTCGCCCGCGATGACCGCAAAACCGCGCGGGGCTTGCGCGATCAGGTCGGTGATCTGGGCCAGATTGCCGCTGGATTCCTTGATGCCGATGATGTTGGGAATCTCTGCCAGCCGCAGCGCGGTCGCGGGTTCGAGATTCACGCCGGTGCGGCCTGGGATGTTGTAGAGCAGCACCGGAAGGTGAATCGCCTCCGCGATGGCGCGGAAGTGGCGGTACTGGCCCTCCTGGCTGGGGCGGTTGTAGTAGGGGTTCGCGGTGAGGATGCCGGTGAGGCCGGGAACATCGGCGAGCCGTTTCGCGCGGGCGACGGCTTCGGCGGTTGCATTGTGCGTGCATCCGGCGAAGACCGGCACGCGTCCCGCGGCGGTTGCGCAGACGATCTCGACCACACGGAGTGTCTCGGCCTCGGTCAGCGTCGAAGCTTCGCCTGTAGAACCGCAGGGCACCAGAAAGTCGATGCCGGACTCAATCTGCCACTCGACCAGGCGCGCAAGCGCGGCCTCATCCACCGCGCCGTCTGCGCGGAAGGGAGTGACCAGCGCCGTTCCACATCCTGAGAGTTTCATCACGAACTTCAAGTCTACCGCTTCCGCGACGGCGATGCGGCGGCGTGTTGTGCGGTCGCTTTCTTTTGAGCCTCTGCCTCCGAGGAATGGCAACAGGCCTCCTCGGCGGGAATCGACTTCGGCGGCAGCAGCCACATCACGGAGACGATGGCGATCAACGCCAGCGATGCCGCAGGCCGCCAATATGCCGCGGGAATTGCGGCGACATAGAGGCCAACCGAGGTCGCCTGCCTGGCCCAACTTGCGTGCGCCGGCGCGGTGCTCTGCTTGCGCACCTGAACCCAGAGCAGATTGTAAGCAGCGCCTGGCAGGATGCTGGTTGCCGCATACAGCGCAGCGGAGAAATGCGTCAGGCCACGCGCGCCCACCCACTCGGTCGCGAAGGGAAAGAGCGAGAGGCAGAAGAGAAAGACGAGGTTGGCCCAGAGCAGGCCATGGCTCACGCTCTCCGCTTCGTCGATGAGGTAGTGATGATTGACCCAGTAGATGCCGATCTGCACGAAGGTGAGCAGATAAAGAAAGACGGTGGGGAAGACCTCGCGCAGGCCGGCAAGGCCATCGTGCGCGGGGACCTTCAGCTCCAGCACAAGGATGGTAATGATGACGGCGATCACGCCATCGGAGAAGGCCTCCAGGCGCGCCGGGCTTAGGCTTTCGCGGGTCACACCGCTACCGTAGCACGGGACCGACTACCGCACGACTTTGAAGGTGCGCGACCAGCGCGTCTTGTCAAAGATGTGCAGCAGGATGTGGCCGATGAAGCTGATGCGGTCGCCGATGGAGGTTTTGTCGATCTGGTCGGCGGGGGTTTCAAAGGACCAGTAGATGAACAGCGGCCGGCCGACGATGTTTTCGCGCGGGACGAAGCCCCAGAAGCGGCTGTCGAGGGATTTGGTGCGGTTGTCACCCATCATGAAGTAGTGATTCGGCGGCACGACGAGGTCGCCGTCGACGATGTGATTGGGCAGGTCCACAGACCAAAGTGCCGCGTTGTTGTTGCTGGCGGCCTGCTCGATTCCCTCGAGGTCGGCGGGGAAGTCGTCACGGTAGGGGACGTAGGCGTCGTCCGGGTCACCGTCGTCGCGCGGCATCTGCGCCTGGGGAATGTTGAGTGGGGCGCCATTGATGTATACGACGCCGTGCTGGAGGTGAATATGGTCTCCGGGCATGCCGATGAGACGTTTGACCAGATAGAGGTCCGGGGTTTCCGGATGCGGCTTGAGGAAGACGATGATGTCGCCGCGCTGCGGCTCTCGATAGTGGACCAGCGGAAACCAGTGGCTCGGCGGGGCAAGCGAGACACGATCGACGAGTACGTGGTCGCCGATCAGCAGCGTGTTCTCCATCGAGGCCGAAGGAATCTCGAAGTTCTGGAAGATAAAGGTCATCACGAACAGACCGACCGCCAGCACGGTGCAGATGGAGGAGAGCGACTCGAGCGCGGTCTCCGAGTCGTCGTGCTCCGGCTGCTGCGCGGAATTCCGCGAGCGCCTGGACGCTGGCATGGAATCCGGATCTGCCGTGGCTTTCGATTCCGCGCTTTCGGATGAAGTAGTGGTGGTCTCGGGCAAGATGGTTCTCCGCACGGTTGTTGCAAGGCGCAGGGTTAGTGTATCCCGCCGATCCCGGCTGGAAGACACCCGGCCTCATCGCTGCGTCGCCGTTACGCGATCGGGTGGCCGGAGGGCCGCGCTACACGGCCGTCAGTAGCTTTGCGGAAGTACATGCCCGCAGCGCAATACTCTGAGTCTTCCCGGTGCTTGTGTTCGACGTGCGGCCCCGGACCGCCGGCCTTGTGGCTGCGGAAGAGCTTGACCTCCCCAGCGCAGTCCTTGCAGCGAAACTCGGTGTCGGCGTCCATCAGCGCGTCAACAACGTTTTTCACCTTCCAGAACGGCTCATAGCCGCCACCGGCCCGCACACGCCGCCGCTTGACCTCACACTCGTAAAGCTTTTCACGCTCCGCTGCCATAATGCCTCTTTTCCCGTGCCGTTAGATGAATCGTGGAAGTGCTCTGTCTGCGATTCCAAATCTTTACTGTCCCGTGCCGCCGACGGTCATCTTATCGAGGCGGATGGTCGGCATGCCGACGCCAACCGGGACGCTCTGGCCGCTTTTGCCGCAGGTGCCGATGCCCTCATCCAGCGCCAAATCATTGCCAACCATAGAAACGTACTTCAGCGCCTCCGGGCCATTGCCGATCAGTGTCGCGCCCTTCACCGGCCGCGTCACCTTGCCGTCTTCGATCAGGTAAGCCTCGCTCGCGGAGAAGACAAACTTGCCGTTGGTGATGTCCACCTGGCCGCCGCCGAAGTTGACCGCGTAGAGGCCGCGCGGGACGGACTTGATGATGTCCTCGGGAACGTCGGTGCCGTTGAGCATGTAGGTGTTGGTCATGCGCGGCATGGGGATGTGGTGATAGCTTTCGCGGCGCCCGGAGCCGGTGTTCGGCATGTTCATCAGGCGCGAGGAGAGCTTGTCGGAGAGATAGCCACGCAGAATGCCGTTCTCGATCAGTACAGTCTCCTGGGTCGGGTTGCCCTCGTCGTCGAGATTGATGGAGCCGCGGCGATTGGGCATGCGGCCGTTGTCGACGACCGTGACTTTTTCGCTTGCGACCTTCTGTCCGATCAGACCGGCGAACGCTGAGGTCTTCTTGCGGTTGAAGTCGGCTTCGAGGCCGTGTCCCACCGCCTCATGCAGCAGCACGCCGGGCCACCCAGGCCCGAGAACAACCGGCATCTCACCCGCGGGCGCTGCAACAGCGTTCAGTTGCAGGATGGCCGTGCGGGCAGCCTCGCGCGCGTAGTGCTCGGGCGAGTGCAGGCCTTCAAAGAAGTCGAGCGTGACGCGGCCGCCGCCGCCGGAGGTGCCGCGCGCGGTGGAACCGGCGCCGTTGTCGGCTGCTGCGTCCTTCGCGATCACAAAGACATTCAGGCGCGCGAGCGGCTGCGTATCCGACGCAAAAGTCCCATCGCTGGCGGCGACGAGGATGCGGCGCAGCTCATCGGAGAAGCCGGCGCGGACCTGAATGATTCGCGGATCGTACGCGCGGGCGGCACGGTCTGCACGCTGGATGAGTTCGAGCTTGGCGGCAATCTCTGCGTCTGCTGCGGCGCCTGTGATGGGGTAAAGGCTCTGCTCCACATCGGGCTGGCGCAGTCCATGCATCTGCTGCTTCGCGGGTCCGCTGGCGATGAGCGCTGCCGTGCGCGCGGCGCGCAGCAGGCGGTCGGAACCGAGGTCATCGGTGTAGGCGTATCCAGTTCGCTCGCCGGAGAGCACGCGCACGCCGCAGCCCACGCTGATGCCCTGCGATGCCGTTTTGACCATCGACTCGTCGATGCCAAGCGAAGTGGATGTGACGGACTCGAAATAGAGATCGGCGTAATCGCCGCCCGCCCCGAGCGCCTCGCCGAGGCAGCGCTCGATCAACCGCTCGGAGATGCCGAGCTTCTCAAAAAAGTAGCGCTTGTGGTCAGGGGCGGAAGAGGCAGGATCGAGAGTCACACCATCATTCTAGGCTGCGCGGAGGTGCCGGTAAATGGCGCGGGGTGGTCACAGGTTAGGCTGAATGGCGTGCACCGTCGCCCGACGTGGTTATCTCTGGTCCTCATCCTGACAACGATTGTTGCCGGGCTTACGGTGCGCATGGCGCCGCTGGGACTTCCGCAGCCTGTGACGAAGTACGGCGGATCGATGCTATGGGCGTTGACGATCTATTGGCTCGTCACAATGCTGCTGCCTTCGATGCGCATCCGACTGGCCGCTGTCATGGCAGGCGCGGCGGCCACGGCGGTCGAGTTGTTCAAGCTCTGCCGGTCACCGGCCATCGATGCATTCCGCGCTACTCTTCCGGGAACGCTGCTATTGGGCCGCCACTTTTCCGTGAAGGACATCGTCGCTTACTGGCTCGCGATCGTTCTGGGTGCGCTCATCGACTACGGCGCACGCCGTACGGTTGTTTAGCGAAGGGCGGCCGGCCAGCTCGATCACCTCGTGCTCTCTCACTGCCTGGCGGAAGGAGCTGGTTTTGCACCGGCAGCAGGTTCGGCCCAGTAGCCGGTCCGGCCGGAGACCTCGAGGTGCTGATAGTCGGGGACGGAAATCTTGAGCGTGTGATAGCCCGCACTGGGCGACCGCGGCTGGAAGCTGAGCACGTAACGGTTGGGGATATGGTTCGAGATGGCCAGCAGGTCACGCTCAAACTGCTTCTGATTGCCCAGCGTGAAATATTCGCCGCCGGTGAGGTGCGCGGCGGTCTCGGGAATGTTCTTCTGCAGGCTGTTCCGCACCGCAAGGTAGGCTAGGCGCACCAGCGCGATAGGCGGGGCAAGCTCCTCCAGGCAGCCGGCGTCCTGCTTCGCGGCGCTTTTGCTCAGGTCCACGTTGGGATCGTTGGGATCGCGGCTGAAGCACCCGTGCGCCGGTCCGGGACTGTCGGGCTGGACGACCTTGCCGGCCTCATGCCTGGTCTGGGCGAGGCCCGACGAAAACGCGATGGCATAAATAGTGGTGTTGGAATCGCTGAGATTGCGCATCGCATCGTCGATGGCGACGTGGCTGTCCTGGTCATGCGTCTCGGAGACGAGCAGAATGGCGCGGCGAAACTCCGGCGGCTGCTTGCGCAGCAGGTCAAGGGAGAAGCTCAGCGAATCGAGAATCGCGCCGCCGTCGTCGCCGTTGTTATCGGCGATGAGCGCCTTGATTCCCTGCTCCGCTACATCGTTGTTGGTGGTGAAGTCCGTGACGAGGACCGGCGAGCTGTCAAAACCGACCACTGCAATACGGTGCGGCACCCCGCCCACCACGGCATCCAGCATGGACATCAGGGGCGCGAAGCGGCCGATCCTGTCGGCCGCAGCGCCTCCGCCCTCAATGCAGACCACCAGCGCCAGCGGCTCGCCGCCGGCGTCCTTCTCCAGACGCACCTTCTGGGGAACGCCGTCGTCGGTGAGCGCGAAGTCCTGAGCCTTAAGGTTGAAGATCAGCTGACCGGATTTCTTGTCACGTACGAGCGCGGGCGCCAGCACCAGTGTCGATTGGGTTGTGATCGTGGGTGTTGCCTGCGATGAACTCGCCGGCGAATCCTGCGCGACTGCCAGCATGGTGCAGCCGAGGGCGAGCCAGATCGAAGCGGCGATGTTCCTGTGGCAGCGCGCCAAGGCGAGATCCTCAGCCTCCAGTCTAGCTGTCCGTTTAGACGTGGCGCCTACTGCGCGGTGTGCACCTCGCCGGGATGCAGGATGGCTTTCGCAGGTCCCGGCGGCGGGCTGGCAAAGGTGGCATTCACATCCAGCGCTACCTGCTTGTCTACGTGCAGGAATACCTTGCTGGGGTCCTTCATTCCCCACTCCACGTAGGGAATCGTGAAGTGCGTGGTCAGCTTTGTGACCGATCCGCCGGGGGCCAGATGGATGGTCAACCGGAGCGGATGGTCCTTGCCATGCAGATGAAGAGTGCCGTCGAGCTCCACGTCGCCGCCGCTGGCGAGATCGATGGCGCCCGAAACGTGCGAAGGGCGATAGACAATCTCGGGAAACGATCCACTCTCGAGAACGTCACCCTGCATACGCCTGTCTCGCGAGGAGTCACCGCTCTCGCCGCTGCTGGCATCGACAACGATACGCCCGGAAACATCGCCCGTCGCTGGATCGACCCTGAAGCTGCCCTCTTTCAACGCGAATGTGCCATGAACGGTATGGAGCGTGGTGCCGAGCGTCCAGCGGATCGCGGTCTGCGCAGGATTGAGGGTGATCGTAAGCGGCCCTGTCTGCTGCGCATACAGCACCGGCGGTGCGGCGGCGCATGCTGCCATCACAATTGCAAACAGGCGGAATTTTATCCGGCGCATCATGCTCAACAGACGCCCGCCATGCCGAGCGGGTTACCAGGTATGTCCCAAAAAACAACCTTCTTACGTCGCTGACAAATCCGAGACAAACTCCCGCGATGAACCGCGCGGGACCAACCCGGCAAGCAGCCGGGCCGCGAAGCCCGGTGCATGACGCAACAGAGCGGAGGAAAGTGTGCGTTCACCGACATGGACTTTCAACAGCTCCTGGAAGAAATCGGGCGATTCGGCGAGCGCGCGCATCGCGTGGGCCTCAAACCGGGGCCAGCGGTCCAGCGTGAGCATCAACGCGCCCATCGCATGCGACAGGCGCGCAATCTCACGGTGCGTGCGCTCGTAACCGGTGAGCGACCCGGCCGCGACCGCATCCGCCAGCGCGATCGCCTGCCGGAAGCTGACGGCGAGTCCTTCGCCGGTAATGGAGTCGGCTGAGCCTGACGCATCACCGATGAGCGCGACATGGTCGGTTGCCACGCGATGCAGACGGCAGGTGGCGGAGACCGCCCCTCGCTGCTTCGAGATAGACTCCAGCCCGCCGGACCCGGCGAGACGCTGCACTACTTCGGGAAAGTCTGCGATGGCGTCAGCTCTTCCGCGATGCGGATCGCGCGAGAGGTATACCGCGCAGACGCAGTCCGGCGCAACGGGAGTGAGATAGAGCTGGCCGCCGCGTCCCCAGTGAATCTCAACCATGTCAAAGAATGACGCGTCGACGCGATAGTGCGTGCGGAAGCCGTAGCGCAGCGAGTGCCTGCGCGCGCGGTGCAGGCCTGCCCAGCGGCGCACGGTCGATGCCTGGCCATCGGCTCCGATGAGCCAGCGATAACGCATGGGACGGCCATTGACCACAGCGATCCGGTGCTCCTCCGCGGACGAGGCAACCGCCGGCAGCTGCATGTGGCTTTCCCATCGCACGTTCGCGCCCAGCGACTCGGCGCGCGCGGCCAGCAGGCCATGCAGATGCGGCCGCCGGACTCCGATGCCTCTGCCGGAAGGAAAGCAGGCCTCCACGCAATGCAATGTGTTCGCGAAGCGTATACCGCGGAAAGGCTGCCCGTCGCTTTCCTGGAGAGCGACGCCGAGAGTTGCGAGGGCCGCCTGCGAGTCAGGCATCAGGCCTTCCCCGCACGCCTTGTCGATCGCCGGCGGACGCGCTTCCACAACCGTGCAATCGATGCCGCGCTGGCGCAGCGCAATGGCAGCAGCCAGACCCGCCGGGCCGCCTCCTGCAATCAGCACTTCAGTTTCGTTGGAACGGGGCCCGGGGAGGAACGGCATAATGACTCCATTTAGACGTTGCCGGCGGTCCGGGGTTATGCCTCCGCCGACGGCATGGACCTCACCCTATGGCCGCGCCGTCTGGGTTATGTCATGCGGATGGCAATGTTTTGCGAAATGTGTCAGCGAGGGAAAAATTGCGGATCTCTGGGCGGACTTGAGCCAGGAGAAATGGATGGGGCGTCTCGCCGGGGCACATGGTGCTAAAGGCGCAGCAGATTGCACCGATAAAGAGAAGCAGCGGCGAAATGCTGCCCGGCTGCCGGGCGCCACTTCGCCCGCCTTTGCGTGTCCGGAGGGACCGATGCCGTTCGCCAGGCTGGGACTCAAGACGAAAGTCACTATCGGATTTGGCTCGCTGCTCACCATCATCGCGGGGATGGGCGCGGTGGCATTCCATTCCACAGTGCTGAACCAGCGGCTGGCGCATGAGATGCGGATTTATTCGGAGATGAAGGACCACAGCCGCGAGATGCAGGAGGCATTCCTCACCGAGCGGATTGGAACACGCGACGTGCTGATGGGCCGCGACAACGAGAGCACACATCTGTTCGAGCACGGCGAGGCGGATTTCCGTAAGGCGCTCGACGAGCTGCAGCCGCTGCTGGCCACGCCACAGGACCATGAGGTTTTTGCGCGCACGCAGACGGCCGCCATTGCCTATGCGGTCCGCAATGAGCAGGTGATCGCGATGTACCGCGTTGGAGATTTCGACGGCGCAATGAGTACGTTCAAGGCGCACCAGGCCCTGGTGGTCACCACCGACCTTACCAACGCGATGCATGACATGTTGGCGGAGTTTGAACGCCGGAAGAGTTCTGCGCTATCGCAGCAGGAGGCGGCCAATGCGAACACGCGATCTCTGATGTTCACTCTCGCCCTTGTGGGCCTGGCGCTGGGTCTGGGCATTGCGCAGCTCACGGGGCGGACCATCGTGCGTACGGTGCGCGAAATGCTTGCCATGGTCAACATGATCTCTTCCAACAACCTCACGGCACCGGACGTGGAGGTGCATGCGCAGGATGAGATGGGCCGGGCAGCCATGGGCCTGAACCAGATGAAACACAGTCTTCGCGGAGTGATCCTGTCGATCGCGTCCACCGCGGATGAGGTATCTGGGTCCAGCCGCGAGATTTCAGCCACTGCCGCGCAGTCGGCTGCCAGCGCGGAGGACCAGAAGCAGCAGGTGCAGCGCATTGTGGCGACCATGCAGCAGATGGCCGCGACGGTTCGCGAGGTGTCACGGCACGCGAACATGGCGACGCGTTCCGCCGAGAGTGCCGCGGGCAGTGCGCGCGAGGGCGGAAAGACAGTGGACGACGTACTGGCGCGGATGCGCGGCATCGCCGGCGCGGTGGGTGAGTCGGCCGCCAACATGGAGCAGCTGGGACGCCGATCGGACGAGATCGGCAGGATCATAAATGTGATCGATGAGATCGCCGAGCAGACGAATCTGCTGGCGTTGAATGCGGCGATCGAAGCCGCGCGCGCAGGCGAGCATGGGCGCGGATTCGCCGTGGTCGCGGGCGAGGTGCGCAGGCTGGCGGAGCGGACCGCGGTTGCGACACGAGAGATCGCCGAAGTCATCAAAAGCGTGCAGTCGGTAACCGCCGAAGCAGTGGAGCGAATGCGGTCGGGCACGGCCGCCGTAGAGGACGGCGTCGCCGTTGCCGGCAAGGCGGGCGATTCCATGCAACGCATCGTGCGCGAGGCGAACAATGTGGGCGAGATGATCGCACAGATCGCCGACGCAGCGACGCAGCAGGCCACCGCGACCGAGGAGATCACCGCCAGCATGACACGGATCAGCGGGCTGGCCGCCGACGCGGCTGACGGCTCGCAGCTTTCCGCGCGCGCCTGTGGACAGTTGTTCGACATGGCGGTGCGGCTGCAGAAGATGGTCGACGGCTTTGACGTCGGCCAGCGCGGTCCCTCCGGCCTTCCAGCTCACGCTTTGTGAAGCCAGAGGCCCGCGAAGAAAACAAGCCGCTCAGCGGCCATGCGACGGGTCCGGCGAATCGGAGACGTTGAGGTCGAGCTGGAAGCGTGCCAGCGCGGGCGGCGCGCCAGGCATATAGCAATTTCCATTGGTGCTGTAGGTTGCGGCACAGGCGCGGGTAATATCCTTGCGCCGCGGCGACTGCGCAAACTGCCAGGCATCGAGCTGAATCGTGCCGCTGTTATCGGGCGCGGGCAGCTTTGCTGGGTTGACCACGCAGCCCGGCGCGGGAGGGCAGGCATCCTGATAGGCCCAGAAGGCAATGGGATGCAGGTGCTGTGCCGCCACGCGTGAGCGGATGTCCTGGATGGTCGTGATCGTGATCTTGCGGCCGTTCTCGTCTTCATCCGGTACGGGCTGGCCGCTGGCGTACACGCCTGGTTTGTAGCTGGTCGCAGCCACCGCCTCGGTCCAGCCGAGCAGATAGGCAGCCTGTTCGGGGAGCAGGCGCCCACCTTCTTCCTGGTCCAGAAAGATGATGGAGCCGGGCGGAAAGCCCTCGCGCCTGGCAGCCGCGACAGCAGCGGCAACATCTTCGCGCGCGAGAGCCGCAGCGGGTTTGCCGGCCTTTTGCGCAGCAAGAATCTCCTTGTCCCAGCGGCCGTCGAAGACAATCAGGAACCCGAAGCCTGCGCGACGCAGCAGGTCGCGTTTGCCTGTCCAGGGATTGTGGCTGGCGCCCGGAGGATTGTTCAGCCAGTAGCCCGTGAAGGCGAACTGTTTGTGCAATGCGGCCAACTGATCGTCGCCCGGATATGCATTGGCATCGAACCCGGCGTAGTGCGCGGCGCGCTGCTGCGCAAAGCCATGGGCGGCCATCGACAGCGCCGCGGCGAAGAGGATCGACGTTCGAAGCAACTTGATGAAACCCATAGGAATTCGATGCAGAATTCAGCCACGACCAGCCTAACCTGCGATCCTTGAGAACGTCTCCGCGCGTGTGCTATTTTGCTTGCCAAGCCTGAGCGGCGGAACGCGGCGCAACCTCCCCAGCCTCGATTCCAAGAATCATCCAGGAGGGCGCCATGGGCATAGGTATATCGGGTGAGGCGCAGGACCTTCGGTATCCGGTGGGACGGTTTCAACGTCCGGAGACGATCACACCGCACGAACGCATGGCCGCAATCGCGGCGCTGGCTGGACTGCCGGGACGGCTCTCCGCCGCGCTCGATGGATTGGACCGCCATCAGCTCGACACGCCCTACCGCGAGGGCGGCTGGACGGTGCGGCAGCTCGTTCATCACATCGCGGACAGCCACAGCAATGCCGTGAGCCGCATACGCCTGGCGCTGACGGAGGACTGGCCAACGATCTTCGCGTACAAGGAAAAGGAGTGGGCGATGCTGCGCGACTCGGCTGCGCCTGTAGGCTGGTCGGTCGTCCTGCTGGAGAGCCTGCATGCGCGCTGGGTGATGCTGCTGGAGTCGCTCGATGACGAGCAGTGGCAGCGTGGATTCAGGCACCCGGAGAACGGGCCCATGACGGTGGAGTTCGCAACGCTGATGTATGCCTGGCACTCGCGCCACCATGTCGCTCATATCACGCGTCTGCGTGAGCGGATGGACTGGTAGCTCTTATTTTCTGGTGCGCAAAAAGAGCAGAAGCCCGCTCGCGCCGGACTTCAGCTTCGCCCACCAGCTGCTGGTAATGATCACGCCGGGGTCCTGCGTGCCACGCTGCCAGCCCAGGCGCTCACGTCGCAACCGGCGGAAAAGAAACTGCCGCAGGTCTCGCCTCCGCGCGGGAAACTCTGAGAAGAGCAGCAGCCAGTACGCAAAGGAATTGCGCGCCCGGTGAGCTTGGGTATCGTGACGCTGTCGTGGGTGAGTGACCACAGCCGTGGGAAGATGGACGCCCGTGTAACCGCGCGAGAGCAGAGAAGCGAACGCAAAGTTTTCGTCTGCGATTTCGATGGGACCACCCCGCCCGAGGCGCACGTCGAAGACGGTCCACCCGGTGCATGCAGACCTGCGCAACGCCATGTTGCTGCCGAGACCCAGCCCGCCGAACGTCGCGATCTCAAACCAATGCACGACCTTGTTGTTGACGATCAGGGGAGACTCCGGCTCGCCGTCATCAGCGGCCTCAGGTGCAAGGATTTTTCCTGTGACAGCCGCCACCTGCGGATCTTCGAACGGCGTGAGGAGGCGCCCCAGCCAGTCCGTTCTGGGAATCGCGTCGTCGTCGATAAAGGCGACGATCTCGCATCTGCTTTCGGCCAGTCCGCGATTGCGCGCGCGGCTGAGGCCCTTGACCGGCTCAACTGCGTATCGCGCGGAGAATTCGCGCGCAATGGCGTCAGTGTCAGCATCGCCGGTGGTGTTATCGACCACCAGAACCTCGTCAGCCGGCGGCTTCAGCCGGTTGACGGCCTCAAGGCAACTCCTCAGGCATTCGGGCCGATTCCGGGTGCAGATGATAACCGTAACAGTCAGAATCTCAATCCTTACGAAACAGAAGTCAAGGTTGGGCCAACCAGTCCCCTGAACTCCCAATGTGGTGGAAGGCCAAGGCGAGGATTACACCCGAATCAGCGTGTCCCAGGTTTCAAATGATCCCAAGCGCATCGAGAATCATACGATGCGCCAATCCCGGATCACCGTCGGGGCATCAGGGGGGAATGAGCAGAACGGGTCGAATCAGAGCGAATGACGATCCCGAAGGGCACATCCAAGGATAAATGATCGATGATTCGAAACCCAGGAAAGATTGCATCTTCATAGACGTCCTCTTGCTTCCTTCGGACGCACCCTCGGCTGCATTTGCTAGACTTTGGCCGTCCATCCAATGACGCCGAGCAGAGCAGCATCCGGCATAGACGCGCAGCAGACGCCTGAACAGATCGCCGAGGCGCTCGAGGAGTTCCTCGCCGCGCATGAGCGCGCCGTGGTGGCCGAAGACGGCCGCGGGCTGTTCGATCTTTCCTCGGCGAAATACTCCATCACAACCGAACATGGCCGCTGCACGCTGCAGCTGTGGGATGACGCGCGGAATATCGTCCGCCGTGTGAGTGCGGCGACCCCGCGAGGGGCGGGCAATGCAGCTTCCCTGCGGCTCACCGTGCATCGCTTTGGGCAGAGCAGGCCGGCTTCGCTCGATATTTTGGCCGACCAGGGGCGGCACACTCCGTCCACACGCGATGCCATACGCCGGCGCTATCTGAAGGTGCTGGAACGTGCTGCACTTCGCGCCGCGGGACAGGAAGAGTGGGGCGGGTGGAAGATCGATGGCCTGCGCGCGGCGATGGACCTCGAGAAGAGCTTCGGACCGGCGTATGCGCGTGGATCGCTGGTAAACGGGCAACAAGCCTGGGCCATGATCGGCGCGAATGGCCAGGAATCGCAGGCGACGATCGACGGCATTCTGACCATCGGCGTGCTGTGGCTGGCTCACTGCCGCGAGAACGCAGGGGGAAGAAGGTTGTATCGCGGACTGCGCATCATCGTGCCGCGGGGGATGGCGGTGCTCACTGCATCGCGCCTGGCGTGGATGAATTTCGATGCAGCGCAGTGGGAGTTGTGGGAACTGGATGAACGCACGGAGGAGCTGACGCGCCGCGACGCGGCCGACCATGGCAACCTCGCGACACGGCTGCTGCATGCACCGGATGTGACGGCTACTCGCGAAGGTTTCGCCGATGCCGCTGCCCGAATGATGGCCCTGGTGCCGGAGCCGGCCCGCGAAATGGTGGAGCAGCGTGTGCGCAGCGCAGCGGAGATGGCATTCCTGCTGCATGGACTTGAGTTCGCGCGAGTGCGCATTGGCTACACGGGGCAGAGCTTCAACCGCCTGCAGGAGATCACCTTCGGCTCCGGCGCGAATGAGACGCCGCTCACGGAAGAGAATGCGGATGCGTTGCGCAATCTGGTGACGCGGCTCTGCGACAGGCGCCGACCGTTTGGAATTGGTGAAAATGGCGGGCGTGGAGAAGGAGCGAAGCGCGCCATCGCCGATCCGCTCTATCGCATGCAGCCAGAGCGCTGGCTGGAGAGCGTGCTGCGCCGCGACGTTAGTGTCATCGATCAGCATCTCGACGCGAAGCACGTATACACGCAGGTGGCGGCGTTCGCGGCGAGTGACCGCGGCATGCTCGATCTGTTGTCCGTCGACCGCGACGGACGGCTTGCGGTCATCGAGTTGAAGGCCGATGACGATTTGCACCTCGCGCTGCAGGGTCTCGATTACTGGATTCGCGTGCGCTGGCATCACATGCAGACGGCCGATGCGTCCGGCTCGCCGGCCTTCGGCCTCGGCGAGTTTCAGCGGCATGGATACTTTCCCGGCGTGCGGCTGTCACCTGCCGCACCGAAACTTTATCTCGTTGCGCCTGCGCTGCGCATTCATCCCGCCACGGAAACCGTGCTGCGCTATCTGTCACCCCGCGTGGATTGGGAGTTGATCGCTCTGAACGAACGCTGGCGCGAAGAGGTGAAGGTTGTGTGGCGCAAAAAGAACGAGGCTAAGTAACGCCCCTGTTGAATTGCAGACGTGCGGCGCGGTATAAAGAACTGCCTCTCATTCATTCATATTCCTGCAGGAACGCCGCCGATGAGTTGCATGCGTCGATTTTTCAGAGTTGCTGCCGCATTCTTCCTCTTGGGCTGCTTCGTAGACTGTTCAAACACACCGGCTTCCCCCGTGACAGCAACCTCGCCGATCGTCACGCCGAAAGGCAAGTTTGCATATACAGGAAATCAGGGAGGCAGCCTCTCCGGTTATTCCATAGATACCGCCACTGGCGCTCTCTCTGCCCTCAGCGGATTTCCCTTCGTGCTCGGCTTGAGTCCCACCATTACTGCACACGACCCGCAGAATCGTTTTCTGATCGCAGTGGACAATTCGGCAGACCTTTTGCATGTTTTCGCAATTGACGCCACAACGGGGGCACTCAAGGAGATCAGCCCGTCGCCTTATATAACCAAAAACGAACCGGGCACAGTGATCGTGGATCCTTCCGGAACCCATGTGTATCTCTATGTCACAGGGCAGAACGTCGCCTACCCGGGGCAGGGTGGTAATCAGGTCGATGCTTATAACTTGAGTTCCGCGGGTGTGCTAACCGCCGTGGCAGGAACGCCGTTTCTTCTCGGAACCGCGACGAACAGCATCAGCGCCGGCACTCCGGCGATGGTAACAGACCTAACCGGCAAGTTCCTATATTTGCTCGATGGGACCAACTTATATGCGTTCGGCGTTGATGCCAATTCTGGCGCGCTGAGTCTGCTACAGACCATCTCCGGCTACAGTCTGGCAACAGCGGTCGCCCTGGATCCCGCGGGGAAATACCTCTACGCGACTGGAGCAGCCACCAATTCGATCGGGGCGTACGGCATTAATCCCGCATCCGGCACCCTCACCCAGGCGAAGACCTCTGCCATGCTGGAACACAACGGGGCATATACGATTTCAGTTTCGCCCAACGGCCGATTCGCTTACACAATCGAGAACAACAATGATCTGGTCTCCTACGCGATTACGGATGGCTCATTTACGCCCGTCGGGAATGTTTACGCGCACATCTATGGTCAGCAGATCGCTATCGATCCATCCAGCAGCTTTCTCTACGTGCCGCAGGCTTGCAGCAATTGCCCAAGCGGGGTTTTCAACGTTGTGCACGAGTTTTCGATTGACAGTATGGGCGCGCTGACACCGATTCCAGGTTCACCGGTTGCTGCCGGCGTCACGCCTTGGGGAATAACAGTAACGAGTCAATAGAGTGGCCGGACGAAACATCTGCCGTGGTGGACCGTGAGGTAAAGGCGCTATCAGCCCATCCACGCAGGCGTTGCATCGAGGTCTTCATCGGGCTCGAGTGCGAAGCCGGTTTCAGGTGCGGCGTTCGCATGCGCCTCGAAGAACCGCTCCACTTCGCCCAGCACGGCGTCGCCGTTCTTCGCCTCAAAGATGGCCTTGCGCAGCGTGGCGCCGCCGGGCACGCCGTGAGTAAACCACGCGGCGAACTGCTTCATCTTGCCGACAGCATCGCGATGCCGCTGCTCGCGAGCGGTCTGTCCCGATGCAGCGATTGCTGCGGCCCGCGCAGCCTCCGCTGCCTCTTCCACCGCGATCTCATCGACCAGCATCTGGAAGTAGGTGCGGATCATGCGGTAGCGGTCCTGGTCGGTCGGAATGTCGTAGGTGCCCACACCAGTCGCCTCTTTTGTCGCCGTGTACTGCGCGATCTGCCGGAAGATCCAGGGGTTCGCCGGCGCGGCACGGCCGATCATCACCGCATCGCAGCCTGTCGCTTCGATCATCGCAGCGGCATCCTCGGGCGTGCGCACGTCGCCGTTGCCGATCACCGGAATCGCGACCGCATCCTTCACCTGTGCGATGTACTCCCAGCGCGCCTGGCCGGTATAGCCGTCCTCGCGCGTCCTCGCATGCAGCGCAGCCGCGTTCAGCCCGCAGTCCTCGGCCAGCTTCGCCAGTTCCACGCAGACGATGTGATTGTCGTTCCATCCGAGGCGGAACTTCACCGTGAACGGGATCTTCACCGCGGCACGGACTGCCTTGAAGATGCGTTTGATCTGCGGCAGGTCCTTCAGCAGCCCCGATCCGCCATTGCATGCGACCACGCGCTTCGCCGGGCAGCCGAGGTTCAGGTCGACAAGATCGAAACCTGCGTCTTCGACGATGCGCGCGGACTCGGCCAGCGTCTCCGGGTTTGATCCGAACAACTGCGCAGAGATCGGGTGTTCGTCGTCGTAGTAGGTCAGGTAGCGCTTGCGCTTGGTCTCTCTCATGCGCGCCAGGCCGTCGGCGGAGGTGAACTCCGTCATGATGAGGCCGCAGCCGGACTGCTGGTTACTGGTTGTGGCGTCAACATCCGCATCCCACGTCTCAGAATCGAGACGTGGGGCACCCGCATCCGCGGCGGATGAAAACTGGCTCGCGTTCTTGATGAAGCGGCGGAAGACGGTGTCAGTAACGCCCGCCATGGGGGCAAGGACGGTGGCCGGTGCGATAGAGACTCCGCCGATAGAGAAGCGGGCGGGCACACGAGTGTGCTCGGGCATCGCGTGTTCAGCGGGCGAGTCCCACTTTTTCTGCTCGAGTGTGTAGCG
>DATNAU010000025.1:0-6583 GCA_035572415.1 Acidobacteriaceae bacterium
AGTGCTCCTCCGGGCCACCGTGGAAGCCGCTGTGCGACATCATGGGGCCGTGCATTCCGCCCGGCATATCACGATGCATCCCTGGGGCAGGAGGTGCCTGTGCCGCTACAGACCCGGGTGAACCAGAAGCGGGTGGAGGCGGAGCGGTCTGGGCGATCGCAATCGATCCGGATAGAACCAGTGCGGCGATGGCAAAACGTGCAGTTCGAGCAGCGGAAGACATGGTTGATACTTCCTTCAGTTGGATTTCTGGACGGAGAGATCGTTCATTGTGCCTGGGTTGGCCAGCGACTGCATGGCGTCCGGCACCGACGCTGAAGCCGCCTGGTCGACATCGTTCAGGAGAGCCTCATTGGACTCGGTCGCATAATGCTGGATCCGCGGGGTAGTGTCTGCGCTGGCCGCGCGCCGTGCCGCCTCCTGCGAGCGCTGGTGCAGCACCTGCATCGGTACAAATGCCGCCAGGACCAGCGCAGCTGCACAAGCCAGCACCATGGAGCGAAGCGCATGCGAAACAACCGGACGCGCTGGAAGCACAACGGGCGGCGCCTCGCGAAGCTGGTTCGCGGCAAAGCTGGTGGTTGCCGCACGGAACAGCGCCAGCGATTCACGCAACGCATCCAGCTCGGCGGCACACTGCTCGCAGGCGAGCACGTGCGCTTCTGCCGGTGACAGCGCGCTGTCAGCCGTCCTGGCCGGTGCGGCCAGTAGCTCACCGAACTGCGCCTCTGTCAGATGAGGAGTGGAAGAGAGCTCTGCGTTCATCGGTCCTCCTTTGCATTCTTCGCGGCTGCGTGCTTCGGATGCGCGGCATGCTGGGCGCGGATTGCGTTCAGCGCGCGGTATAAATGGCTTTTGACGGTCCCAAGCGGAAGTCCAGTGGCTTCGGCAATCTCCGGTATCTCCAGCTCTTCCAGGAAGCGCAGGAGAAAGATGGTTCGTTGGCGCTCCGAGAGCCCACCCACCGTTTCCCATATCGCAGCCACCTGCTGTTGCGCGATCAACCGCGCTTCAGACGAAACCTCCGCGCTGGGAACAAAGGATGCGACATCAGCCGCATCCACGGCATGCGCGGCGATGTTCTTCCAGAAGCGGAACCGGCCGGTCCGCGTGTGGTCGCGGGCCAGGTTCAGCGCAATGCGGATAAGCCATGTTCCCACCGCGCAGTCCTCACGGAAGCTGCCGCGCGCGCTCCAGGCGCGCAGGAAAGTCTCCTGCGTCAAGGTCTCAGCGGCGTCGCGGTCGCGCAGGGTCGCCAGCAGAAAGCGGAAGACGCGCGGCTGGTAGAGCGCAACCACGGTCTCGAGATCGTCCAGCGGGTTCGCCCGGACGCCCGCGCCAATCGCCAGTCCAGTCGGAAAGGTGGTGATGTTCTCCGTCGCCATGCGCGTCCTCGTATTTCGGCGTGAACCGCAATCTTCTGCCGCTCACTACAGGGACAGACGAACCCGGTTCCCGGGAAGTCTACGCCCGATGCAGGAAATTTGCGTCTCTGCGGTATCCTGCTCAGGCCATGCAATCCGTTAAAGCCATTTACCCCGGCACGTTCGATCCGCTCACCAACGGCCACCTGGATCTGATTGCCCGCGGCTCCCGTTTCGTGGATGAGTTGGTTGTCGCCATCCTGCGCAACGCAGACAAAGGAGCGCCGCTATTCACGGTCGAGGAGCGTGTCCAGATGATTCGCGAAGCAATCTCTGAGCAGGGCTTCAGGAATGTCTCGGTCGCGACCTTTGACGGCCTGCTGGTCGATTTTGCCCGTGCGCAGGGCGCCAAGGCAGTGCTGCGCGGCATCCGCGCCATCTCCGACTACGAGTACGAATTCCAGATGGCCATGATGAACCGCAAGCTCGATGCCGATCTTGAAACGCTCTTCATGATGCCGGCAGAAAAGTACACCTACGTCAGTTCGCGGCTTATTAAAGGAGTCTTCAAGCTTGGTGGCGACGTCAGTACGTTAGTGCCGCCGCTGGTGATGGAGCGCCTGAAGGCCAAGGGGACCGCGAGGTAGTGAGGTCCCCACGCGAGGTTGATTCATGCTCGCACCACAATCGCCTCCGATATCGAGTCCCGAACTGCCTTCGGACGAGGAGCGCAGGCTGCGCCGCAAGGAGGTAGCCGCAATCGCGGTAGGCTCCGTCGCCGCCGCGGCCATGGCCCTGGAACTGGC
This sequence comes from Acidobacteriaceae bacterium, assembly GCA_035572415.1. Taxonomy (GTDB): domain Bacteria; phylum Acidobacteriota; class Terriglobia; order Terriglobales; family Acidobacteriaceae; genus Edaphobacter. The sequence continues at coordinate 2,171 of DATNAU010000025.1, forward strand.
CGCTCTTCACAATCGTGCCGACCTTTCCGTGCTGCTTGCGCTGCTGTGGTCTGTGTTTTCCATTGGATTGACAGTTGCGGCCGGAGCCGCCGCGCTCTCCCTGGCCGCCAGAGTGCTCGCACTGCCGGCAGGCGGCCATACATCGATGCTCTGGCGAAGAACGGCCGTCGCTTGGGTCTTTCTGCCCGTGATAAGCCTTTGGCTTGGGCGCAGCTCCCTCGCGGCGCTCGCCGCTGGTGCCGTTGCTGCCGTATCCGTTGCCATGGCTCTGCGGGCCGTGTTCCCGGCGCAGGATGAGCCATCTCCAACGGCATATCAGCCGGCGGCCGCATTTGCCAGCCTTCACGGCCTGCCCAAAGGCAACTCGCAACCTGTACGGGCTGTATGCATCGCCCTGGCCGCGTATGCGTCCGCCGCGTTTGCCGGCGCCGATCATCTGTACTGCGCGGCCTTCCTGCTGATGCTCGCCATTTTTGCGCTGATCTGGGGCTGGAACTCCGTTGAAAGCCACGCCACGAGGCGGCTTGGCCGCCACATCACGCTGCGTAAGCTGGGCGGCCTGGCTGCCATCCTGATGGTCCTGGCTTTGCTGCCGCCCGCGCTACTGACGCTGCCCGGCTTTCACTCCGGCGACACAACGCATGGCGTGCAGATCCCTCCGCCTGTGCTTGCGGCGGAGCGCGGCTTCGCCTATGTCGGCATTGTGCTCTGGCCGCCCAGGAAACATGTTGTACTCGTGGCGCCCAGCACGTCCACAAAGGGCGCCGGGTTTGGCAAGCCGCTGGTCATTCCTTTCGATGGGCCCTACTGGTACTTCCAGCCGCCGCACCTGACCCCGGGCCCATATGCGCACGTTGCGCATGGCAAGCCGACCGAGGTGGATATCCACGCGACCAACCTGCTGCCGCTCGAGATGGAAGCGCACCAGAACCTCGGCTTGCCCATCGATGCGGGATGCTGCGGCGCCATCGACGTAACGCTCCTCAACAAGGATGCATCGCCGGAGCCGATTGAAGTAGGACTGCTGCTGAGCAGTTCGGGCAATCAGGCGCGGCGCGCTGAATACCTCGGGAAGAAGGTCCTTTCCGGCAACGCTCAAACCCCTCAGCAGACCCTCGAATTTCCGATTCCGCAGATCGCCGACTTCCAGAAGTTCGACGCGATTACCGTCATCTTCATACCCGAGCGCGAATATGCCCGCTACGGTCCCAAGGTGTCGGTGGAAAGCTTCACTCTCATCCCGCGCTGACAGAAAGTGTAGGCAGCATTGCTTCCGTCTGAAGGCCTTTATCCGGCTTTATCTCCCTGCCTGAATCTGCGAAACTGGTGTCAGCCCTTTCACAATCAGGGTCCTTTCCACCACACGCAGGAGCAGAAGCATGACCGCAGTGGCGTCCAAAGTCCTTACCGACCGCATCAACCGGATTGAAGTTTCGGCCACCATGGCCATCACCGCCGAGGCCCTGAAGATGCAGGCCTCCGGCATTGACATGGCCAACTTCGGCGCGGGCGAGCCGCACTTCGCCACGCCGCGGCACATCAAGGACGCCGCCATCGATGCCATCGAGAAAAACTTCTCGCGCTACACCAACGTGGCCGGCGTGCCCGAAGTGCGCAAGGCGGTCGTCGAGCGCCACGCCGCCGACTTCGGCACCAACTACACCGTCGAGGAGTGCGTCTTCACTACCGGCGGCAAGCTGGCCATCTTCAACGCGGTCGAAGTCCTGATCGAGCACGGCGATGAAGTGATCGTGCCCGTGCCTTTCTGGGTGTCGTACAAGGACATCATCGAGTTCGCCGGCGGCAAACCCGTGTACGTCGAAGGTTCCGAGGCGGACAACTTCCGCGTTACTGCGAAGATGATCGAGGCGGCCATCACGCCGAAGACCAAGGCCATCATCCTCAACTTCCCGTCGAACCCCTCCGGCGCGGTCATCCCGCAGGAAGACATGTTCGCCATCGTGCGCCTTGCGCACAAGCTCGGCATCTACGTGCTGCTCGACGAGTGCTACGTCTATCTCGACTACTCCGGCAACATCTTCTCCGGCGCGTCGGTCACGGAAGCGAAGGAACACGTGCTGGTGCTCGGCTCGCTCTCCAAGACTTACGCCATGACCGGCTGGCGGGCAGGCTTTGCGCTTGGTCCCAAGCCCATCATCGCCGCGATGAGCAAGCTGCAGTCGCAGTCCACCTCCAACACCAACAGCGTGGTCCAGCGTGCCTCCATCGCCGCACTCAGCGGCCCGCAGGATTGCGTGGCCGAAATGCGTGCCGATTATTTGAAGCTGCGCGACCGCATGCTCGATGGCTTTAAAACCCTCCCCGGCCTCACCTGCACCGTGCCGCAGGGAGCCTTCTACGTCTATCCGAACATCACCGCGTTCCTCGGCAAGTCAGGCATCAATACCGCATCCGATCTCGCCTCGAAGCTGCTGACCGAAGCGCACGTCGTCACCGTCCCAGGCGAGGCATTCGGCACCAACGACCACATCCGGCTCTGCTACGCGGTAGCCGGCGACGTCATCGACAAAGGAATCGTGCGCATGCGCGAGTATCTCGCGAAGCTCAGCTAAGCGGCGCGGACAGATATGGCAGCCGCTGACAAAGCCGCACCGCGCTTCGCCCCGGTAATCCTCGCGGGCGGCAGCGGCACCCGTTTCTGGCCACGCAGCCGCCGCGCGCGCGCCAAGCAGGTGCTGGCGCTTGACGGCGAGCGCACCATGATCCAGCAGACGCTTGACCGGCTGCTTCCGCTGGCCCGTGCGGAAGACGTCTGGGTCATCACCAACACACTGCTCGACGAAACCATCGCGCATCAGCTTCCGCAGGTGCCGCGCGGGAACATCCTGAGTGAACCTACCGCGCGCAACACCGCGCCCGCGTGCGCACTCGCCGCATTCCTGCTCGAACCCGCCGCGCCCGATACCGTCATTGGCATCTTTCCCTCGGACCACGTGGTCGGTAACACCGCGCGGTTCGGTGAGGTCATTCGAGCGGGCATCGCGCTCGCCGCAAGCGGCGAACGCATCGTCGTCCTTGGTGTGCCACCCACGCGTGCCGAGACCGGCTACGGCTATATAGAACTCGGCGCAGGTCTCGATCGGCCCGGCAATGTTCCCGCGCGCCACGTAAAGCGCTTTACCGAAAAGCCCGACCGCGCCCGCGCCGAGCAGTTCCTTGCCTCCGGCAATTACGCATGGAACGGCGGAATTTTTCTGTGGAGCGCGCGCACTCTGGCCAACGCCATCCGCGAACATCGCCCTTCGCTTGCCCCACTCCTCTCGCGCATCGCTGCTGCCTTCGGCACCGCGCAGTTCGACCGTCTCTTCGCAGAGCTCTACCCGCAATGCGAGGACATTTCCGTCGACTACGCCGTGCTTGAGCCCCGCTCCGCCAAGGGAGAGACCGCCTCAGAGATTTACTGTCTTCCGGCGGACTTTGAGTGGAACGATCTGGGCTCGTGGACCGCCCTCCATGAACATCTGGCGCACAAAGCGCCCGCCGCCGACGCTGCCAACGTCGCAGACTGCGCAGACGATCAGCCCGTTATGATCGATGCTGCGGGAAACTACGTCTATGCTCCAGGAAAGACGGTTGCGTTGCTTGGAGTGAAGGACCTCGTCGTCGTCGAAACTGACGACGCGTTACTGATCACGACGCGTGAACGCTCGCAGGACGTGGGCAAGGTTGTCGGTGAGCTGAAGGCCCGAGGCCGGCAGGATTTAGTTTGATCCTTCCGGCAACGCAGAACCGAATGCCGGGCAGCAATCCCAAAGCAGGAGAGACGGACGGCAGGATGGCAGATACGAATGTGGTGAAGTTCGGCACCGACGGATGGCGCGGCATCATCGCCGACGACTTCACTTACGCCAACGTGCGCGTCGCGGCGCGCGCCATCGCGCACTATGTCCTCCAACATGAAGATTCCGCACGCGGCATCTGCATCGGCTGGGATACGCGCTTCGGCTCGCGCGCCTTCGCCGGAATCGCCGCCGACGTTCTTGCTGAGGCAGGCATTCCAGTCTTTCTCGCGAACGAAATCACACCCACGCCTGCTCTCTCCTACGCCGTGCGCCAACGCAAGGCCGCCGGCGGCGTCATGATCACCTCGAGCCACAATCCCGCCCAGTGGAATGGCGTGAAATACAAAGCCAGCTACGGCGGTTCCGGCACGCCCGCCATCATGACCGGGATCGAAAGCTATCTCGGCCGCCCTCTGCCCACCGCTGCCGCAAAGGCGAAGATCGAGGAGCTTACGTTCAATCCGGACTACATCACCGCATTGGCCCGCTTCGTCGACCTGCACGCCATCCACGCGTCGAAGTTCCGCTTCCTCATCGATGACATGTATGGCTGCGGCCGCGGCGTCATCGCATCTATCTTCTCCCGCGCGGAGATTCCCTTCTTCGAAAT
>DATNAU010000026.1:0-8683 GCA_035572415.1 Acidobacteriaceae bacterium
GCGCGGCGTGCGTCCGCGCAGGACACCGTCTTTACCCAGGCGACCTCCGGCAATGCGGCAAAAATCCGCATCGCCGTCACCGACTTCAAACCATCGAACTTGGACCAGCAGACCGCGCAGCCGAAGACCACCTTCGACAGCACCCTCTATGCCGATCTCGCCAACGCCGGCATCTTCGACGTCGTATCCAAGAGCCTGCTGCCATCGGGCAGTCCCGGCTCACCGGCCGAGGTCCATCTGCAGGCCTACTCTGACCCGCCGCCCAGCGCATCGTTCCTCGCCTTCGGTTCCATCGGTGTCTCCGCCGGCAAACTCCTCGTCAATGGCTTCCTCTACGACGCGAAGAACACACAATACCCGCAGGTGCTCGCCAAGCAGTACTCCGGCGACTCCAGCGAGGAGTCAGCGCGCCAGATCGCGCACCAGTTCGCCGATGAGATCATCAGTCATCTCGGCGGCGGCCTGCCCGGCATCTGTGAGAGCAAAATCTATTACACGAAGCAGGAGGGCGCGACCAAAGAAATCTGGATGATGGACTACGACGGCGCGAACCAGCACCAGGTCACGCACGTCGGCAGCACATCCATGGGGCCGCGCGTCTCGCCGGACAACTCCCGCATCGCCTTCGAATCCCTCGGCAAGAACGGCTTCCAGATTCGCATGTATTCCCTCGTTCTGGGCCGCATGGTCAACTTCCCCTCCGCCGGCAGCCTCAACAGCACGCCCGCCTGGTCGCCGGACGGCAACCAGATCGCCTTCTCCTCGTCGCGCAGCGGTGACCCCGAAATCTGGATCGCCGACTCGAACGGCGCCCTTGCCCGCCAGATCACGCACTTCCGCGGGCCCGACTCCTCGCCCACCTTCAATCCCCGCTCCGGCGCGCAGATCGCATGGATCAGCGACCGCACCGGCCTGCCCCAGCTCTACATCATGAACACCGATGGCACCGGGATTCAGCAGCTCACCGACGGTGGCTACGTCAGCTCGCCCTCATGGTCGCCCAACGGCCAGTGGATCGCCTACGCGTGGGACCGCAAGCATGGGCCTGGCGCACCCGGCGGCGAAGACATCTACATCATGGACATCGCCACCAAGGAATGGAAGCAAATGACGTCGGGCTCCGGCCAGTGCGACTTCCCCTCCTGGTCGCCCGATGGCCGCCACCTTGTCTATTCTTGCTCGCCCAACGGGAACACCGCGCGCAGCCGCATCTACACCTTGCTGATCTCCGATGGCGCCAATAATGGCAACACACACCCCATCACCGGCACCGGCGCGGACATGCCCAACTGGAGCTGGAAATGATGACAGCCCATAACGCTCGGGTGCCCCATTCATGCGCGGGCCTCATCGCGCATGAGTGGGAGAGAACAATGTCGAGACTACCTGTTGCCTCAGCCGATGCATCCCCTCGCGAAGCCCACACGGGTACCCTCGCTCTCAGTACCATGGAAACGACCGGACAGCGCCCTTTCGAGCTGCTGCCAAACCTTCCCTTTCGCCTTGGTTAACGCAGGAGAAATGAAATGACCGATCCCCTCCCCGCTTCCCGCCACACCCATCTTCGCGCCTCGCGTACGTCCCTGTTTCTCGCGCTCGGCCTCTTTGCCCTCGCCGGTTGCCACCACAAGACCGCACCGGTGAATTCCAACGCCGGCGCTCCTAGCGCAACCCCCACCGCCGCCCCCACGGCCAATCTCACCGCCGATCCGCTCGCCATCGATCTCGGCCAGTCCGTCGTCCTCAACTGGCGCACCACCGACGCGACCACCGTCACCATCGACGGTATCGGCCAGGTCCCCGTCAACGGCACGCAGACTGTGTCGCCCTCCACTTCCACCAACTTCCACCTCACCGCCAAAGGCGACGGCGGCACCGCCGAAGCCAACGTGCGTGTTACCGTGCGCGTGCCGCAGGCTCCTGTCGCGCCCGCCGATAACAGTAACTCCGCCGATATGGGGTCCGACGCAGTCTTCCACCAGAACGTGCCCGACATTTTCTTCGACTACGACAGCTATGAGTTGCGTCCCGACGGCCAGGCAGCCGCTTCCAAAGCAGCCGCCTACCTCACGTCGCACCCCGACATCAAGATCGTCATCGGCGGCTACTGTGACGACCGGGGATCAGCCGAATACAACCTGGCCCTCGGCGAGAACCGCGCCAACGCCGCCAAGACGGCACTCGTCAACGCCGGCGTCAACTCCTCGCGTGTTCGCGTCGTCAGCTATGGCAAGGAGAAACAGTTCTGCACCGACGAGACGGAAGAATGCTGGCAGCAGAATCGCCGCGCACAGTTCTCTCTCGACCGCTAGACTGATGCCGGGCGGCCCATCCTTCGCAACGCGGAGGGTGGGTTGCTTTTTTGCGGCGGCAAATGGGTTCGCCATTCCGGGCTTCGGCTTCCAGAATCCCCGTATTTGCTTTTCAGGTGCCCGTCAACGTACACCGCGCTCAGGACGCCGCTAAACTTAATGTGAGGTAATCGCATGACCCGACATCGCGCACTCCCCATCGCCGCCTGTACCTTGTTCTGCCTCGCGACGCTCGCCGCGCCGCGTGCCTTCGCCGTCAACAAGGACATGGTGCAGCTCCAGACCCAGGTGCAAAATCTCCAGGACTCCGTCGCGCGCCTTCAGCAGTCCAATGACGAGCGCATGGGCGTCCTCAAGGATCTCGTCCAGCAAACCGCCGACGCCGTCAACAAAATGTCCACCACCGTGCAGGGGCTCGAACAGCAGATGCGCCAGCAGCAGGAGGCGGCCGGCACGAAGCAGGAACAATTCTCCGGCCAGATCTCATCCCTCAACGACTCCGTCGACGAAGTGAAGGCCCGCATCAATAACCTCGACAAAGCCCTCCAGGGCATCCAGTCGCAGCAGCAGTCCATTAACGCCACGCTGCAGAATATGTCGCAGCCGGCCACTGGCTCTCCCGCCCCAGGCACGCCCGGCTCAGACCAGAACGTCCAGCCTCCAGGATCTGCTCCAACTCAGCCCCCACCGGGCGCGCCCATGGCGGATAACAAACCCTCGCCCGATGTTCCCTTTGCCACTCGCCAGGGACCCTACGCCGGATCGCGCAACCTTCCTCCCGTCCAGCCCACGCAACCCTCCGGACAATCGGCCAGCACGCTTTTCAGCATCGCACTCAACGATTACATGGCCGCCAAATATCCCGTTGCCACCGAGGAATTCAATCAGGTCATTCAGGCCAACCCATCCGACCAGTTCGCGGGACAGGCCTGGTACTACCTCGGCGAGATCGACTATCGCCATGGAAAGTATTCCGCAGCCGTCAAGGACTACGACCACGTCCTGAACGACTACCCCGGCAATCAGAAGACAGCCGTTTCGCACCTGCACAAAGGCCAGGCGCTGCTCACACTCAAGGACCGCGAAGCTGCCATCGCGGAATTTCGCGCCGTCATTCAGCGCTTCCCCACCTCGCCGGAGGCGACTCAGGCCCGCAGCAAACTGAACGGCATGGGCGTCCCGGTAAACGCGCGCCGCTAAATACGCCCTCTGCACCGGCGGCCTCGTTGATGGACCAGCTTCGTACTCTCGGCGACACTCACTGCTCGTCTTTCGTGCCATTTCCTCTCGGGGTCGTCTAAGCTATTCGTAATAAAGAGCGCACACCCAATGCGCCGACCTGGGCTGGCCTTCGTGAAAGACCGCATACGCAAGCTCGATGCACCTGGCAGTCGCAACGGCAAGCCGGTGCGCTTTGTTGTCGCAGCCCTTATCCTGCGCACTGTGGAAAGCGAAAATGGAACTGCCACCGAAGTGCTCGTCTGCCAGCGCCGGCCCGATCAACCCATGAGTCTCAAGTGGGAGTTCCCCGGCGGCAAGATCGAGCCCGGTGAATCCGCCGAAGAGGCCCTCGCTCGTGAACTCCGCGAAGAGCTGGGCATAGAGGCTGTCATCGGACCGCGCATCACGCAGCTTCGCCATCGCTACCGCAACGGCGCAACCATCGATCTGCAGTTCTTCACGGTCCACGAGTTCAGCGGAGCGCTCGACAACCGCATCTTCAATGACCTCCGCTGGTCGCCCCTTACCGCGCTCCCTGCCTTCGATTTCCTCGCCGCCGACCTCGGCCTTATCCGCGACCTGAGTGAAGGCAGGCTGCTCTAATTTCCGCGCGCCATTCCGATCAGCATCAGCACTGTCAGCCCCGTTCCCAGCGCAGTCAGCGTCCACGCGACTGCGTTGTAGGCACGGCCGTTCGTCTTGGTTCCCATCAGCGATTTCCGGTTGACCAGCACCAGCATGAAGATCAGCACCGCCGGCAGCAGCACCCCGTTCAGCACCTGGGACAACACCGCGGCCGCAACCAGCGGCACCTTCGGCATCAGGATGATGATCGAACCCAGAATCAACAGCCCGGTATAGATCCCATAAAAGATCGGCGCTTCGCGAAAACGTTTGCTCAACCCACTCTCGTATCCCATCGCCTCGCAAACCGTATAGGCCGTAGAAAGCGGCAGGATCGACGCCGCAAACAGCGACGCGTTCAGCAACCCGAACGAGAACAGGATGAAAGCGTATTGCCCCCCCAGCGGCTTCAGGCTCTGCGCCGCGTCGGCCGCCCCCCCGATGTTGTGAAGGCCGGCCGCAAACAAGGTTGCGGCGCATGCGATCACAATGAATGCCGCTACCAGTACCGAGAAGACCGAGCCGATGACTGCGTCGAGCTGCGCCAGCTTCAATTTGGACGCGCTCGCGCCTTTGTCCACCACCGACGCCTGAAGATAGAACTGCTGCCAGGGCGCCACGGTCGCACCGATGATTCCGACCGAAAGAAACAGATACTCCGAATTGCCCAGGTCGTGCGCTCTCGGCAGGCGCAGCGTCTGCCGGATGGCGCTGCCCCAGCTTGGGTGCGCGAGCGCGGCCGTGATGATGTACGCCACATATAAAAACGAGAGAAACACGAAAATCTTTTCGAGCTTCTTATAGTCTCCGAAGACGACCAGCGCCCATACCAGCACCGCCGCAATCGGCACCGAGATAAATTTGCTGATCCCGAACAATTGCCCGCTGCTCGCAACGCCCGCGAACTCTGAGATCACGTCGCCCAGATTGCACAGCACCAGCCCCAGCATCAGGGTCGCGGTGATCCGCAGCCCGAACTCCTCGCGGATCAGCTCGCTCAGGCCTTTGCCGGTAACGACCCCCATGCGCGCGGAAATCTCCTGCGCAAACGCAAGCATGATCGCCATCGGGATGATCGTCCACAGCAATCCATAGCCGAACTTCGCTCCCGCCGTGGCGTAGGTATAGATGCCGCCCGCGTCATTGTCTACGTTGGCCGTGATAAAGCCCGGCCCCAGCACTGCCAGGATAAGAAAAATACGCGTCCGCCACGTCCGCCAGAACCGCATCATCCGGCCACCGCCATGGCCGAAAACTCGCGCTGAACCACCGCGTACAACCTGCGAGCCGCTTCCGCGAGAGCCCCATCTTCAGCCGTGTGCACATTCCTTTGCATGTGCGCCGGATTCTTCGACGAGAACAGGATCACGCTATGCGGATTCTCTTCCAGCGCCGCCTTCAGCATCAGCGCGGCCAGCATCTCGGGGTCACTCAGGTCCGCACCTGCATCGCGCGACCATCGCGCCGCCCGGCCCGGATCGCTCGCGATCGACGAGTGCAGCGCGCGGAAATTCTCCGTCAGCGCGCGGTGGTGGATGCGGAACACTCCCATTTCCTTGACCGGCGCATCCATCACAGACCACTCAAATTGCATCGCGCGGCAATACTCAGGCCGCTGCGCCATCAACGCCTCGGCCCGCGCGCGCTCGCTGCCCACCCCAAATGTCCCGATCTTTCCCTCGGCTACCGCGTCCTCCATCAAGCGCAGCAGGCCGTCGTCCGTCAAATCCTCCACGGTCGCTTCATGCAGCAGCCACACATCGATCCGCTCTGTGTTCAGCTCTCGCAGGCTGCGCTCCAGCGATGCTCGTGCCTGCTCTGCGCTGAACTCCGGCCGCTCCTGCGCCGCTGCGGTTTTGCTTGCAACCTGCAGCATCCCTTTTTTAAGCCCCGGCATCATGCGGAGTACCGGCCGCGCCACGGAACGCGCTATGGAAAGCATTCCCTGCCGCTTCGGCGCCGCAATGCCGAACTTCGTGGTTACGGTCACGTCGGAACGATGTTTCGCGATGAACTCTCCCAGGCAGCTCTCCGCCTGGCCAAATCCATACATGGGGGCAACGTCGAAATGCCGAATCCCCGCGTCATAGGCGGCGTCCAGCATCGCCAGCGACTCTTTGCGGCCCATGGCGCCCATCAGGCTCGAGCAGCCGAAGCCCAGCCGCGTCGTCCTCCTGCCCGTCGTTCCCAGTGCAATCGTGTCCATGGCGGCGCGCAAAACTCCCCTCTAGAACGATAACCCGCAAACAGTGACTCGCGCCCGCTGTTCACAGATTCATCAGGAGTTAATTTGCTATCGCGTTAGATGTTCCGCCAGCCGCGCAGCAAGCGCGAGCACCGTGTGCGTGGGGTTCGAGAACCCTGACGTGGGAAACACCGCGCCGCTGCACACATAGCAGTTCTTCGTGCCATGCAGACGCAGACTTGGGTCCACGACGCCTTCCATCGCCGATGCCGCCATCCGCATCCCGCCCATGTGATGGTTGCTGTCATCGCACCGCGTACGGAACGCAGGATCACCCTGCTCCAGTTGGGTGTCGATTTCCACTTCGGCGACATCGGCCAGCTCTCGCTTCGCGATCCGGGCGAACTCCAGAATCGTTCTCTGCTCCGCATCGGAGATACGCCAGTCCAGCCGCGTGCGCAGCATTCCCAGCGAGTCCCGCTCATCGCAAAGTGAAACGCTGCTTGAAGAGCACGGCTCCTGCTCGCAGTGCACGCGCAGTTGAATGGCTGCTGCCCTGGGGTTATACGCACGGTGCGCCGTTGTGTACCGCCAGGCCTGACGCCCCAGCAGCGGCAGATTCCCTGCCAACGCAGCTACGTCGCCCGCGCGCAGCTCACCCACACGTCCGCGCAGCACCTTCTTCGCAGTTGACTTGATCCGGTCCAGCTCCTCGTCCATCTCGCTGATGAAGTGCATCGTCGCCCCGGCGTTCAGGCTGCGCCGATCCCGCTGCGTCTCTTCGCTCAACTTCACCTTCGGGTGATACTTGAACCCCGCCAGGAAGATGTTGTCGAAGCGCTGATGAAACCGCCCTCGATCCTTCACCCGCACCGCTGCTGCATTGCTGTCAATGTGGTCCTGAAAATGTCTACCCAGCAGGCCCGAACGATTCCACGGCGGCCCGCTCTCACGCGGCTGCAAGAAAAAGCGCGAGCTCTCAATAGCCCCGAGACAAAACACATATCGCTCCGCCTCAAAAAGCACGTTCTTCCCACCGAACGTCCGCGCGCGTACTCCCGTCACATGCTCGCCTTCCATCTCGAGCCCAACCGCATTGGCATGCAACCAGACTGCAATCCCCTCGCCTTCGAGCGCCGCGCGGTGCAGAACAGCAAAGTTCGGCTCCGGGCACCACCGCGAAAGATACGCAATCAGCGAGTCATATTGCGGCTGTCTCAGCCCCAGCCCGCGCCACACATCGCCATCCTCTCGTGTGACCGTTCCCAATCCCTCCAACTCCAACGCGCGCTCATAGTGCCGCGTCAGCTCACCTTTGCCGAACGTCCATCCGCTTCCACTCACCCACTCGCGCTTCTCAAAATCGATCGCATCCAGTTCCAGAATCTGCCCGCCCCACCGCGTGGTCGTTCCCCCGTGCACGCGAAACCGCCCCGTATGCACGCCACGATGCGTCAATCCCACCAGCTCGCTGCGGTACGGCTCCTGCGATGCCTCTTCCAACTCCGCTCCGCCGCCTTCCAGCAGCGTCACGCGCTTGCCCATCCGCGCCAGTTCTACCGCCAGCACAATCCCCGCCGCCCCCGCGCCCACAATGCAAACGTCCGCGCGTTCGCCGTTTGCCGGCGTCTCACGCTCGAGATCGCGGATCAAAGTTCTCTTGCCCCCGTGGGCCGCCTTGCTGCTCCGCTCTGCTGCTCATCTCGCCGGCGTTGCAGAATTTCCCGCATACGCTCAACGATCAGGCCCACCTGCCGGTCATTGTGATACCCACTCTGCTCCGCCCGCAGCCGCCCGGCGACGGCAATCCGTGCGCGCCCCGCCTCGTCCGGCAGCCATCGCCGGATCTTTTCCACGCACTCTTCCATCGTCGAGAAGAACACCGCCTCCTCATCCTCGCGAAACCGCGCCAGATGCCCCTGCGACCGCTCCGCCAGCAGAAAGCCCTCGCACGCCGCAATCTCGAAACTCTTATGTGCAAACTCGTCCTGATTGGCATGCGTCAGAAAGCTCAGGTTGATCTTCGATCGCCAGATGCCTTCGCGGTATTCGTCCTTGAACAGCTCGCCATGCCCGCGATACATCGCATTCACCCCTTCAGCGGACAAATGCTCCTTCCACACCAGTCCACCCGACACGGCAATCGGTATTCCGAACTCCTTCCACAGCCGCGTCAGGAACTCGCCGCGCTGGTCATACGGCGTTCCGATGAATGACACCTCGCGATCGCGGTCCTTATCGCTCCATCCCTCCGGCGGAGGAAAATGTACCGTCGGCTCATACGCTGTCTGAATCTTGATCACACCGCGCGCGCCGCGCTGCTTGTAGTGCTCAATATTCG
>DATNAU010000027.1:0-4573 GCA_035572415.1 Acidobacteriaceae bacterium
ACATCCAACGTTGCCGTCGCCAGCGCACGGAAGCGCCCTTCGCTCGAGCGAAGCGCGCCGGATGCACTGCGCAGCTCGTCCAGCGCCCGACGGAGCGCCTGACCGGACTGCGCCCATTCGGCTTCCGACGTATCGAGCATCAGCTGCGTGAGCTGGGGGTGGCTTTTCATCAACGCCAGCACGTCGCTTTCGTAGGCGAGCGTGGGATGCGTCTCGGTCCAGTAGTGCGCCGTTCGCACGAAAGCCAGAAATGCGGTGAGGATCTCGAACGTCGCCTCTCCGAGTGCGTGTGTAATAGCGAGGCGGGCGCGTTCAGCGCCGCGGGGGCTGACGAAAAGGATCGTGAGCGCATCGAAGAGCGACCCTTCGAGCGCCGCTTCAGGCTCCGGGATTGCAACGCGAGCGGGAATGCTCTCCAGCATCACCAGCGAGCGTTCCAGCCGCCCCGCATCGGGGACCGGTCTGCTCAGGAGCGTGATCGCTTGTGTGACGGTCTCCGGACGGACCGTCGCGTCGCCGGCCGGCCTTCCCTCGCCAACCAGGAACCCGACGTGACGCACGATGCAGTAGCGGATCTCGCAGAAGCGTGACAGATGGACGAACAGGCGCTCCTTGAACAGCGAGGGCAACGGACTGTCGAGATAAGCCGACCTCGCGAAGCCCCAGAGCTCATCGATGAGCCCTGGCGCAGAGGCCGCCGTGCAGAAGAAGTTCGGCAAGACGCCGAAGCGCCCGCGCACTTCCGTCGCGAGGCCCTCTGTCTGTGGCACCTTTTCAGTGTTCATGTCGGCAGCGTGTCTTGGGAAGCCGCTCCCTGCACCGGACGCACCTCAACGCGAGCTCACCGTGCGCAGGTATTCGTTGCGGGCTTCGAAATTGCAAATCTGGCGCTCCGCCTCCTCCGCCGTGATGCCGTAGCTTGCGCGAATCTGCTCAGCGAGGCGCACGCGCATGCCCGCGATGGCATCGAGCTGGAAAGCCGTGAGCCTCTCCCATTGAGCGCGCACTTCGTTCTTGAAGGGCTTCCATTCGGCAAGTGCTGCGGTCCAATCCATGGGCGCAGTGTGCCCGGGCGCGACTCAATACTCTGTGCGCCGCCGCACCCAGCGCCCGCCTGCGCCGGCTGGCGGCGCGCAGGCGGGCGCACGAGGTCTTACCCGATTACCGCAGCGCGGCTGGGGGATTGTTGATCACGACTTCGACGCGGCGGTTCTGCTGCCGCCCGGCCGCGGATTCGTTGCCCGCAACCGGTTCACTTTCGCCCTTGCCCGATGCTACGAGCCGCATCGTGCCGATCCCCTGCCCCACCAGGTAGGACTTCACTGCCTCGGCGCGCCGCTCCGACAGCCCCTGGTTGTAGTCTTCGCTACCGACGCTGTCGGTGTAGCCTTCGATCGCGACAGTGCGATTCGGATAGGCGTTGAGGAAGTGGATCAGCTTGTTGAGATTGTTCCCCGCACCGGCCTTCAGGTCTGCCTGGCCGCTCGTGAACAGGACATCTCCGAGCGTCAGTACCAGCCCGCGGTCCGTCACTCGCGCTTGCAGCTCGTCGATCTGCCGCTGCAACTCCGTGGCTTGCAGCTGCGAGCTCGTCGCGGCTACGCGTGCGGCGTCGGCGTCGCCGCGCGCCTCATTGGCAGCCAGCTTCTGTTCGGCGCTGTCCGCCCGCGCCGCGTTGGCTACCTGCTTCTGCTCGGCACTGTCCGCCCGAGCATCCGCAGCCTGCACTTTGGCGGCGTCCGCTTCGCGCGTACGCGCATCGAGGCGAGCCACCTCGCTCTGCTGGCTGATGCTCGCTCGCTGGTCCTCGGCAAAACGGGTTTCGGCTTGAGCACGGGCCGTCTCGACCTTCCGATCCGCGATGTAGACCCTATGCTGCGCCAGTTGCACGTCCGGCTGCGGTTGCTCGGCGGCTGATACCGCGGCCTCTGCCTCTTTGAATGCAACCGGTGCGCGGGTTGCGAGGTCCGCGTTGGACTGAAGCTCCGTCAGCCTGGCGCGCACTTGCACAGCACCTTCCGGTGTGACAGGTACGGTTGCGCACGCTGCGAGTAAGGCGACCCCAACGGCTGCTGCGATCAGTGTCTTGCTGAAGGTTCTGGTGCTCATGGCTTGTCTCCAGCGTTGCGCTGCATTTCCTGTATCAGGGTGCCGGTGCTGCGCTTCAGGTCATCATTGACGGCGCCGGCTTTGGCGGCGGTGGTCTTCGCGACAGCGAGCTCGGCATCGGCGCGAGACTCGTCCGCAAACCGCGCGGCGACGATCATTTTTCGCTCCGTGACCGCTGCATCGGCTGATGCGATATGGATGCGTGCCGCGCTGAGCTCTCCAGCGGCGTAGCGGCCGGCATCTGCGCGCTCGGCGTTGGAAATGGCCTGCCGCGCAGCCTGCAGGTTGGTGGTTGGCGCCGGCGGCGTCGATGCACACGCGGCAAGTAGGAGCACTCCAGTGAGCCCGACTGCCACATGCAGGCGCGAGCTACGCAGTGCTTGCGTTGTTCCATTCATATTGAGTCTCTGCTTGGTGAGGATGGACTCGGAATTTTCCGTGCGTCCATCGGTGCACGGAGAGTGCGCCGCTTCCGCCTCAGCGTCTGTGCGCGGACGTACGGAGCCGTACGAATCCGCGCCCGGTGCATTTCGGCACCGGCAACAAGTTCATCACGCCGACCATCGTGGAACGGCAAGGTGTTCGTAGTGCCACCAACGGCGTCGCGATGTTTGGGCTGAATCCTGAAGTCGGCGTTTCGCCGGCACCTTTCTTTTTGGCTACGAGAATGTCGTCACGACAGTTGCGCTTGTCATCGCGCACCCGCGCAGCTACCGCTGCCTGTGCTGATCGCCGTGCGCTCGGATAGCGCGGGCCGGAGCTTCAGTACGTAAATGAGTTGAATCCGAGATGGATTGCGAAAGATACCTTGCATGTTCGGCTGGTTTACCCAAGATGGCTTTGCAACTCAAAGATACTCATCAAGGGAAATCAAAATGCTATCTGAATACGTACTGCTGATGAAGGCTGATCAAACAGGCTCGGTGGGCATGTTGTCTGCCAGTTCGGAGGGCAAAGCGGCCTGCTCCGCTGCTATCGAATCCCTCGGCGGACGACTCCATGCATTCTTGCCGGTGATTGGAGCGTATGACGTTGTGGTGCACGCATCGTTTCCGGACGACGTGAGTGTAGTTGTGGCATCACATGCTTGGAACGTAGCGGGCATGTATACGGAGGCCATGCGCGCACTCTCACCTGCCGAGATGGAGAGCGTGGGTGAGATGTCGGAAAAGCTCATCGCAACCCTTCACAAAGAAAACAAGGTCTCGCACGAACTCGAGCAGAGATAGGACGGCACTTGGCTCACGCAGGAGGAAACCTGATGACACCTTGGAACTTCGGCAGCACGCTCTGGGGTGGTACGCCGGCGCGGAATACTTTCTCTCCACCGTACCGACCGGTTCAACCCGCCATACCTTTTGTACCGACGCATTTCCCCACGCCACCGGGCAGTGTGTATCGTTCTCCACCCTTTGTTCCGATACATCGAAGTGCGACGCCAAACGTCTTCCAGCTCCAGCAACTCAATCCTGCGACGCGGACGGTCTCGGGAGGCGGGGGCCTCTCAACGGCGATCCGTTTTGGAGCCAAACAGGTACTTCCCAAAGCGGTTCCTGGAATCAACATTGCGAGTACAGCGTTGAGCGCGGCGCAGATCGGAACCTGGATCTGGGACAAGGCCCATCAACCTGCCCCTCCTCCACACAGGCCACTCTTTCCGCCACTGCCGCGCACTCCTCCAACAGGCAGTCCGTTCGATGGGGTGAAAGGATTCAATTGATCTGCAGTCGACTGGGCGGGCTACAGGCCCGCCTTGTCGAGGTCATATACCGCCGACTCGCAGCGCGTTCATCGTTGTTCTCCCTGGGCTTCGCTTGGAAAGGTCACCGTGAACGTCGTTCCCTCGCCTGCCACTGAGTGCACGTCAACGACCGCGTCCAGGAGGAGACACAGCCTCCTGACGATAGGCAAACCCAGGCCTTCGCTGCGCTCCGCGTTCGCGTCGGTGAAAGTGCGCGGCGCCGGGTCACTCGCAGCGGGGAATGTCTCGGTGGTCATACCCGGACCGGAGTCTTGAATCGTGAGAATCCAGCGCGCTGGGATCGAGGGGTTCTCGAGCCGTTTCCACCGCACCCATACTCCGCCACGCCGCGTGTACTTGATGGCGTTGAGCAGCAGGTTTTGCGCGATCCGATGCACTTTCATCGCATCGCCGCCAACCATGAGCTCCTCGGGCCCCTCGGTATGCAGAAAGAGACCCTGTGTTCCGGCTAATGGGCGCGTTGTTGCACACAGTCGGCTCAACACATCCGCTGCATCGAAGGTCGTGATGTTTACGCGCTCCTGACCGGACTCCAGGCGCGCGAGGTCCGTAAGCTCCTCGAGCAACTCGGCGACGGCTGCGACGCCGCGCTTGAGGATGTCCTTGGACTGCGTCCGCGCGTTCTCGGGCAACGCATCACGCACGAGCACCGCTGAAGCGTTTCGCACCAGTCCCATGCTGCCACGCAGATCGTGAAGCGCC
>DATNAU010000028.1:0-9084 GCA_035572415.1 Acidobacteriaceae bacterium
GACAAACCAGATCCATCGTGTCCATCGCATCCTGATTGGACGAGCGCGCGCTGAGATTCGCCGCCAGCCTGTACACTCGAAATAGCGCATATTTCGCGCCAGGAGAGAGTTTTGAGCCAGCGTACTTTCAGCATCATCAAGCCGGACGCGGTCCGCAAGGGACACACCGGCGCCATCCTCGCCGAGATTGAGAAGGCGGGCTTCAAGATCGTCTCGATCAAGCGCATGTCCATCTCAAAGGCGCAGGCTGAGGGTTTTTACCACGTTCATGCCGCGCGGCCGTTCTTCGGCGAGCTCACGGAGTTTATGAGCTCCGGGCCGATCTTCCCCATGGTGCTTGAAAAGGAGAACGCCATTGCAGACCTGCGCAAGCTGATGGGCGCGACTGATCCCTCAAAAGCCGAAGAGGGCACCATCCGCAAGAAGTTCGCCGCATCGATTGGCGAGAATGCCATTCACGGCTCCGACGCCGAGGACACTGCGGCATTTGAGATCGGGTACTTCTTTGCGGGTATCGAGCTGAAGTGAGTTCTCAGTTGTCAGTTCTCAGTTGTCAGGAAAAGCTTCAACTTCCACCGGATGAGTTCAAGGCGTTGCTGTTCGACTGCGACGGCACCATCGCCGACTCCATGCCGCTGCATTATGTGGCGTGGAAACGCGCGCTGGGCGAGCACGGCTGCGAGTTTCCCGAGGACATCTTCTACGCGTGGGGCGGCATGCCGGCGGCGGAGATCATCGCTACGCTGGGCAGGCAGCAGGGCATCGCGATGCCCATCGCAGACGTGGAGCACCGCAAAGAGGCGCTCTACTACGAGATGCTTCCCGACCTGCGCGCCGTGCCCGAGGTCCTTGCCGAGATCGATCGCAACTGCGCGCTCGGCGCAGGCCGGCTGCCGATGGCGGTCGTCTCCGGGTCGACGCGCGATTCGGTCACACGCTCATTGGTCGCGCTTGGCCTGCTGGATCGCTTCGCCACGCTTGTCTGCGCCGGCGACTACACGAAGAGCAAGCCCGATCCAGAGCCGTTTCTGACAGCCGCTGCGCGGCTTGGCGTCGATCCGAAGGATTGCCTCGTGTTTGAAGACACCGAGATGGGGATTCAAGCCGCGACGCGCGCGGGCATGGCCAGCGTGAAGGTGCTGCAGCCGTGGGAGCGGAAGCTCGCCACAAGTGCTTAGGGCTTCGCCTTTCCGTCCGCCCGGATTGTTGTTTCGCTTGACGCTCGTACGAGCTGCGCGGAGAATCGCCTTGGCGTTGCTCCATGCCTGAATCAAAGCTCGAACTCGCGGACACCGTAACTGTGATCGATGCCTCCGTGGCGGCACGCCCGATCCCAGCCGACGCCGAATTTCCTCGCTGGTCCCTCGCGGCGCGCATCGGCTTTCGCCTCGCCTTCTGCTATCTCGGCGGCTACTGCGTCTTCAGCGGCAACGCCACGGTCCTGGCTGTCATTCCCGGCATCGGCTACAAATATCAAGATGTGCTGGCCAGAATTTTCTGGCTGCCGTCGCAATACCTTGCGCAACACCTGTTCCATGTTCCTCCGCCCGGCAATCGGATTCATCAGATGGCATCAGGCGACACAGCCATCAACTGGATCGGCCTGCTTCTCCTGTTGGTTGTTTCGGCTGTCGCGACCGTCATTTGGAGTGTGCTTGATCGCCGCCGGCCGCATTACCAGACACTGTATGCGTGGCTGCGCTTTCTCGTCCGCATGACGGTTGGACTCGGCCTGGTCAGCTATGGCATGGCAAAGGTCTTTCCGTTGCAGATGCCGCCACCAAGCATCTCCGCTCTGGCAGAGCCGTTAGGCATGCATTCCCCGATGTCGGTGCTATGGAACTTCATCGGGCTGAACCCGCTCTACGAAATGGTGTGCGGCGCAGCGGAGTTCATCGCGGGGATGTTGCTTCTCTTCCGCCGGACCGCGCTTGCAGGGGCAATCTTCTCGGCATTCGTAGTCACCAATGTTCTGCTCTACAATCTCTTCTTCGATGTACCGGTGAAGCTCTATTCGGGGCATCTGCTATTGCTGTCACTCTTTGTCATCCTGCCTGACGCGGGCCCGCTCTTGCGATTCTTCTGGAGGCATGAACCGTCTGCACCGGTGGGTATCTGGGTCCCTCCAGCAAAGAGGAAATGGTTCCGGCGAGCTACTGCCGCTGTCGAAATCGGCTTCGTCCTGCTCACACTTGGCGAGCTTCTGCTTGGCAGTTCTCAGGGCATCAGACAGCGCCGAGCTGAGGCGAAGGCAGTTGCCGGCTGTGAGCTGTGCCGCGCATGGCGAGTCGATCCCGCGCCTCCGAGTGCACCCACCCTGCCCTCGCCCTTCAATATGGCTGCAACCGACATTGTGCTCAACACGCCCACGCAGGCGCTGCTGCATGATGCGCAAGGCAAGTCAGTCTACGTGCCAATAAAGATCGATGCGGCGCGCCATACACTTGAGCTAGACGGGCCAGGTAAGAACAAGACGGTGTTCGCCATCGCGCAAAACGATCCCAGGTCTCTCATGCTGACGCCGACCGGGGAAAAGGCGGGTAAGGCGGCAACCGTTTGGCTGGAGTCGTTGACACCGGAGCAAGGCTATCCGCTGACGCGGCGCGGATTTCACTGGATCAGCGAATACCCCTATGTGCGATAGCGGCTACTTCGCGAATAGCCCCAGATCGATCGCGTCTCCCATTGCTTTGTAGCCAGGATCGCTGGGGTGCAGGTGGTCGCCGTGGTCATAGGCCGGCAGGAAGGTGTCGGGATGCGCGGGATCGCGCGTTGCCTTGTCGAAGTCAATGAAGCCGTCGGCCTGCGTGTTGGTGCGGATCCACTGGTTGACTGCCTGGCGCACCTCTTCCCCCGCGGGTGACATATACTTCGCGCCGGCGTATGGGGTGAGCGTGGCCACGTAGACCTTAATGCCATGCATGTGCGCGCGGTCGATCATCTGCCGGTATCCGGCGATCAGGTCCTCAGCTGACACGACATCGTAGGCGCGGCCAGGATCATAGGCGTGTCCGATGTCGTTGATGGCTTCGAGGATGATGACGTACTTCGCGCCTGCCTGCGCGATGACGTCGCGATCGAAACGCGCGAGCGCGCTGGGACCGGTGTTGTCATGCAGGATGCGGTTGCCGCCGATGCCTTCATTGATCACGCCGATGTCGGCCGTGCGCTTGTCGGCCAGCAGGCGGCGCGCCAGCTCATCGGGCCAGCGCGCGTTCTGGTTGTTGGCTGCGAAGGCGCCATCGGTGATGCTGTCGCCGAAGGCAACCACGGCGGCGGCGTGCGCCGGAGCCTGCACGTCGACGTCCTTGAGGAATGGCCAGGAGCGGATATTTTTCGCGGAGTCGAACTCTTTCGCGCCTACCGTGTTGCCCTCGGCGACATAGCTGGTCTGGTCCGCGGAGCCATGCTGCGAGAGCTGCGGGATTTTTTGCTCCGGCAGGAAGAAGCTGACGGCGAGATCGGCCTGTGCGGGGAGCGTGATGGTCGCCGGATCGCTGACGGCGAGGGCACCCGGAGGGATGGTGATGCTCTGCCGGCCGCCGAAGGTGAGGCCGATGGAAGAGGCCGCGACCGTATTGATTGTGCTGCCGCCCTGACTGATGGCGGCCGATGCGGCGGCGATGGTGAGCGGTTCCGTGCCGAACTCATTGGTGAAGACGACGCGAATCTGCGGACCACCGATGGAGACATGCACAATCTCGCGCAGCGTCATATCGCTGGATCCGTAGACCGGCGGAGGCGTGAAGCGGCGGGCGGGGTTTGGGCCGGCGGGGGCGGCTGCCGCAGCAGGAGGCCGCGACGGGGGTGCCGGCGTCTGCGTAGAAGCAGGCGCGGGCGTGGTCGCCCCTGCTGGCGGAGCGACGATGGGCGGCGCGGCCTGCAGCGTGGCAGGACGGCCGTTATTGGCGGCGAAGGGCGCCGTTCCCCACGTGCCTACCCAGTGTTGCGCCGCGGGAGGTGCGCCATGAGCGGGTGCGCTGAAAGCGAAAGGCGTAAGCGCGACGGTGAAGAGAGCGGCGAAAGAATAAACAGAGCGTGGAAGGAGGTTCACGGCGGAGATCAACCTTGGGAGGAATTTTTCGGCGTCACCATCTTACGCTTGGCCAGCACCAGGAGCGTTATCGGCCAATGGAGAAGATTCTGATGTTGCAAACGCGTGCAAGGCGTGTAAGCTGTAGCCGCTTCCTGTTTGCGAAGACGCAGAGATTCTTGCGGGAGGAACAAATGCAGGACCAGAGAAATATGCGGGCGGCGTCTCTGCCCGAAGCGATTTTGATTGTGTGCCTGGTGGTGCTGTTCAGCGGGGCAGCTTTTCAGGAACTGAGTGGGCGAGCCATCGCGGCGCAGGCACAATCGGGCGCAACGCAGCCGGCAAAGCAGACGGTAGCGGAAAAAATCGCGGCTTCGCAGCAGCTTCTCGACATCAACACCGCAACGGCAGACCAGCTAAAAATTTTGCCGGGCATGGGAGCAGCCTATGCGCAGCGCGTGATCGACGGGCGGCCGTATACGGCGAAGAACCAGCTGGCGACGCGCGGGATTTTACCCAAGGACGAGTACGAGCGTATCCGCGAGCTGATTGTGGCGCACCGGCCGAAGAAGTAGCTGGGGCACCCGAAACCGGAGCCGGGTTAGAGATTCTTGCGCAGATGAACGCAGCGGTCGACGACCTCGAATCCGAGCGCGCGATGGGCGAGCTCCGATGTGCCGTTGTCGATCAGGGCATCGGAGGCGATTTCACGGGCGCCATGCGCACGCGCCCAGTCTTCGGCTGCGCGCACAAGGGCTGCGCCGATCTTCTGTCCGCGATGCTGCGGCAGCACGAACCAGCCTTCCACGTAGCCGACCGGCTGCGCGGGATCGCAACCGTCGGCGTGGGAGCGAAGGCTGACCTCGAGAAATCCGGTGAGCGACTGGTTGGGCGTATGTGCGACGAAGATCGCTGCGGGCAACATGCCCGCGGGACCGTCGACAAACCAGGAGTCAACCTCGCGGCGATGCTCTTGCGGTGAAGTTTCCGGCCACAGCTCGGCGCGCATGCGTGCAAGCTCTTCTGCATCGGCAGGTTCGGCATGGCGGATGGAGCTCATGGAAAGATTGTAGAGCGGGTATGGCGAGAGGCTGAGGGGCTTTGCTATGCGGCTCGCGGCCCGGATTTGGAAGCGAGGCTACGCAGGCGAGCGAGGTCTTCTTTGCGGCACACATGCGCCAGTTCATCTTCCGCAAGTTCGGCCTCGCGCTTGCGCGTGCCGACCGTCCGGAAACACTGCATGCAGATGGAGTCGAAGCAGTTGAGCGGATGATTGTCTCGATGCACAAATGCGCCCATAAACGTACCTCGTGCGGGGAGCACTGCCGGCAATGCGGTTTGCGAGCGGAAAAGTCGTTTCCGGCTGCCATCTCGCTTGCCCTGAGACGATCACTATACCCTATAGTCGAGTAAAGAAAGCGTAAAAGCGCACGCATACGGGGAGGCCAGGCATGGCGAGGGCGAAAGAGTTCACGGTCACGATCGAAGACAAGCCCGGCGCGCTGGGCCGCTGCTTCCGCGCGCTGGCGGAGAACGGCGTGAACATCCTCGCGTTTCAGTCGTTCGTGGAAGAGGGCGAGAGCCTGATGCGGATGATCGTGAGCGATGCGAAGACGGCAAAGACGACGCTGGGCGGAATGCGGATGATCTTCGAGGAGACAGAGGCGGCAGTCGTCGCGCTGGAGCACCGGCCGGGTGAGCTGGGGCGCGCCGCGGCGAAGCTGGGCGAGCTGGGCGTGAATATCGATTATTCGTACTGCGGGCAGCAGCCGGGCGACACGAAGATGCTGGTAGTGTTCGGCGTGGACGACATTGTGCGCGCGGCGAAGGCGCTGGACGAGCTGTAGGGCTGTTGGCCATTCGCTCGCACCGCTAATTGCCAGAGAGCGGCTCGACGTGGTCAATTACCCATGTTGTTACAGGACCGATTTGCTTGACCAGTTTGAGTCCATCCTGTTTTTTTAGAGCTTCAATGAACGTTGGGCCGACAGGGGCCTCCTCGAAACCTTCGTTCGATGGGCGGGTGTTTGACTTCCGACGTACAAACTCGAGATTGAGGTCGAACCTTCCAGTGAGTCCGGTGCGGTCGAGCACCGGCAGCTGTTCCATATCTCCCATCGTGACCCCAACGTTGCTCAATTCCCCGGCGATCTGCGACATGGTGTGAGCCATGATTCTCATATGCGTCAGGCCGCTATCGGTTCGCCACACGATGAGCTCGCACCGGGGTGGCGGCGCACTCAGGGATTTTGTCGCAGGTCTGTCTGTCTGATCCGACGCGCGTGTGCAGAGCGCGTCTTCTGGGTGTTGCTGAAGCAGCGAGCCAGGAGCGCCGGGCCTGTCCAGAGTGAGCAGGTAAGCAGGGTGTGGGCGAATCTCTGTATGAAGAACCAGCTTGAACCGGTCGGCGAGGAGCGACTGGACCATGAGCCGCAGCTGATCTTTGGTGGGGATAGCGCCCGGGAGTGCAGGGGGACGTGCTTCAAGGTAGAACTGAGCAGTCTGAGCCCACCGTGGCAACTGAGCTTGAACCCTGGGGTATTCGCTGGCGTCTTCGATCTTATAGGCAAAGATAATGTAGTTGGTCAGAGAGCCGCTTGTCGTAACGAGACCGCCCGTGTATCGAACAAAATAATCGGAAGAGTCAAGGTCGACATTGCCAATCTCTGAAGAAGAAGGACCAGCCTGCCGGATGGCAGCGACCTCAAACTCCAGCTTGCCTCCGGCAGCGACCTGCCACGTTGGCGCAATTGGCGTCTGAGCAAGCGTAGCTGAATGGGCGACCGCTGCGGCAAGCAGGACGAGCCACGGACTCTGAGCCAGACGTTGGCAGCAGTTCTGCATGATTCAGCTGGGTAGACGCTTCAAAATTACGGAGGTACCCTAACCCGTTTGGTTCCACCCGATGGGCGCGTTTGTGCGGTAATTTATCTCCTCAGCACAGTTGAATCCCTCAATCCGAGGCTCTGATAAATCTGGCGGGTGGCGTCGGATTTGTTGAGCGTGTAGAAGTGGATGCCCCGGACCTCGTTGTCGAGCAGGTCGCGGCACTGTTCCGTAGCCCAGTGGATGCCGACGCGCTTGACGGCCTCGGCATCGCCTTCCGTGCGCTGAAGCGCGCGCAGCAGTTTGGCCGGGATGCGCACTCCAAGGGCCATTGACGCCATTCGCTTCATGCCGCTGAGCGTGGTGACGGGCATAATGCCTGCCAGGATAGGCACGGTGATGCCGGCCAGCTCGCAGCGCTCGCGGAAATCGAAGAATTCCCGATTGTCGAAGAAGAGCTGGGTGCAGATGTAGTCGGCGCCGGCGTCGACTTTGGCCTTGAGGTAATCGAGTTCGTCAAGGCGGTTGGGCGTAGCGGGGTGGCCTTCGGGGAATCCGGCGACGCCGATGCCGAAGCCGCGGGGATCGGGATGCGTGCCGCGCTCGTTGAAGCGCCGGATGAAGGAGACGAGTTCCGCTGCGTGCTGGAAGGCGTCGGCGGCGCGGTCATAGTCGGGACGGTCGCGGGGCAGATCACCGCCAAGCGCGAGGACGTTGCTGATGCCGGCTGCGGCGTATTGGGCGAGGATACCGTCGATCTCCTGCTCGCAGTGGCAGACGCAGGTGAGGTGCGGGATGGGATCGAGCGAGGTGGTCTGCTTGAGGCGGACGACGAGGTCATGCGTGAGCTGGCGCGTCGATCCGCCTGCGCCATAGGTGACGGAGACGAAGGAGGGCTGCAGGGTTTCAAGATGCGCGATGTTGGCATAGAGGGCATCCGAGTCGGCGGCCGTTTTCGGCGGGAAAAATTCAAAGGAGACAGTGGTCTTGTCGCGCGCGAAGATGTCGTGGATATGCATGCGAGGTTGCTATAAGAATATCCTGCGAAGCGCGAGCGCAGATCAGATGCTAAAACCGCCCATTCACTGCGATTCTTCGCCTTTCGGTGGGACATAGACATTCACGCGCGACGAGCAGCCCGTCTGGGAAAGATGTCCCGCGCCAAATAGAATGAGGTAATGCAGCACGTCCATTGTGGAGACAACTTAGCGGCGGTGTGCGTTGGCTGAGCTGACCTACGATGAGCTGCACTGGAAGCCGCACCACAATCCATGGCTGGTGGCGCTGACAGTAACGCTGGCCACGTTCATGGAGGTGCTGGACACTTCGATCGCGAACGTGGCGCTGCCGCATATGGCTGGCTCCCTGGGCGCGAGCGAAGAAGAAGCCACGTGGGTGCTGACGAGCTACCTGGTATCGAGCGCGGTGATCCTACCGATCTCGGGTTGGCTGGCAAACCGGTTCGGGCGCAAGCGGTTCTATATGTCGTGCGTCGCGCTGTTCACGGTGTGCAGCATGCTGTGCGGGTTTTCGCGCACACTGCCCATCCTGATCATCGCGCGTGTATTGCAGGGCCTGGGTGGCGGCGGCCTGGCGCCGAGCGAGCAGGCGATCCTGGCGGATACGTTCCCTGTCGAAAAGCGCGGCCAGGCATTCGCCCTCTACGGCATGGCGGTAGTTGTGGCGCCTGCGATCGGACCAACCTTTGGCGGATGGATTACGGACAACTTCAACTGGCACTGGATCTTCTTCATCAACCTCCCGGTCGGGCTTCTTTCGCTCTATCTGTCGAACCGCATGGTCGAGGACCCGCCGTTCTTGAAGGAACGCAAAAAAGAGGCGGAGCGCGCAAAGGTGGACTTCCTGGGCCTGGGCCTCGTCGGACTCGGCGTCGGCTTCCTCGAGATGACGCTGGACAAGGGACAGGAGAAGGACTGGTTCGGCGACCCTGTCATCCGCACGACGGCGATCGTGGCAGTGGTGCTGCTGGTCGCATTCGTATGGTGGGAGTGGAACCATCCGGAGCCGATTGTCGATCTGCGCCTGCTGCAGAACCGCAACTTCGGGACAGCGGTGTTCCTGCAACTGGTCCTGGGCATGGTGCTG
Source organism: Acidobacteriaceae bacterium (assembly GCA_035572415.1). Taxonomy (GTDB): domain Bacteria; phylum Acidobacteriota; class Terriglobia; order Terriglobales; family Acidobacteriaceae; genus Edaphobacter. The sequence continues at coordinate 8,966 of DATNAU010000028.1, forward strand.
TTCGCGTCCACCGTGCTGATCCCGCAGTATCTGCAGGTACTGCGCGGCTACACGGCGGAACGCGCGGGCATGGCGCTGTCGCCGGGTGCGCTGGTGATGATGGTGATGATGTTTTTTGC
>DATNAU010000029.1:0-31363 GCA_035572415.1 Acidobacteriaceae bacterium
AAGTTTGCGGGTGCGGCAGCAGCTCCGGCAGCGAAGGCCGAGGCCTCCGCTGAAAAGCCGGCGGAAAAGGTGGAGAAGGCGCACGAAGAGGAGTCCAAGGCAGGCGAGCAGCCCTCGGGCGCGGCGCAGCCGGAGAACTCCACCGCATCGCAGTCCGGCGAGGCCGCCGACGTGCCTCCGGCGGAAGGCGCATAACAGAATTCGCTTCACCCCGTCGGGGGCACGCACGGTTGCTTTGTCTGGGCAGCCTGGGTGCAACGGAAACCCGGCGGGATGAGGCAACCGAGGCAGAAGCCGCTTCGGGCAGGCAATTGGCAAGGGAATCGATTTAGAAGTTCAGGAGAAGAGAGATGGCAGACATTCAGCAGTTGGAAGATCAGATCGTCAGCTTGAGCCTGCTTGAGGCGTCCGAGCTGGTCAAGAAGCTCGAAGCGCGCCTCGGCGTCTCCGCGGCGGCAGCGGCTGTTGCGGCGGCTCCGGCAGCGGGCGGCGGCGCGGCAGCACCTGCGGCCGAAGAGAAGACCGAGTTCACCGTCATCCTCAAGGATGGCGGCGCGAACAAGATCGCGACCATCAAGGCGGTCCGCGAGGTCACCAACCTTGGCCTGAAGGAAGCCAAGGACCTGGTGGACGGCGCGCCCAAGCCCTTGAAGGAGAACATCTCCAAGGAAGATGCGGCAGCCATCGCCAAGAAGTTCGAGGGCGTCGCGGGCGTCGAGATCAAGTAACTCCGTGTAGAGGGGCTACGGATAGCTCCTTGGCTTCATGCCTCGGCGCCTTCCGAAGCTCATCGGGCAACGCAGTTGGCAGGGCGAAACAGTCGGGGCTCAGGGCCCCGACGCTTTCGTTTTTTACCTGGTTCATTTTGTTCCTGCCAAGCACTTGCATTGCCAAATCAAACGCGTTATCCTTGCAAGTGGCGAACCGCCTCTGCTTTGGTCATGCGTAGCGGGCAGATCAGCGCTTCCGAATACTAGACATTTTGGCGTTGCACCCACGGCGACTTTTTCCGGTCCATCCCGCATGCACGGGCTACGGGGCCGGCCATCACGGATCAGGCGGCGGGTCCGGACGATGCAAACAGAACGGTAGCGGCAGCAGAACCTTGAGGCCAGGCGGGCCTCAAAGGGTGGCAGAAATTCACAGGCTTCAGGAAATAGTGCACAAGTCGGTCGATGCGCTTGCGGGAGAGGCTGTCTCTCGTGGCGCGTTTCGTCGTCTCTGTGCACGGCTCGCTTGCGCTTCCACCCAAAGCTCCAGAACCAGCCGCACGGGCACTTTATAGCAGTTTCGAAGGCCCTGCGAAAGCAAAAGTTTTCCACCAGGGCCGCAGCAGGGAAGCAGACGAGATTTCGCGCAGAGCCAGACCGCAGAGAGGGGCGGCGAGGCAGCAACAGCGCACAGGACGAACCGGAGGACTTCAACATCTCCTCCACCTTCATCCATCCGCACGCCAGCAACCGGCCGTGCAGGTGGGTGGACCCCTCCAACGAGAAGCTCAGGAGACCATCAGGCATGTCCAGCGAAACCCGCGCCATCCGCACCCGGCTCGATTTTTCCAAGATCCCAACCTCCATCCAGATCCCCAACCTGATCGAAGTTCAGCGCCGCAGCTATGAGCGCTTTCTGGCCATGGACAAGCTGCCGCAGGAGCGCGAGGACAACGGGCTGCAGTCCGTCTTCACCTCCGTGTTCCCCATAACGGACTTTCGCAACGTCTCCGAACTTGAGTTTGTCGACTACTCCATCGGCAACTGGGAATGCAAGTGCGGCTACCTCAAAGGCCTCAACCACCTGCGCACGGCCTGCACCAACTGTGGCCACATGGTCATCACTGATCCGTTCCACCCGGGCGATGTGCTCTGCGGCTTCTGCGGCACTTACAACAAGAACACCCCGGACTTCTGCACCAAGTGCGGTGACCCCGTCGGCCTGCAGCTGAAGTATGACCAGGCGGAGTGCGAGGAGCGCGGCATGACTTACTCCGCGCCGCTCAAGGTCACCATCCGCCTGAAGATCTACGACAAGGACCCCGAAACCGGCGTCAAGACCCTGCGCGACATGAAGGAGCAGGAAGTATTTTTCGGCGACATCCCGCTGATGAGCGAGAACGGCACCTTCATCGTGAATGGGACGGAGCGCGTCATCGTCTCGCAGCTGCACCGCTCGCCCGGCGTCTTCTTTGAGACGGCGAACAACCGCACCTACTTCCTCGGCAAGATCATTCCGTATCGCGGAAGCTGGGTGGAGTTCGAGTACGACCAGAAGAACACCCTGTACGTCCGCATCGACCGCAAGCGCAAGTTTCTCGGCACCATCTTCCTGCGCGCGCTCGGTCTGCGCACCGACGAGGAGATCCTCAAGACCTTCTACACGGTCGACACCATCTCGGTCGCCAACGGCAAGCTGACATGGAAGCTGGCAGAGGATGGCAAAGCCACCAACCTGCTGGGCACCCGCCCCGCGCACACCATCACGCACCGTGGCGACGAGCTTGCGCCGGCGACGCGCAAGATCTCCGCGCACTCCCTGAAGGCTCTGCGCCAGCACAAGATCGAGTCGGTTGAGGTGGAGCAGTCGGAGTTCGACGGCGCCATGTTTGCCGCCGATGTCGTTGACCTGACCACCGGCGAACTTCTGTATGAGGCCAACCAGGAGCTGACCGCCGACAAGCTGCACAAGATTCTCGAGTCCGGCGTCACCAGCTTCGAGGTCTTCTTCCCCGAGCGCGACGACGTGGGCAACATCATCACCAACACCCTCCGCCGCGACTCCGTGCGCAAGCCGGAAGAGGCGCTGATCGAGATCTACCGCAAGCTGCGTCCCGGCGATCCGCCGACGCTCGACACCGCCACGGCGCTCTTCGAGGGCATGTTCTTCGATCCGCGGAAGTATGACTTCTCGCGCGTGGGCCGCCTGAAGTTCAACATCAAGCTGTATGAGGATGCCGAGGCCACCGGTCTGGACAAGCGCACCCTCACACCTGAGGACTTCTACGGGACCATCCGTTATCTGCTGAAGCTGCGCAAGAACATCGGCGTGGTGGACGACATCGACCACCTCGGCAACCGCCGGGTCCGCGCCGTGGGCGAGCTGATGGAGAACCAGTTCCGCATCGGCCTGGTCCGCATGGAGCGCGCCATCAAGGAAAAGATGTCGGTTTACCAGGAGATGTCGACGGCGATGCCGCACGACCTCATTAACGCCAAGCCTGTGATGGCCGCCATCCGTGAGTTCTTCGGCTCCTCGCAGCTTTCGCAGTTCATGGACCAGACCAACCCGCTGTCGGAGATCACGCACAAGCGGCGTCTCTCCGCGCTTGGGCCGGGCGGGTTGTCGCGCGAGCGCGCGGGCTTTGAGGTGCGCGACGTTCACCCCACGCACTATGGCCGCATCTGCCCGATCGAGACGCCGGAAGGCCCGAACATCGGCCTCATCTCTTCGCTTTCGTGCTTCGCGCGCATCAACGAGTATGGGTTCATTGAGTCGCCCTACCGCCGCGTCAAGGACGGCAAGGTGCTCGATTATGTCGCCATCACCAACGCCGGCGAGTCCGGTCTGCGCCAGGGCGACACGCTCGAGTCGAACGAGGCCCGCAAGCTGAACGACTCGCTGCGCAAGGACAAGAAGCGCGGCATCGAGGTTGAGCCGTTCAGCTTCTACCTCTCCGCGTGGGAGGAGGACCGCCACACCATCGCGCAGGCCAACATCGAGCTCGACCCGAAGGGCGCCATCGTGCAGGACATCGTCGATGCCCGGCGTCAGGGCAACTTCGTGCTGGTCAACAAGGCCGAGGTCGACTACGTCGACGTCTCGCCCAAGCAGCTGGTTTCCGTCGCCGCATCGCTGGTGCCGTTCCTGGAGCATGACGACGCGAACCGCGCGCTGATGGGCGCGAACATGCAGCGCCAGTCCGTGCCGCTGCTTGTGTCGGAAGCGCCGTTCGTCGGCACCGGCATGGAAGGCGTCACCGCGCGCGACTCGGGCGCCGTCATCCTGGCCAAGCGCAACGGCATCGTGGACTCGGTCGACTCCGAGCGCATCATCGTCCGCGTCGAAGGCGAGCACCACCCCACGCAGCTCTCGCGCGAGGTCGGCTCGGACATCTACCAGCTCACGAAGTTCAAGCGCTCCAACCAGAACACCTGCATCAACCAGAAGCCGGTGGTTCGCCACGGTGACCGCGTGGTCAAGGGCCAGGTCATCGCCGACGGTCCGTGCACGGAACAGGGCGAGCTTGGGCTCGGGCGCAACGTGCTGGTCGCCTTCATGCCGTGGCGTGGGTACAACTTCGAGGATGCCATCCTGATCTCGGAGAAGCTGGTCAAGGACGACTACTACACCTCCATCCATATCGAGGAGTTCGAGATCGAGGCCCGCGACACCAAGCTCGGCCCGGAAGAGATCACCCGTGATATCCCCAACGTCTCCGAGCACGCTCTGCGCGACCTCGACGAGAGCGGCATCATCCGCATCGGCGCCAAGGTCGGCCACAACGACATCCTCGTCGGCAAGGTCACTCCGAAGGGCGAGACTCAACTGACGCCCGAAGAGAAGCTGCTGCGCGCCATCTTCGGTGAGAAGGCCGGCGACGTGCGCGATGCGTCGCTTACCTGCCCTCCGGGCATCGAGGGCACAGTGGTTGACGTTCGCATCTTCTCCCGCAAGGGACAGGAGAAGGACGAGCGCGCCAAGCAGATCGAGCTGGAAATGGTCGAGAAGCTGGAGCGCAACCTTGCCGACGAAATCCGCATTCTCACCGACGAGCGGCTGAAGCGCCTCGAGGGCATTCTGGGCGCGAAGGAGGTCCTCGCCGACCTGCACGACGAGCGCACCAACAAGAAGTTGCTCTCCAAGGGCGACGTGCTGACGCGCGACACCATCGAGCTCATCAGCACCCGCAACCTCAAGCGCATTCGCTACGCCGACAAGGACCCCCGCGTCAACGAGCAGATCGATGAGATCGAGGAGATGACCTCGCGGCAGATCGACGTGCTGCGCAAGATCACCAACGAGAAGATCGCCAAGATGCAGAAGGGCGACGAACTCGCGCCGGGTGTCATCAAGATGGTGAAGGTCTACATTGCGATGAAGCGCAAGCTGTCGGTCGGCGACAAGATGGCCGGCCGCCATGGCAACAAGGGCGTCATCGCGCGCATCCTGCCTGAAGAGGACATGCCTTACCTGCCCGACGGCACGCCGGTCGAGATCGTTCTCAACCCGCTCGGCGTTCCTTCGCGTATGAACGTCGGACAGATTCTCGAGACGCATCTGGGCTGGGCCGCACACGAACTGGGCCGCAAGCTCGCTGTCGAAGCGGAGAAGATGACGAAGGCAAGCGAGGTCCGCGAACTCTTCAAGGCGCGCTTCGCAGGCACGGCCGCTCTCAACCAGCTTCTGGCCCTCGATGACGAGCAGACGTTGCGCGTCGCCGCCGGCATGAAGCGCGGCATCTGGTTCGGCACGGCGGTCTTCGACGGCGCGCGCGAGAACGAGATCAAGGCGCTGCTTCGCGCGGCGGGCCTGCCGGACTCCGGCAAGAGCCTGATGTTCGACGGCATGACGGGCGACGAGTTCGAGCAGCCCGCCACGGTCGGCTACATCTACATGCTCAAGCTCTCGCACCTGGTCGACGACAAGATCCACGCGCGTTCGATCGGGCCGTACTCGCTGATCACCCAGCAGCCGCTGGGCGGCAAGGCGCAGTTCGGCGGACAGCGCTTTGGCGAGATGGAGGTCTGGGCGCTCGAAGCCTACGGCGCGGCCTACATCCTGCAGGAACTGCTCACCGCCAAGTCCGACGATGTCTTCGGCCGCACCAAGATTTACGAGGCCATCGTGAAGGGCGAGGCGGCGATCGAGCCGGGCGTGCCGGAGTCGTTCAACGTGTTGATCCGCGAGCTGCAGTCGCTCTGCCTGGACGTCGAGCTGATCAAGCTCGCCGAACAGAAAAAAGTGCCGCTGCCAAGTATCGCGGCCGATTAGCCGGATAGGCGCGGACTTTTAGTCCGGGCATTCCGCAGCAAGATAGGTCCGGGCTTTAGCCCGGACGTCTAGAGGCAGAAAAGATTGAGGGGCTTTAGCCCCGGCAAGAAAAGAAGCAAACCGATTCGTAACCCGCAGCGACAAGCTGCATTGGAGACGCCCACTATGTTCCGCTCCAGCCCATTCGAACTCCTCGGCCCGATCGTTGACTTCGACGCCATCAAGATCCAGCTCGCCAGCCCGGAGAAGATCCGCTCCTGGTCGCACGGCGAGGTCACCAAGCCCGAGACCATCAACTACCGCACGTTCAAGCCGGAGCGCGATGGCCTGTTCTGCGCCCGCATCTTTGGTCCCATCACAGACTGGGAGTGCCTCTGCGGCAAGTACAAGCGCATGAAGCACCGCGGCGTCATCTGCGACAAGTGCGGCGTCGAAGTCACGCTCTCGAAGGTCCGCCGTGAGCGTCTCGGCCACATCGAGCTCGCCTCGCCCTGCTCGCATGTCTGGTTCTTCAAGGGCCTGCCCTCGCGCATCGGCCACCTGCTGGACATTTCGCTGCGCGAGCTTGAGGCCGTTCTCTACTTCGAGTCCTACGTCGTGGTGGATGCCGGCGACGCTCCCGTGAAGGAGCGCGAGGTCATCAAGGATGAGACCCGCTTCCGCGAGCTCGACCAGCAATATCGCCCCTCGGGTTTCAAGGCCATGATGGGCGCCGAGGCCATCAAGGAGCTGCTCAAGCGTGTCGATGTCGCCGAGCTCGCTACCGAGCTGCGCGACCGCATGAAGACCGAGACGTCGCTGCAGAAGAAGCTCAAGTATTCCAAGCGCCTGAAGATTGTCGAGGCCTTCCGCAAGTCCGACAACAAGCCGCAGTGGATGATCCTCGACGTGATCCCGGTGATCCCGCCCGAGCTGCGCCCGCTGGTGCCGCTGGATGGCGGCCGCTTCGCCACGTCCGATCTCAACGACCTCTATCGCCGCGTCATCAACCGCAACAACCGGTTGAAGAAGCTGATGGACCTGCACGCGCCCGAGGTCATCGTCCGCAATGAGAAGCGCATGCTGCAGGAGGCCGTCGACGCGCTGTTCGACAATGGCCGCCGTGGCCGTGTGCTGCGTGGCGCGAACAACCGTCCGCTGAAGTCGCTCTCCGACACCCTCAAGGGCAAGCAGGGCCGCTTCCGCCAGAACCTGCTCGGCAAGCGCGTGGACTATTCCGGCCGCTCCGTCATCGTCGTTGGCCCGGAACTGGCGCTGCACCAGTGCGGCCTGCCCAAGAAGATGGCGCTCGAGCTCTTCAAGCCCTTCATCTATCACCGCCTGGAGCAGACCGGCCACTGCACCACCATCAAGCAGGCCAAAGAGATGGTGGAGATGCAGGAGCCCATTGTGTGGGACATCCTGGAAGAGGTCATCAAAGACCACCCGATCCTGCTGAACCGCGCTCCGACGCTGCACCGCCTCGGCATCCAGGCCTTTGAGCCTGTGCTCGTCGAAGGCAAGGCCATCAAGATCCACCCGCTGGTCTGCACCGCCTTCAACGCGGACTTCGACGGCGACCAGATGGCCGTGCACATCCCGCTCTCTCCTGAGGCGCAGATCGAGGCGTCCGTGCTGATGCTCGCCTCGCACAACATCCTCTCGCCGGCGTCCGGGCAGCCCATCACGGTGCCCACGCAGGACATGGTGCTCGGCATCTACTATCTCACCAAATCCAAGGTGAACGCGCGCGGCGAGGGCCGCACCTTCGCCAACATCGAAGAGGTCTACATGGCGCTGGAGGCGAAGCAGGTGGAGACGCTGACGCCGATCCGCCTGCGCTACACCGGCCCCGTGCTGGATATGACCACTGCCTACGACGACCAGGACCTGACGCACACCGAGCCGGTCCACTTCAACAAGCAGTTCATCTCCACCACGGTCGGCCGCGCCATCTTCAACGATGCGTTGCCCGAGGGCATGCCCTACGTCAATGGTCTCCTTAAGAAGAAGGGCATCGGTCAGCTGGTCAACTACTGCTACCTGAACCTCGGCCTTGAGATTACGGTCAAGACGCTCGACCGCATCAAGGACCTCGGCTTCCGCTATGCCACCAAGTCCGGCCTCTCGGTCGGCCTGGACGACATGGTGATCCCGGAGACCAAGTACACCGTTGTGGGCGACGCTGAAAAGCAGGTGCTCGCGCTCCAGCAGCAGTACCTGGACGGCGCCATCACCAACGGCGAGCGTTCCAACAAGGTCATCCAGATGTGGTCGGGAGTCACCGAGCGCGTCGCCGACGAAATGTTCTCGAACATGAAGAAGGCCGACAAGGAAGGCGCCATGAACCCGATCTACATCATGGCGGACTCCGGCGCCCGCGGTTCCAAGCAGCAGATCCGCCAGCTCTCCGGCATGCGCGGCCTGATGGCCAAGCCTTCCGGCGAAATCATCGAGACCCCCATCACGGCGAACTTCCGTGAAGGCCTCACCGTGCTGCAGTACTTCATCTCCACGCACGGCGCGCGCAAGGGCCTCGCCGACACCGCACTCAAGACTGCCGATTCCGGCTACCTCACCCGCCGCCTCGTCGACGTGGCGCAGGACGTCATCATCTCCGGTCACGACTGCGGCACCGTCGAAGGCATCTACGTCACCCCGATTATCGAGGCCGGCGAGACCATCGAGCCGCTGCGCGACCGCATCATCGGCCGCGTCTCGCTCGAGAAGCTCAAGGACTACGAGGGCAAGACCATCGTCGACGTGAACCAGGAGATCGACGAAGACCTCGCCTCCGCGGTCCAGGCTGCCGGCATTGAGAAAGTGAAGATCCGCTCCGTGCTCACCTGCGAGTCCAAGCGCGGCGTCTGCATCCTCTGCTACGGGCGCAACCTCGGCTCCGGCAAGATGGTGGAGATGGGCGAGGCCGTCGGCGTCATCGCGGCGCAGTCCATCGGCGAGCCCGGCACCCAGCTCACCATGCGTACCTTCCACATCGGCGGCACCGCGTCGCGCGTCTCGGACGCCTCGCACCTCGAGGCCAAGAACGCCGGCACTGTGCGCTTCATCAACCTCGTCACCGTCCGCTCCAAGGACGGCAGCCTGGTCGCGATGAACCGCAACGGCTCCATCGCAATCATCGACGACAAGGGCCGCGAGCGCGAGCGCTACGCCATCGTCTACGGTGCCAAGCTGAGGGTTGAGGACGGCGCGCGCGTCGAACTCGGCGCGACGCTCGGCGAGTGGGACCCCTACACCTTCTCGCTGCTCACGGAGATCGCCGGCACCGTCCAGTTCAAGGACCTGCAGGAGGGCGTCACGCTCAACGAGGAAGTCGACGAAGTTACCGGCCTCTCGCGTCTCGTGGTCGGCGACTCGCCCGACGAGAAGCGCCAGCCCGCCATCCTCATCAAGGCGGCCAACGGGAACAAGCGCTACCTCATGCCCTCGCGGGCCCACCTCATGGTCGCCGACGGCGATGAGGTCTTCCCCGGCGATATCCTCGCCAAGATCCCGCGCGAGACCACCCGCACCAAGGACATCACCGGCGGTCTGCCGCGCGTGGTCGAGCTCTTCGAGGCCCGCAAGCCCCGCGACCCGGCAATCATCAGCAAGATCGACGGTGTAGTCCGTTTCGGCGAAATCTCCAAGGGGCAGCGCAAGGTCTACGTCACCGCGGACAACGGCCAGGAAGAGGAATACACCGTGCCGCGCGGCGTCTACATCAACGTGCAGGAAGGCGAGCGGCTGCGCGCCGGCGATGCTCTGATCGACGGTCCGCGCAACCCGCACGACATTCTGGAAGTCCTCGGCGAGCGCGCGCTGCAGCAGTACCTCGTCAACGAAATCCAGGAGGTCTACCGTCTGCAGGGCGTCGCCATCTCGGACAAGCACATCGAGACGATCGTTCGCCAGATGCTGCGCTGGGTCAAGATCGAGGACGTGGGCGACTCCAGCTTCCTGCTGGAAGAGCAGACCGACCGCTTCCGTTTCAACGCGGAGAACGAGCGCGTGCTGATGAACGGCGGACGTCCCGCCATCGGACGTTCGCTGCTCTTGGGAATTACAAAAGCCTCGCTCTCTACCGACTCGTTCATCTCGGCGGCGAGCTTCCAGGAGACCACCCGCGTGCTTACCGAAGCCTCGATCTCGGGCAAGGTGGATACGCTGCGCGGCCTCAAGGAGAACGTCATCGTCGGGCGCCTCATCCCTGCCGGCACCGGCATGGAGCACTACCGCAACGTCGCGCTCTCACCGGAGCTCGAAGCCGCGGCTGCCCAGGTGCAGCAGGAGGTCGCATCCGCCATCGAAGCCGAAGAGCGCGAACTTGAACTCATGCGCATGGAAGGCGAACAGGAAGAACTGGCGGCAGAGTAAACGGCTTCAACCCATCGGGTGCCCCACGTCTCGTTTCTGAGACGTGGGGTATCTTGCTTTAGGGCACAGCCAGAATGAAAATTCAAACTCTCTATAAACCCAATCGCTTGGGTTTATGTTATTCTTTTTTCCGTGCCGACCCTGCTGAGAATTGACGGGTTTCGCGTCATGATTTACACCAGCGACCATCGCCCCGCTCACGTGCATATACGTGGCGCTGGTAAGGAAGCGCTCTTCTATCTGAACTGCCCTGATGGGCCACCCGATCTTCGCGGCAACTTTCGCTTCAAGAAGAGGGAACTGACGCGCATGCAGACGAAGCTCGTACCGCACGTCGCTGCGCTCTGCGCGGCATGGAAGGAGATCCATGGGAATTACGAGTAAGGAATTCAAGGAAGCGGGCGAGCGCATGGATGCACTACGCGCCAGCACCCCTTTTGCAACTGCGGCCCATTACGACCGCAAAACAAGAAATGTAATTATCAAACTCTCCAACGGTCTCGGCATCTTCTTCTCGCCCGAAGATGCTCAGGGCCTGGAAGGCGCGACTGCCGCGCAACTCAGCGACGTGGAACTCACTCCATCAGGATTGGGCCTGCACTTCGAAAAACTCGACGCCGATCTTTGGATACCATCGCTTCTTGAGGGCATCTTCGGATCTCGTAAATGGATGGCTGCTCGCCTCGGCGCTCGCGGAGGCAAATCGCGCAGCGCACCCAAACGCGCTGCCGCCCGTGCCAATGGCTCTCTTGGTGGGCGGCCGCGCAAACTCACCGCCCGCTAACATTCCTCAGGCCGCCTTCTTGTGCACCGTCTGGCCGCGCTTGCGCGCGGCGCTCTTGGCTTGCTTCGACAGCGCCGCATGAGACACGGTGTTCTTCGGCTCTTTCTTCATCGCGGCCAGCCGGGCGCGTCCTCGCTTGGTCATGCCCTCTTCGCCCGTCACCGGATGCTCCCGACCGCGCTTTGAATCCTGCGCCGCCTTGTGCCGCGTCTCCGCGCTGGTCGTCTTCGGATTCGGCTCGCCCAGCGGAATCCCTGCCCGCCGCGCCTTGCTCAGTCCGATCGCAATCGCCTGCTTCGTGGATCGCGCGCCATGCTTGCCCTCGCGCACGTGTTCAATCTCCTCACGCACAAACTCTCCGGCCGCCGTCGAGGGCGACTTGCCCTCGCGGAGGTCCTCTCTCGCCGCTTCCATCGTCTCTTTGTCCGGCATTGTTGCACCCCTCCTTGTCATCCATATAGGATGCCCGTGCAGTGAGCGCGCCGTTGCTTGAAATGTCGCCCGCCACACACGAATTCCGCTCCTTCCGCACGACCAAACCCACATCGCCCCCCAGGCAAACCTCGCATTTTCTCTGTGCATCTCTTTTTGTGCGCCCGGCCGGCTGCAGCACGACCCTTGTTCGTCACGAACGAGCGACGTTCGCTGTCGCAGGATCACATCTTGGAGCGCCATCATGAAGAACTTACTTGTTCTTGCGTCGCTTGCTGTTGCGCTTGCGATTCCTTCCAGCGTTTCCGCCCAGGCCACCACCAGCGCGCAACACCCGTACGCCAATAATCATGTTGAGCTGGGCGCCTATGGCGACCTCTTCCGCGTGTCGCCGGCCAACACCTCTGCCGTGAACTATCTCGGCATCGGCGCCCGCGTTGGCATCAACGTTCATCCCAATGTCCAGCTCGAAGCGGAGATGAACTACGACTTTGAGCGCAACTACACCAACACCTTCACCACGCGTACCGGGACCACCACGACGAGCACCACTGTCACCAGCAGCCTACGTCCGCTCACCGGCCTCTTCGGACCAAAGTTCCAGGTCGGCACTTCCGGCCCGATTCGCGCCTTCCTGACAGCGAAGGGCGGATTTATCCGATTCACCTATAGCAACAACGCGCCATCGGGCTCGACCTTCAGCAGCTCGTTCAACGAGTTCGGAAACGATTCGACGCACTTCGCCGCATACCCTGGCGGCGGCATTGAGTTCTTCGCCGGTCCGCTCGGCATTCGCGTGGAAGCTGGCGATGAAATCTGGGTGAACAACGGCGCGCACAATAACCTGCGCGTCACCTTCGGCCCCACGCTCAGGTTCTAGCGCGACGCCGCATCACGCCGAGTTCGGCGGACACGACCACGTCTCGCACAATCTTGGCTCATTCACGCGCACATTCCCCACACGCGGATCGACCGCATGCCGCTCCATCTTCTCCGCATCAAACGGCCGCAACAGAGGCAATAGACTCGTGGGCGGTTGACCTTCATCATCTCTCGCCAGCCAGCGGTCGTACTCGCCCGGCTTCAGAATTACCGGCATGCGATTGTGTACCGGCTCCATCAGCTCATTCGCGTCCGTCGTGATTACTGCATAGCTCTGCAGCCACGCACCGTCCGGCCCCTTCCACGCGTCCCACAGCCCGGCCAGCGCGAAAGGTTCCCCGTCCCGCATCCCGAACGCGAACGGCTGCTTGGTCTTCGCATCCACCCGCTTCCATTCATAGAAGCCGTCCATCGGCACCAGGCATCGACGTCGTTCGAAGGGCCTCCGCCACATCGCGTTCGTGGCCACAGTCTCCGCCTTCGCGTTGATCGTGCTGAAGCCCTTGAACTCCGCCGCGCTCTTCGCGAAGTAAGGAACCATGCCCCAGTGCATCAGCACCAGCTCGCGCTCGCCCGTCTCCTTCTCCGCGCGAATCACCGGCTGGAATGTGGATGGCGCGACGTTATAGTCCGGCGGAAGCACAAAGTCTTCCGGCAACCTGCCCAGATGGAATGCCTCCGCAATCCGCTGCTTGTCCGACCGCCGGTAATATCGCCCGCACACACACCCGATTCTAGTTGCCTTAGTCGATACTCGCTCCATCTTCGCTCGTTGCGCACTGGTGGCCGCCGATACCATGGCTCTCCCGGCAGATGCCGGAATCCCCACCGCACGAGCGCGCAAATGAAATTCCTTACCTTCGCCCTCTGCTTTTGTTTCGCATCTGCAGGTCTGGATGCGCAGACCACCGTCTGGCAACCGTCGCCCGGCCATACCCAGATTCCCATCTGGCCCCGCACGCCGCCGGACCTTCAGAAAGTTGACGGCCCGGAGCGGGCGGAGACCTCGACCAACCCGAAGGACTTCATCGCCGGCAAGCCGGCCACCGGCATTCGCAACGTGACGCGCCCCACCATGACCGTCTACTCGCCGAAGGGAAAGAACACCGGAGTCGCCGTCGTGGTCTTTCCCGGCGGCGGTTACGAGGAACTCGCGATCGATCTAGAAGGCACGGAGGTATGTGACTGGCTGGTGCCGAAGGGTATCACCTGCATCCTGCTCAAGTATCGCGTGCCCGCTCCGCACAAGACGCGATACTGGGGCGCATACCCGGAATCGCCGATCGCGCTGGAAGACGCGCAGCGCACTCTCGGCCTCGTCCGCCTGCATGCTGCCGAGTGGCACATCGATCCGCACAAGATCGGCGTCCTTGGCTTCTCCGCCGGCGGCCATCTCGTCGTAGCCACCAGCGTGCATACCCAGCGCATTTACGCACCCGTCGATGCCGCGGACAAGCTCAGCTGCCGGCCGGACTTCGCCGTCGCCATCTACCCTGGCCATCTCTACTTCGGCGGCAGACGCCAGCTAACCGACCCGAAACTCAACCCCGACATCGCCACGCACCTCACCAAAACCGCGCCGCCCACCTTCATCCTCCAGAACGAAGACGATGACGTCGACGGCGTCAATCAGTCGTTGGTCTACTACATTGCGCTCAAGAACATGGGCGTCCCCGCGGAACTGCACATTTATGCGCAGGGCGGCCACGCCTTCGGACTGCGCCCCACCAAACTACCCGCGACCCACTGGCCCGCGCTGGTCGAAACCTGGCTCGGAACCATCGACATGGTTCCGCGTTAGGGCAAAATGCTGTAAGGAGTTTAGGGCTGCTGTCCCGGCTGCATCCAGCCATGCAGCGCCATCCAGTTAATCAGCAGCTCCGGAGTTACCTTCAGCTCCTCCTGGCCTGGCCGCGCGTCTTGGCCCATATGCGTGCCATGCTGCCCGATCTCAAAGATGTGCAGCTCGGCCGGCACGCCCGCTCGTTTCAGCGCAATGTAAAACTCCGCTGAGTTCAGCGAACTTACCGTCTGGTCCGCCGTGGTCGAGTAGATGAAGCACGGACTTGTATCCGCCGTCACATGCTTCACAGGATCGATCGAATCAATCACCGTCTGCGTCGGATGCTGCCCCAGGATCGACGCCATCGGCGTCTTGCCTTCGAGTGAATTGATGTCCAGCGACAGCCCGCCATACGAGATGATCGCGAAATCCGGCCGGTCCGACTGCTGATCTGTTGCATCCTTTGCCGCCGGATTGGCCGCGTGATGCACGGTCGCCATGTAGCCTGCCAGGTGCCCGCCAGCCGAGAAGCCCCAGATGCCGACCTTCTTCGGATCGACGCCGAGCTCCGCCGCGTGCGCCCGCACGTAACGAATCGCGCGCGAGGCATCCAGCATCTGCGTGGGGTATACGTACGCCGGGGATAGCCGGTACTCCAGCACGAACGCGGCAACGCCATGCGCCGCCAGCCAGCGCGCCTCGTACGCGCCCTCCTGCTCCATCACCAGATGCGTGTATCCGCCGCCCGGCATCACGATGACCGCTGCGTGAGGCCCGGCGCCGAACGACGCCGCGGCCGGATAGGTGAAGAGCTTCGGTACATCGCCCTCGCTCGTGCCATGCGCCAGCGGCGCGCCATCCGGCCATAGGACAATCTGCTGCGCAAACCCTTTCGGCGGCGCGGTTGTCGTCGCCGCAGCAGGAGCACTCGGAATTGCACCTGCCTGCGCCGCCGGTGCAGCATTCTGTGCCGCACCCGGCAGTGCGACCAGGAGAAAGGGGAGCAGGGAAGTGAGCGATGCGGCAATAGGGACACGTTTCATGGCGAACAAAGCATACCCTACCGAAACGCTGACTTGCTGACTCGCTCGCACCTTAAACGAAAACGCCAGAAACCTCGCGGCCTCTGGCGCTTCATCCTTGACGTAGCCTCACAGCGTAGCTGTCCTTCGTGCCCTGCGGCGCTGCCTTCGGTCCGGCTTGCGCCTCGCCTCCAGCCCTGCCTCGAACCGGCTTTGCAGCCAGCCCTCCTGGACCCGATTCTCCAGCTCTCCTCGCCGGCCGGCCCTGCGGCGCTGCCAACGGTTCCGCTTGCGCTTCCCCTTTGGCCCTGCCTCAGATCAGCCTTGCGGCCGACCCTTGGAACCTGCCTGCGAATCTCGCTGCCTGCTCCTGCCCTCCGGCGCTGCCGCTGGCTTGGCTTGCGCCCTGCCTTCGGCCCTGCCTCGAACTGGTCTCCGGCTCGCGCCTTCTCCAGCACATCAGGCCTGAACCTGCAACTTCTCACCGCCTGTCGATTCTCCGGCTGCCGTCGTGCCTTGGTTCGGGCTTGCGCCCTTCGGAGCTAATCTTTCGATTCGCCCTTTTTCCTTGGCCCTTCGGTTTCGCCCTCAGTTGAGTCCTCTCGGACGCTCCCGCGAGCTTCGCTCTCCGGTTGAGGTCTGCTCCAGCTTGCGCCTTTGCGTCCGCTCAACCTTCCTGCCGCCTTCCGGTTCCGGCGCTCGACGCGGGGATTGCGCCCTTCGTCTCCTGCCATTCCTTCCGGCCAGCCTTCTGGCCTGCCTCTCTCCGGTGCTTTGGCTCTCGCCTCTGCGCCTTCGTTCTGAAGCGGCCCTCTGGCATGCCTTTGGCCCTCCGTCGCCGCCTGCTTGCGCCTGCTGCTCCGACTGGCCCTCGTGCTGGTTGTTACCCCAGCCCTCCGGCAATCGGCCTTTGGCTTGTGCCTCCGCAGATTGCTCCGGCCTTGCGGCCTTCACCTCTTGCGGCTGCCAACTCCCAACGGCCTGTGGACCACCGGGCTCTCAATCCTGTCCGGGCTTGCGCCCATAAAGAATCCACCCTCTCGCCTGCTCCCGCCTGCGTTCGGCTTGCGCCTCGCGCCGCTCTGGAACCGGCCTCTCGGTCCTGCCTCGGCGTCCCCGTTATCGTTGAAGCTTGAGCTTGCGCCCTCACTTCAACTTGCCGGGTCTCCCGTTCCCGGATGGTGCCCTTGCGGGCTTCCATCCTTCCGGTGCCTTCCAAACCGGTCTTGAAAACTTCGGCTTGCGCCTCCGCTTTCTCGCCCGATCCTTCCGGACTTGCCTTCCGGTTCCGAACCTCCTGTGCCTGGCTCGCGCCCTGCACTCTCCGTCCGTCCGTCCAGCTTGCCTTCGCGTCTGCCTTCAGGCTTGCGCCCTCCGGTTTCCGCTCCGGCTCCGCCGCGGGCTCGATCGGCTAATTGAACTCTCGGCTTGCGCCTGCTGTTCCTGCCTACCGGGCCCTTTCGAATCCAACCGACGATCTACTGCGTGGTCATCGATTGCTGAGAACATTAGGCGCGGCCAATCTGTGTACGCAAGTGCAAATAGAGATTTTTCTGTGGATAAATTTGAAAGCCGCGCAGATGCACAGAAAGTGGTGCGAGCAAGAGATATGGACGGACACTTGTGAGCGGGAGTTGCTGTTATGATCGGGCCGTGGCTGAGCGATATGCAGATCTACTAACTACGTTGGGGTTTGAACGGGATCCGTTTGCAAGCACTAATGCCGATGAAGAGGACTTGCTAAAGGACTACTTCATCGAGCCGCCGTTCTTTAAAGCGGTCTACGGAGATATCAATAGGCCAAAAAGCTCGATTGTGTTCGCCCCGAGGGGCGGCGGAAAGACAGCTTTAAAGCGACGAATTGAGATAAATAGCGGCTTGGACTCATTCCTCTGCGTGACTTATAACCAATTTCCGACCGCTGGTCTGAAATTGTCTGAGGTCGATCAGCACTATCACTTGGTCAACGTGACACGTATTCTGCTCGTTGGAGCGTTGGGAGCGCTCACGACTGCCGGGCTCGACAAACTATCCACGGAACAGCGTCATTATCTCTACCTGTTGGTAAGAGCCCACCTATCGAGCCTCGACAAGTCGGCCTTGCAGGATGCAATTTCCTCCGTCAAGAACCCGTCGCAGAAGGCCAAGGATGCATGGAACAGTGTGCTTGGTCCCGTGAGCGTCGTGCTGAACGCGTTGCTAGTCCACATTGGCTTTAAGCCTGTCGAGCTGAACAAATTCGAGACGGCCCTCGCCGAGATTGGCGATATAAAATCGCAGATTGTATTTATTGCGAACTTGCTACCGAACCTGGGATATCAATCGACATACGTTCTTGTCGACAAGGTCGACGAAAACACCCTGACGAGCGAGAAGGCAAGCTCATCGTTCACGTTCATCCGCCCCATTCTCAATGATCTACCACTTCTAGAGCTGGAGCGGCTGGCCTTCAAGTTTTTTCTGTGGGACAGGCTGGAGGATGAAGCCCGCAGCATCGCGCGTCCTGACCGGGTGAAGACATACGTCCTGAAGTGGTCGACTGATCAACTCAAGATGATGTTGTCTCGCCGCCTTGGGGCTTTCAGTCGTAACGCGGTGGACAGTCTGACCGCCATATCGAACATAAGCTCGAAGGTCGATCTCGATGAGTTGGTGGTCATCCTGAGCGGCGGGTCGCCGCGAAACATCATCCGCATCTGTAAAGCCATCTTCGATCAGCAGAGCGAGATCGATCCGGCGGCGACCAGGCTCTCAGAGCAGGCGATCCTAAGAGGAATTGAACTTATTGCTGACGAACTCGCAGCCGAATCTGTTCCGCCATCAGTTCTCAAGGACCTCAAGAAGCTAAAACGAACTGACTTCACAATGAGGCTGGTCTACGCAGATATTTTCCGAATCTCGCAGAACGCAGCAGCGCAGAAAGTACAGGTTTGGCAAGACACCGGGGCTGTGGCGAAAGTTGGCGAGAGGCAAGAAAAGAAGGGTAACAGGCCGAGCTACGTTTACGCAGTTGCGAGCCCAATCGTCCTGAAGAACATTTTTTCGGACATGAGTGTGTTTGAGTTCTGGGACAAGAAGATAAGGCTCTGCACCTGCGGCCAGCTGGTCATGCGTGACTGGGATATGTCTGGCGAGCACACTTGCCACGCGTGCGAACAGCCGCTGCCCGCCTCTATCCCCTCGTAGCGACACCCCATGCGCCTTTTCTCGGCGTTCCAGTCCCGCCACACGTTGCCCAGGCGTTGATGCATCCGACGCACCGTGCATCGGACTATGGACGGGCGCATCTAGAAGCCGTTGGGCGTTCTTTTTCCTATGCCTGGATCGATCGAAGAGCTGAAGCCGCACTGCACGAACTGGGCCGGCAACCTTACGTATCACGCCGGCCAACTCGACTCGCCGCGCACGGTAGACGAGCTGCGCGAGATCGTCCGCGGCAGCAGGAAGGTCCGCGCGCTCGGCTCGCGGCACTCCTTCAACACCGTCGCGGACAGCGATGTGCGCCAGGTCTCACTCGCGCACTTCGATTCCATCGACATCGACCCCGCCGCGCGCACCGTTTCAGTCGGCGCGGGCGTGCGCTACGGTACGTTTGCGCCGCTGCTGGATGCGAAGGGATTCGCCGTGCACAATCTCGCCTCGCTGCCGCATATCACCGTAGTCGGCGCGGTCGCAACGGCGACGCATGGTTCCGGTGTGCACAACGGCAATCTGGGGACCGCTGTCTCCGCGCTGGAAATGGTCACCGCCGACGGCAGCGTCGTGCATCTCTCGCGCAAGGAGCATGGCGATCAGTTTCTGGGCGCAGCCGTCGCCCTCGGCTCCCTCGGCGTGGTCACCCGCGTGACGCTGGATATCGTTCCGCGCTTCGAGATGACGCAGGTCGTTTATCGCGGCCTCTCGTTCGATCAGCTCGAACACAACCTGGAGGCGATCTTCTCCGCCGGCTACAGCGTCAGCCTTTTCACCGACTGGCAGAACAACCGAATCGCACAAGTCTGGATCAAGGACCGCACCACCACCTCCGGCCAGAAGGCGACCATCCTGCCGGACTTCTACGGCGCCAAGCCCGCTACGCAGAACATGCACCCGATCGAGGCCAACTCCGCCGAAAACTGCACAGAGCAGCTCGGCATCCCCGGCCCCTGGTATGAACGTCTGCCGCACTTCCGCATGAACTTCACGCCCTCCAACGGCGCGGAGTTGCAGACGGAATATCTGGTCCCGCGCGACCGTGGCTACGAGGCCATCCGCGCGGTACAAACGCTGAGCGACCGCATTGCCCCGCTGCTGTTCATCACCGAACTCCGGACCATCGCCGCCGATCAGCTCTGGCTCAGCACGGCGTGCCGTCAAGACTCGCTCGCCATCCACTTCACCTGGAAGCCGATGACACCCGACGTGATGGCTCTGCTCCCGCACATCGAAGCAAAACTCGCTCCGTTCGGCGCCCGACCGCACTGGGGCAAACTCTTCACCATCCCGCCCGCACAACTCGCAGCCCTCTACCCGCGCCTCGCAGACTTTCGCGCCCTGGCGCGCCACTACGATCCCGAGGGCAAGTTCCGCAATCACTTTGTGGAGCACAATCTCTTTACACTAGCGCCTATGGGAGCGCTATAACGCCGTGGAGAGTATTTTCAAAGCCCGCGAAGACCCATCGCTTCAGGATGAATTGCTGTGCATGCTTCAGTGCGTTGAGAACTACCAATGGCAGAATTCGGCTGCTAAGTTTAGGGCACCATCAACCAGTCGGCGCGAAAACAAAGAGCTTGCGATACATCTGCTTCGAGAGCTTCTCGCAGGAATCGAGACGACATCTCCTAAGACTGTCGCTATCGTTGCAGCGAAAGGATTTGATGCCTTCGCTGAAGTAAAGTGGAGCACTACTCGAGCCAGGCTCTTTTTGGGCATCCGAAGCGTCCACTCAGGCGTTGAAGTGGCGCTAATGATCGATCAGTTGAAATCGACGCTTTTAGGCCGCAAAAAAAGCAGCGATAACGAGCGAGCAAAACAAGTTCGCGCCTTAATAGGAATGAATTTCTTGCGGCTCTTTAGTGTCGAACCGGCGTGGATATCTTCTGCCAGATTCGAGCGGTTGTCAGCGGGTCAGCCACTATAGACCGATTCAGCGCTGAATACAAAATCATGACGCAGTTAGCTGCCCTGCAAACGCGTCCAGCGAAAGCGACCGCAGCAAATTGCGCCTGAGCCCACTCTGGACCTGATCCAGCGCATGGCTGGCCCGCTCGATCCACGCAAAGTTGAGTGCAGTCGCTAGTCGTTCCAGTTCCGTGCGCAGATCGATGTTGCGCACCATCTCCGGCGTCCCGGAGTGGAGCATCAGCAAGTCTTCCAGCAGCAGGGACAGCGCCCGCAGCAGCTCCGTCGTCTTGTGCTGGCCCTCCGCGCCGGCCCGATACGTCTCCGTCATCTTGAACAGCGCGGTATGATCGACGTCGGCGCCGGAAGCTCCATGCGCCGCCGCCGCATTCCTTAAAAACACGAGCGCGTCTCCGCGCGCGGCCTCGTATGCCGCCAAATCGAACCCCAGCGCGCGCCCAGCCGCCCCTTGCGCCAGTCGCGCGATCAGCGCCCGCTGCTTCGCAGGCACATCGGGCCGCCGCTGCGCCAGCAGCGATTCAATCTCCTCAGTCGGCAGCGCCCCCAGCCGCACCAGCGCCGCGCGCGAGCGGATCGTCGGCAGCAACTCGCCCGGATTCTCAGCCAGCAGAAAGATGTGCACCGTCTCCGGCGGCTCCTCCAGAATCTTCAGCAGCGAGTTGGCCGCCTCCTTCATCATCGCTGCCGATGTGAGGATAAAGATCCGCTTCGGCGCCTCCGCCGGCAGATAATGCGCGCGCTCAATCAGCGTCCGCACCTGGCCCAGCTTGATCAGCAGTTGCGGCGGGTCCGGCGGCAGAATCAGCACATCCGGATGCGGCTGCACCAGCACGCGCGTCTCCTTCTTGTCCGTCTCGCGGAGTTCCTCACGCGCAGCCACCGCGGCGGCGACCTGTTCCTCCAGATTCGCAGCCTGTGCAATCCGGGTGCAGTTCCCGCAGTGCCCGCAGAAACCCGCCAGCGACTGCCCGTTCGACCACAGAGCGCGCGGCTGGCGCTCGCACTCGATCGCCATCGCGAGCATCAGTGCCAGCGTGTATTTGCCCGCACCCGCCGGCCCGGAGAGCACCAACGCGTGTGGCAGCCGCCCTGCGGCGATGGCCGTTCGCAAGCCTTCAACCGCTGGCGTGTTCCCGGCGAATTCGCTGAAATCCGGCGGCAGAGTGGGGCCGATGAAAGAGGGCATCGTCATGGATCGCCGAGGCAGATGACTGCGTCCGGCAGTACAGAGTCTAAGGCATCACAGGTCATGGAGCGGAAAAGGAGCTTTGCCGGCATCCAATTGCGAAAACGCTCACCCGATTTTGCCGGCCCGTTCTCCAGTAAATGGAAGCAGTTATGATTATCCGTATGGCCAGCGCGGCATATAGCGCCAGTCCTTTGACTTACTTAGATTCGCTCTTTGGCGAGTGACTTGCTTACTATGTATATTGCCCCAGATCGAGAAAGACGATTGCCGGGCGACCTTCCAGGCTCTTTTTCGTCATGAGAAATGCTTTCCAGACGCGTATCCTCGCCATCGCTCTGGCTGTCGCGACGCTGGGCGTCTGTGTGCTTGCGGGCTTCAATTTCTCTGACGAATTAAGCTCGCAATTCCCTACTGACGGCATCGTCTGGATGGAGACGCAGGGCGGCCTGCGCGCCGACCGCGTCCCGGCAGACTCAGCCGGCGGCGGCGCGGGAATTCGGGCCGGCGACGTGCTCGAAACAATCGCGCCGACGCAGAATCTTACCGACCAGATTCGCACACGCCGCCTGGCCGATCAGGTACGTGCCATTGATGGCATCGGCTCCTGGAATTCCGCGACCTATACCATCGCCCGGCCCATGCCTGGATCCAGCGCCACCAGCCAGCCGTTTCCGGTGCAGGTCGTCCTGGAAGAGGCGGACCATAGCACATGGGAGGGCCGGCGCCTGATTGCGCTGGTTTATCTGCTGATCGGTCTCTACGTGCTCTTCCGGCGCTGGACCGCCCCGAAGTCGCTCCACTTCTTTATCTTCTGCCTCTTCTCTTTTGTCCTCTACGCCTTCCGCGAAGTCGGCGATCCGGGTGCGTTTGATCGAATGATCCACTGGGGCAACCTGATCGCGAACATGTTGCAGCCGGCGCTGTTCCTGCATTTCGCGTTCAGCTTCTCCGATGCAGCCGCCGAGGACGATGCCGCCGCCCGCACACAGATACGGCTGCGCCGCAAGCTCGCCGTCGCGTTGCTCTATGTACCCGGCATCTTCCTGATCGGGCTGCAGGTCTGGGCGAACCGGAGCTGGTCGGCAACCGCTCTGCTCAATCATCGTTTGGACCAGCTCGGTGTCGGTCATATGGCGCTTTACTATGTTGCCGCCGCGGTCGTCTTTTACTCGCGATATGTACACGCGAGAACGCCGCTGGAGCGCCAGCAGCTGAAGTGGCTCACGCGTGGCACGTTGCTGGCGGTTGGGCCGTTCACGGTGTATGCGATTCTTTACCTCAGCGAAGTCGCCGTTCCCGGATGGCTCGCCAAGCTGGTTCTGCTCGCGCTGGTCGTCTTGCCGCTGAGCTTCAGTTGGGCCATCGTCCGTTACCGGCTGATGGACGTGGACCTGATCTTCAAGCGCGGGGTCACATACACACTGGCGACGGCAGCGCTGGCCGGGCTTTATTTTGCCGTAGTGGCCGGCGCCTCAGAGGCCATCCGCGCGCGGTACTCCAGCCTGGGTATTTGGGGGCCGATCGTAGCTATCATTGTCATCGGGCTGTCCTTTGATCCGCTGAAGCGGATGATCCAGGCGCGTGTCGATCGAGTCTTCGATCGCAAGAGCTTCGACTACCGCGAGACCCTCATCGACTTCGGACGCAGCCTCAACTCGCAGACTGATTTGCGCGCCCTGCTGGATGCCATCGTCGAGCGCCTGCCGCAGACGCTGCTGGTCACCCGCGTCGCCGTGTTCCTGAAAGAAGATTCGAGAGCGGATGGAGCGCCTCCCGGATTTGTCCTCGCCGCCTCGCATGGCCTGGGAAACCTGCAGGCGCCGGAGCAGGCAGAGGAGCTCCGCGCCCTCGACCTCGGCTTTCTCAGGTTCGATAGCGGAGACTCGTACGACCATTTGTTCTTCGAGAATCCCCAGCTCGTCATGCGGCTCGATGGACCCCAGCGGCGCGCTGTCCGCTCGCTGGATCTGAACTACTATCTTCCCTGCCGCGTGGCCAGCCGTGAAGGCATGGGCGCGCGCACGGTCGCCGTGCTTGGTCTCGGCCGCACGGACGCCGACGATTTCCTCTCCAGTGAAGACATGGAAGTCCTCAATTCACTGGCTGGATACATCGGCATCGCCATCCAGAATGCACAGCTTTATCGCCGGCTGGAGCAGAAGGTCTCCGAGTTCGAACAGCTCAAGGAGTTCCACGAAAACATCGTGGAATCCATCCACGTCGGCATCTTCGCTGTCGATCTGGAAGACCGTATCGAAAGCTGGAACGCGCAGATGGAGGTGATGTACGCCCGCCCGCGCGCCGAGGCGCTGAACCAGCCGCTCACCTCCATCTTTGGCGCGGAGTTCATCGCCCATTTTGACAGCGTGCGCGGCCAGCAGGGTACGCACACCTTCTACAAGGTCAAGCTGGCGCTGCCCTCGGGTGAGATCCGTGTGGCCAATATCGCCATTGCGCCGCTGCTGACCCGCGACTTCGCCGTCATTGGCCGCATCGTTCTCGTCGATGACATCACCGATCGTATCGAACTCGAGACGCAACTCACGCAGGCGGAGAAACTCTCCTCTATCGGCTTGCTCGCTGCCGGGGTCGCGCACGAGGTCAATACGCCGCTGGCCGTCATCTCCAGCTATACGCAAATGCTGGCCAAACAGATGCGGCCCATGATGGAAACCGACAAGCGTCTGGCGCCGGTGCTGGACAAGATTACACAGCAAACATTCCGCGCCTCGGAGATCGTCAACGGCTTGTTGAACTTCTCGCGCACCGGCGGCGCGGAGTTTGCGTTCGTCGACCTCAATCGCCTGGTGAGCGATACCCTTACGCTGCTCGATCACCAGTTCAAGACCGCGCGAATCAGTGTAGAGACACGGTTGGATGTAAACCTTCCGCGCGTTCACGGCAACGAGGGCAAGCTGCAACAGGTCATGCTCAACCTGCTCCTGAATGCGCGCGACGCGATGCACGGGTCTGTCAATGCGCTGGTTCGCATCGCCACGGAACAGGCCGGGGGGCGCGTATGGATCGTCGTTCGCGACTGCGGCAGTGGTATCGAGCCGGAACATCTCCAGCGCATCTTCGATCCATTCTTCACCACCAAAACCCGGCCGCGCGACGGCCAGCACAAAGGCACCGGCCTCGGCCTTGCCGTCAGCTATGGAATCATGCAGGAGCACTCCGGCAAGATGCACGTTGAGAGCAAGGTCGGTGCGGGTACGACATTCCGCCTCGAGTTCCCCGTGCCGAGCACCGTGCGGAATGTGCCGGCGGCTGCGCCCGAGATGGAGACGGAAGGCAGCGTGCTGCCGGTATAGTGGCATGGCAGTTGCGCAAGCGATAGAAGAATGCGACACAATCGAGAAACTCACGTCGCAACGGGAAAAGGGAAGTAGGAGCAATGGCAGAAGCGACGGCAGACCTCAAGCCTGAAACGGAATCCTCCGCGGACGCACGTGACGCCCGGATCGTAGGTCCCGCACGCATCCTGATCATCGACGACGAGGCGGCTATCCGCGAATCGCTGGAAGAACTGCTTACCTTGGAAGGCTTCCAGGTCACCGCTGCCATCGATGGCCCGTCCGGCCTCGATCAGCTCGCCCACAGCGAATTCGACCTGCTGTTGCTCGACCTCGCCCTTCCCGGCGAGAGCGGCCTGGAGCTGCTGCCGAAGATCCTGGAGATGCAACGCTCGCTGCCCGTAATCATGATCACCGCTTTCGGTACGGTCTCCAATGTGGTGGATGCCATCCGCGCCGGTGCGGAGAATTTCGTTCAGAAGCCCTGGGACAACGAGAAGCTGCTCGCGGACATCCGCGCCGCCATCGCCAAGCACCGCGCCGAGGAAGAGGTCGTCCAGCTCAAACGCGCCCTCAAGCAGCGCTATAACTTTGAGAACATCGTGGGCAAGAGCGAGCCGATGCTGCGGCTCTTTGATACCATCGCGCAGGTTGCGCCGGCCCGCGCCACAGTACTGATTCAGGGCGAAAGCGGCACCGGCAAGGAACTGATCGCCAAGGCGCTGCACGCCAACTCGCCCCGGCGTGACAAGCCATTCGTTCCCGTGAATACCGGGGCCGTGCCGCCCGACCTCCTCGAATCGACGCTTTTTGGACACGTGAAGGGGGCCTTTACCTCCGCCCTCACTGCAAAGAAAGGACTCTTCGAGGTCGCCAACGGCGGCACCCTCTTCCTCGACGAAATCGGCACCATGTCCATCGACATGCAGGCCAAAATTCTCCGCGTGCTGCAGGACCGCCGCTTCATGCATCTCGGCGGCACGCAGGAGATCCAGGTAGACGTGCGCATCATCGCCGCGACCAACGTCGACCTCACCCAGGCTGTAAAGGAAGGCCGCTTCCGCGAAGATCTCTACTATCGCCTCAATGTCATCTGCCTTGAACTGCCGCCCTTGCGTGCGCGCCGTCAGGACATACCGCTGCTCGCGGCGCACTTCCTGAAGATGTACGCCGAGGAAAACAATCAGCCTACCCCTGCGCTTTCGCCCGACGCCCTGCGCATCCTGATGGATTACGAGTGGCCCGGCAACGTTCGCGAACTGGAAAACGCCATGGAACGTGGCGTCGTGCTCTCGACCACCAAGACCATCACGCCCGATCTTCTGCCCGCATCGTTGACCGGCAACGCCTATACCTCCAACATCCTGGATCATCGTCCCGATACCAGTCTCTTCGACGTGATGGAGGACATTGAGCGCCGCATCATTGCCGACCGTCTGGAGCGCTGCCACTGGAACCAGACCGAAGCCGCGGAGTATTTCAAGATCCCGCTGTCCACCTTGAACCAGAAGATCAAGCGCCTGAACGTCGAGATCAAAAAACGCGGCCGTGAATAGCAACTCCGCCGCTCTCAGTTTCCTGTGTCAAGTCTCTCTGATCTAGGAAATCGCACTTAAACATCTGAATCGATGGCCGATAATTTCTTTTTGGAGAGTGGCAGAACAGTTTTGCTCCGCACGGTAAAATAGATACTAGATAGATCGCAGAGACCGCCTGGCAAAGCGTCCGGCTTCTTCTTTCGGGGCTCGAATCGTTCGGGAGAGCGGATGGTAAAGCCCTAAAGCCTCTGGATTCAATATTTTGTGGGCAAACCGTCTGGAATCAATATTTTGGGAACCTTGCCATCGCGCAAGTCTCACATTCCAGATGCTTTCGCCGCCAAGATACCCACAAAAAAATCGCACGCGAAAAAGGGCAAGCGCTACCTTTCAGCGAGCCTCTTTGCCAGCGCTGATCAGGTTCGCCAGCAGCCGGTACGATCCGGGCACGCCCTCCGGAAACTGCCGATAGAGCGCAAACGCGACGTAAATCCACGCGCCTTTGCCGGTGCGCGCCACCAGAAGCCCGCCCTGCTGCGGTCTCTGGCCAGGATCATGTGTCTCCAACGGCGCCTTGTAATGCGAGTCCCACGAACTCATGAAGCCATGCCCGCGTTCTTCAACCCAGCCGGAAAAGTCGGCTGCCGTGATTTTGTTGGGCCACTGGAGCAGCGGCTCGGATGGATCGAGAATCGAGACTGGAGCAGTTTCGTCCACAACGTTTTCTGTGTGGTCGAGCGTGAGAGAGTATGGCCCGATTCCGGACGGCAAGCGCGTGTTGTACTGCATGATGACCACGCCACCCGCCGCAGCATAGGTGTTTAGAACATCATTCGCGGCGAGAAGTTCGCGGTGCGCCTCATACGCGCGCACCCCGAGGACCACGGCGTCATACTGCTTGAGGTTCTCCGGCGTCAGATCGGCAACCGTAATCATCCGCGGCTCAACGCCAAGCTCCCGAAGCGCCGCAGGAACGTCATCGCCCGTGCCCGGCAGATACGCGATCTTGAGATTCGGCGCGGTAGTGACGTCTACCGGCACAACCTTGAGCGTCGCCGGCGTGTAGAAGTTCGTGCGCGGCAGGTCGCCGTAGCCGATTGCGCGATAGCCCTCAGAGTAGTCGTGGCCATCTTTCAATCGGACGAAAGGATGAAGGGTAACGGCTTTGCGGTTGGCGGCGGGTACCCGGAATAAAAACTCCCTGTGACCGCCAAGGTTCTCCTGTGGACTTGCAGCGATCGGCTTCCAGTCCGCGGGTGCGCCCGACCCTTCAGAGGCGACTGCCACATGGGGCGGCCGCAAGGACATACGGAACCCAAGTTCGCTCTTGTCGTCGGGAAGAATTTCCGCTCGACGATCCAGAGCAACGGACACCGGCGGAACAAACTCCGCAGCTTGAACGGCCTCACCAACTACGGCGCCAAGCGTCAAATGCGCCGCGCCGAATTCGACTTCAGCCCAGCAGGTAAATGCGGGCGGAGTCATCGGCGCATTGCGCAGCGCCGGATTGCTCACGTCGTAATAGGGCTGCTCAATATCTTTGCGAGAAAAATATGGACGCGATTCGGAAGTCTCTGAAGCCGCCAGAACACACTGGCGTTGCACTGGCGTAGACAGAGCAGCGGTCTTCGGTGCCTCTGGGCCGGATGCCGTGCCGTCCTGGAGCGCGCCGCGACCCCACGACCGAAGTAACTGGACAGGATCCGCTGACGATTCCTTCAACGTCATGGTCGTCGACGCCGCGGAGTTCGCCGGCAAGTCGGTCGCCGCAACCGGCGCCGCGATCGATAGTCCCAGCGCCAGCACGAGCGCATTGTTCAACTGCACGCGCTTGATGCGCAGCTCGTGCAGCACGCTGTAGCTCTCGACCGCCGGAAGGTCGGCTACCTTCGCGTCCTCAAGCCCGTGGATCATCTCGTCGATGCCGACGAGGGCATTGCGGAGTCGTGGTGCGATCGCGTCAAGATGGTTCGCATCGAACTTCGCCTGCGCATCCGCAATCTGCGCGTCGATCTTCTCCAGCGCCGGACGAATTTTTTCAGCAGCTTCCGGAGCAAGCGTTGCGATTCCGGGCAGGGAAGTGTCGATGCCCGCGAAGAACCCTGATTCCGCTCCAGTGCTGTCGCCATCGTTCGCCTGCGGCTTTCCGTCCGCGCCAATCACGCGCGACCCATAGCGGTGATAACGCACATCGAACGCGCCCGCCCGCGCCAGACGCACACCTGGACCGATCTGAGTCTTCTGCAGCGCCAGCCCCTCGCGTGCGAACTGCACATAGCTCAGGCCGCCCAGCAGCGCATCCGTGGCGCCTTCAGGCACCACGACATTCTCCTTCGGGACTGTATTCGCCACTTTTCCGGTTACGTAGTTCTCAAAACGCGGCATAGAGTATTCGCCAGTTGCCGAGTCATACATTCCTTGTGCATCGATACGAGCGAACGGCACGCGCGCATAGACCTTCAGCGGCTGCCAGGGCTCAAGCCCCTGCGCGATCTGGTCAGGGAAGACCTTCGGATCGCCTGCCGCGTTGAAGACCTCCTGCGCGATCTCGCCTGACACCTGGTGCTGCCCATGCCCGTCCGTTGGTCCGCCCACAAACACGCTCGCGATCACCAGCGGCCGATAGAGCCGCACCGCGCGCACCGCGTCGTAGAGCACGCGCTCGCGCGTCCATTTGGCGAACGACTCTTCCTTTGTCTTCGAGAAGCCGAAGTCGACCTCGGTGCCGAAGAACTGGTTGACGCCCATGTACCGGTCTGCCGCCAGAAGCTCCTGGGTGCGGATCAGGCCGAGCGCGTCCTCGAAGTCACCCGACATCAGGTTCTGTCCGCCCTCGCCGCGGGTCAGCGTCAGCGTGGCCACCCGCGCGCCCTGGCCGCGCGAGAGATAGGTCAGCATGCCGCCGTCCTCATCGTCCGGATGCGCGACGATCAGCATGAACGATTCGCGCGTGCGCAGCTTGCGCAGCAGTTGCTCCAGCGCCGGTGCACCATGATCGATCGGCAGGGTATCGGCGAGGTCCGGCGCGGAGACGCGCTCCCCTGCGAGGTTCGCGGGGTCGTTCAGCCGCGGCACGGAAGACTGCGCAGCGCATGCAACTCCGGCTGCCAGAAAGAGTGCGAGGGATGCGAGCGCGAAGGTTCGGGGTCGAAGACGAGTCATCTGAGGTGAAAAGAGCGACACGAAAATTGGAGTCCTTCCATATGGCCCGGACTCAAAATGTCGTCCAGCGATCGTATGTTCCTGCGAAGAATTCTCTCACGAGCCCATTCGGAATCGGCATGGGACAACCTGTTTGGCGGCTTATAATGAGGAAGATATGGTCAAGGATGGTTATCTGTATGCGCTGGGACTGGGCTTTGTTGCAGTCATTGTCTGGTTGCTGACGCATACCGTCGGATGGGTGGTGCCGCCGGTGTTATTGGCGCTGTTCTTTCTCTGGTTTTTTCGCGATCCGCAACGTACCATTCCCGCAGGCCCCGGTGAGATTGTCTCGCCCGCCGACGGGGTCGTCACTGAGGCCGACTGGATTGAAACCACTGCGGGTAGCCGCCTGCGGCTCAGTATCTTTTTGAACGTGTTCGACGTGCATGTCAACCGCTCCCCCGTTTCCGGCACCGTCAAAGTGGTCGAACACCGCGAAGGAGCATTCCTCAACGCGATGAAGCCGGAGTCTGGTCTGCTCAACGAGCAGACGCTTGTCGTCATCGACGCCGGCGGGTATGAGATCAGCTATAAACAGATTGCCGGCCTGCTTGCGCGTCGCATCGTCTGTACGGTGAAGCCTGGCGACCGCCTTGAGCGCGGCCAGCGCGTCGGTATGATCAAATTCGGGTCGCGTACCGACGTGCTGATGCCCGCCGAGGCCGTACCGCAAGTCAAACGAGGCACACGGGTGCGCGGAGGTTCGACCGTGCTCGCGGTGCTGCCGCAGACGGCCACCCAGACTGCGCAACTCGCGGAGGCTTCGGCGCGCCCATGACGCCCGACCCGGTCGCCGGCACACCGCGCATGCCGCGAGCGAGACGGCATCCCAGCCGCGGGATGTATATTCTTCCGTCGCTCTTTACTGCGGGCAACATTGCCGCGGGGTATTACGCGATCACGCAAAGCATTCAGGGATCGGCTGCCGACGCGGGCCACTTCGATCGCGCTGCGCTGGCGATCGGCATTGCGGCGTTGCTGGATGGCGTTGACGGCTTCGTCGCGCGGCTTACCAATACAGCCAGCGATTTCGGCCGCGAACTCGATTCACTGGCCGATGTCATCACCTTCGGCGTTGCCCCCAGCCTGCTGGCATATATCTGGGGCTTCCGCATGTTGCCGGTAACTGGGGATCCGGTGCTGCGGGGCAACGTCATCCATGCCGGCGTCTTCGTCTGCTTCCTTTTTGTCATCTGCGGAGCAAGCCGGCTCGCGCGGTTCAACATCAGCGTCAATCCCCAGCCGCGCAACCCCGGCAAGCCCGGCCGCAAGTATTTCGTCGGGATGCCCATTCCGGCGGGCGCAGGGGTGGTCGCCGCAGTGGTGCACTGTTTCAACGGTGCGCCCATTGATAATCCCTGGCTCGCATTAACGTGGCTGTGTTTGATTCTCTTCACCGGCTACCTGATGGTCAGCAACTGGCGCTTCTGGAGTGCGAAGGAGCTTACAGAGGGTGGCCGCCAGCCGTTTCAGATCGTCGCGCTGCTGGCGCTTATCG
This sequence comes from Acidobacteriaceae bacterium, assembly GCA_035572415.1. Taxonomy (GTDB): domain Bacteria; phylum Acidobacteriota; class Terriglobia; order Terriglobales; family Acidobacteriaceae; genus Edaphobacter. Next base: position 31,094 of record DATNAU010000029.1, read on the forward strand.
GCGCGCTCATCGCGTGGAAGTCGCAGATCATGTTGATGGTCCTCGCGATCGGATATCTGGTGTCCGGCCTGCTGGCGCGCCTTGCATATTCGTGGGGGCGCCGGCGACGGCGCGGTTCTGGAAGCGGCCCGGTGCCAGCAGCCTAGCGTCGCTCGCGCCACATCACGCGACATCCGCGGCTGAATTCAAAAGATCGAGTTCAATGAAATACTGAACGGAAGCCATAATCCAGCGGGCTGATACAGAGGGAAGCGATTGCCGCCAACCGCA
>DATNAU010000030.1:0-7606 GCA_035572415.1 Acidobacteriaceae bacterium
GAGCCATCTGACCCTGGTCAACGTTGTCCTGACCGGGCGGCGGATATCCCTGGCTCGCATCCGGCTGCTGCGCGGTCACCGATAGCACCAACCCCAGCGCAATCAACATCGCCGACGACCTGAAAGCCCCTGTGATCCATCCCCTGCGGCTCATATCCATCCTCCCGGCGCTCAGTCCGGCGCTTCAGTGTAACCCCGTCTGCGGCTGAAAGACGCGGCCTTCAGGCCTCGGAAAACCTAATCCATGGAACCACTTGCCTCCCAACGGCGTATCCTTCCCGAAGAGCCGGTGTGTTCTCCGGCCCAGAGCTTTCTGCTGAGGTCCTTTGGATCATGAACCAGCTGAATCTGACGAACCCTATGACCGCGCTTCGACTATCCGTGCTCGCCGCAGCGGCCTGCATGCTCCTCGCCGGCTGCCGAATCTCTCACAACAAACATGGCGATGGTGACAACGTCCAGATGAGCACTCCCTTCGGCTCGATGCACATCAAGACCGATAAGGACGCGAACATCGCCGGCATCGGGCTCAGCACATATCCTGGAGCCGTCCCGCTCAAGGAACACGACGGCAAAAAGAATGACGCCGCCGACATCAATCTCAACTTCGGCGACTTCCATATCGGCGTCAAAGCCGCCTCCTTCCAGACACCCGACTCACCCGACAAAGTCGAGGCGTTCTATCGCAAGGACATGGCGCACTACGGCGACGTCCTCGAATGCCGCGGCGACAAAGCTGTCGGTCAGCCCACTCGCACGGCCGAGGGACTTACCTGCAACGACGACCATGGCCGCCACGAGATTCACGTCAGCGACGGCGATAATCAAGTCGAGCTTCGCGCCGGCTCACCGGGCCACATGCACATTGCCGGCATTCAGGCGAAGGATGGCGGAACGAAGATCGGCCTCGTCGCCCTTGATCTTCCCAGCCATCACGATCAGTCCGACAGCGAATAGATCGCCTGCGTCCGATTCTCCTGCGTTGCGGGCCGACGCATACCTCCGGTAGCCTCAAAGTGTGCCCCCTCGCAATTGCCCTCGATGTCACGCAACGCTCGCCGATGAGCATGAGGGCGGCCTTGTCTTCTGCTACAACTGTGGCGCTCCCCAGATAACCGTCTCCGAAGAGCTCCTCGCCGAGGCGCAGAAGCAACGCGCAGTTCTCGAATCCGGTCTCCCCGGCAGCGTCCTGGGAGCGCATCCGGATGCCGTCGTCTGGCCCGCGGCCATCCGCTACGCTGCGCTCGCCGGAGCCCTTGCCGCAGGGCTTACGCTCGTCTCCTTCGCCCTTCCGCCGGTGATCCTCCTCGCGTGGTTCTGGGCCATCGGAGCCCCCGTGGTCGTCCTCGGCGTTTACAACGCGAAGATCCACCCCACGCAACTTCGAGCAGGCTTCGGCGCACGCCTCGGCCTTCTCTGCGGGCTCGCCATCTTCTTTGCGATCTCCACCATCAACGCATGTGGGCTCGTCTTCGCGCGATTCGTCTTCCACGACGCCGCGCAGATCGACAGTCAGCTCGCCACAATGTTCACTCAGCTTCGCACGACGATTCAGCAGCAGGGCAGCCCCGCACAGGCGTCCGTGCTCGCCTGGCTTAACATCCCTGAGGACCGCCTCGGACTGCTTCTGCTGATGTCCGCCTTCGTCCTCATCATCTATCTTGGGCTCTCCGCGTTAGGCGGAGCCTTCGCCGCGCTGCTGCGCTCACGTTCCGACACAAGATAACGACACCCGCTCCCCCACACGCACCCCACAGTACGCTGCTATCATCATGGGCAGTCATGAGCGAAGCCTCTACCCCAGCATCAACGAACTCCGAAGCCACACGCCCTACCCGCCTCCGCGAGAAGGGCCGCCTCATGTCCTCTTCGGAGATCGAGCGCACCCTCGTCCGTCTCGCGCATGAGATCGTCGAGCGCAACAATGGCGCGGCCAACATCGGCCTCGTCGGCATTAAGCGCCGCGGCGTTCCGCTCGCGCAGCGTGTCGGCAAGCTCATCGAGACCATCGAGCGCCAACCCGTCGACGTCGGCGTGCTCGACATCAGCTTCTATCGTGACGACCTCTCGACGCGTGACGTCCGTCCTGTCGTCGAGAAGGGTGAGATCGGCTTCGACATCGAAGGCCGCGACATCATCCTGATGGATGACGTCCTCTACACCGGCCGCACCATCCGTGCCGCGCTCGACGCACTCTTCGACCACGGCCGACCCAAGAGCGTCCAGCTTCTCGTCCTCATCGACCGTGGCCATCGCGAGCTTCCCATCGAAGCACGATTTATCGGCCGCATCGTTCCCACCTCACGCCGCGAGATCATCGAGGTCAAACTCCGCGAGATCGACAACGACGAGCAGGTGATCCTCGTAGAGCTTGTAGAGGAATAGTCGAACTCGTCGAAGAGTAACCCGCACCACACAATCTGCTTTAAACTGTCTCCACACATCCGCTGGAGAAACTGCGCATGAGCGCCGAAGCCGTTGCCGCCGAGACACCGGAAGGCCTGCCCCTTCCTGCACCCACCGCACCCGAGCCTCTCAGCATGGGCGCCGTGCTGCGTATCGTCCCGCTGCGCCGCCTCTGGTACGCACAGGTTGTCAGCGTCTTCGGCGATTTCCTCGCACTCTATGCCGTCATGACCATCGTGACCTACAAGCTGCACGCTACTCCGCAGCAGGTCACCGGCATCCAGATCGCCTACCTCGCACCCATCGCCGTACTGGGCGCCATCAGCGGAGTCTTCGCCGACCGCTGGCCCGTCAAAGCCACCCTCGTCTCGAGCGATCTCACTCGCGCGGCGCTCTGCCTGCTCCTTCTGCTGGTGCACTCGATCGCCGGCTTCTATCTTGTGCTCGCCTCGATCAGCGTTGTTTCCAGCTTTTTCTCACCCGCCCAGGGCATCGCACTTCGCTCTGCAGTTCCGTTTCACGGCCTGCGCTCTGCCAACGCGCTGATGCAGCAGGTGATGTTCATCATGCGCATCATCGGCGGCCCCATCGCCGTCACCATCGTCACGGTGCTCGGAGTAAAGATCTGCTATATCGGAGACTCCATCAGCTTCGTCGCCTCGGCTTCGCTTATCGCCTCAGTGGCTCTCACCGTCACCGCTCGCAGCGCCGTAGCAAACTCGGCCAGACAGGCCAGCGAGCTCAGCGGTATCCGCCGCATCCTCGCCGACATGCGCGAGGGTGCCCACTTCATCCTTCACCACGCTGCCCTCTTCTTCGTGATCACGGCACTCGCCGCCGGCATGTTTGCTCTCGGATGTTTCGCGCCCATGATCGCCGTCTACGTTCGCGACAACCTGCACGCCTCGCAGAAGATCTTCGGTGTCACCAGCGCTATGATCGGCATCGGCCTTCTCGCAGGCATCAACGTCCTCACCGCTGCTGCGAAGAAGGTGAAGCACACCTCACTTGTCTACTTCGGACTGGGCGGCATGGCTGTCGGCACATTCGTGCTCGCCGCGATCCCGCTCCTTGCAACAACAATTCCTGCGCTCATCCTCATTGGCTTCGCTGCGGGCGGCATCATCGTCCCCTCGCAAACCATGATTCAGGAAGAGACACCGCAGACTATGCTCGGCCGCGTCGGCTCAACGGTAATGTCGTTTGTCTTCTCGGCGCAGATCGCGGGCCTTCTGCTGAGCGGTCTGCTCGCCCAGCACACCAGCGTGCGCGGAGTCTTCCTCGTCAGCGGCATCCTTCTCGCCGTACTCATGCTTGCAGGCAAGCTCTGGATGGAGCCCAAACCTCAAGCACCCGTCGCAGTGACCGCCAGCTAACGCGCGACCTCGTCAAGCGCCTCTCCCGCCGCAGCGAGGATCGTCTCTACCTCGCGCCGTCCAATCACTGCCGACACGAACGCCGCTTCAAACTGGCTCGGCGGGAGCCACACCCCGCGCTCCATCATGCCGCGATGGAAGCGCCCGAACGCCTCAGTGTCCGAAGCGTTTGCCGACGCGAAATCACGCACCTCCGACGGCGTAAAGAACCACGTGAACATGCTCCCCACACGATTCGTTGTCAGAGCAATTCCGCGGTCCGCCGCCAGCTTCGCCACACCATCCGCAATCGCCGCCGACGTCCGCTCCAGCGTCGGATAAATCTCGTTCTTGTACGCCAGCAGGTGCGCAATCATCGCCACACCTGCAGCCATTGCCAGCGGATTCCCGCTCAGCGTCCCTGCCTGGTACACAGGCCCCAGCGGCGCTAGCTGCTCCATCACATCCGCGCGCCCGCCGAATGCAGCGACTGGCAGACCACCGCCGAGAATCTTTCCGAGCGTCGTCAGATCGGGCGCTCCGTTCTCGCCCAGCTCCTCCGCAAACCGCTCCTGCGCTCCGCCCACCGCCAGCCGGAAGCCCGTCATCACCTCATCAAAAATCAGCAGCGCTCCGTTCTCGCGTGTCAGCTTCCGCAGTCCCGCGAGATATCCCGGCGCCGGGGCAATCGTTCCGGCATTCCCCACGACGGGTTCAACAATCACGCATGCAATCTGGTCCGGAAATGCTCCAAACGCGTCCTCCACTGCCTCCAGATCGTTGTATGGCAGCGCCAGCGTGTGCATCGCGGTCTCTGCCGGCACACCCGCCGAACCCGGGATCCCGAACGTTGCCACACCACTGCCGGCCTTTACCAGCAGCGCGTCCGCATGCCCGTGATAGCAGCCCTCAAACTTGATGACGAACGGCCTGCCCGTGAATCCTCGCGCCAGCCGGATCGCGGACATGCACGCCTCTGTGCCGGAGCTCACAAACCGCATCCGCTCCATCGACGGAAAGCAGCGCTGCACCAGCTCCGCCAGGTCCGACTCGCTAGGCGTGCTCGCGCCAAACGATGTCCCATGGTCCGCCGCGCGCTTTACCGCAGTGACTACCGGCCCAAACGCATGCCCCAGCAGCATCGGTCCCCACGAACCGAACAGGTCCAGATACCGGTTCTTATCCGCGTCATAGAGATACGCGCCCTCCGCCCGGACCACCATCGGCGGGTCCCCGCCAACCGCCCGAAATGCCCGTACCGGCGAGTCCACCCCGCCTGGAAAATACCGGCTCGCTCTCTCGTTTAGTGCAGCAGATCGAATCTTTGGCAGCGACATTCTGCGCCAGTATACGTTCTACGATCAAATTCCCCTGCGTTACCGAAGCACACGTCCCCCAACAGGTACCGGTGTCAGGATGAGCAGGAAACCGAGCGCGAGAATCAATCCCAGAAAGTAGACCATCGTTGCCGTATGCGGTTTTTCCGGCTCATCGTTCGTGAAGCAGCGCCACACCATGCCCAGCCCTACAAACAGGAACACCCACTGAACATGCGTCCCCGTATATCCGCTGTTCATCTCGCTGTTCACCGTCAACCCAAAGAAGATGAGGCAGGTCAGCGCAATCAGCCCACGCTGCATGCGCCCCAGCGCATAGGTCGCCTGCGCTCCATCCAGTCCGAGCAACGGAACCAGGTTGAACAGATTGATCCACGCACCGACATTCGCGAGCACCAGGAACAAGTCCCGGAAGTTGCCATGCGTGCCCCACGCAACCGCGAGACATCCCAACGCTGCCGCCAGACCATACATGGGCCCCGCCAACGCGATGGCGGCCAGCTGGTCCACCGAGATTCCCATGCTGTACCAGCGCACATAAGCGCCCAGCCCAGGAAAGAACAGCGGCAGGTCCGCTTTGAGCCCACGCCGCTTCACAGAGACGAAATGCCCCATCTCATGCACGAAGATGATGCCTGTAAAACCCAGCGCAAACTTCCAGCCGAACAGCGCCCAGTACAGCCCGAAGAATCCCACGATCCCCAGCAGGAACTTCAGCTTGAAGAGCAGAAAGAGTGCCGATTTGATCTTCAACAGGAACAGCGCAATGGGAGCAAACGGACCCAGCCGCTTTGTCCACTTCGCCTTACGGTCCTCTTCCGCCTTTAGCCGGCCGTTGATTTGCTCAATGTGCTGCTGAATCCCCGCGGCCTGCTCCGCATTCTCCGGCAGCCACTTCAGCGTCGCGCGCCACCGCTCCCTTGCCTCTGCCCACTTTCCCTGCTGCTCAAACTGCTGGGCTGACCCCGCTAACTCGCGCAAATAAAGCCCATAAGTCAACGTGTTGCAGTCCGGGCACGCCAGCGTACCGTCCGCAAGCCAATGGCTGCAGCTCGGACAGCTGTGTATCTCCGGTGGCGGTGCGGGTTCGGGGAAGGTCGTTGCAGTCGACATGAAAAAACGTGCCACTTTCTATTTTATGAGACTTCATCGCAACACATCCATCGTGCAGAGGACGGCCTTGTTCCATGCAATCGATTGCATACGTGAATGCGCAAAATTTGCCAATAAAATCGCGTATTTCGATGCTTCGATGACACGCGAACAGTCGTGGCCCGAAGCGAATATTTTTGCGGAAACTCGCGCCTGCTGTCGTATCCTTAAATTTCGCCAGCAGGCAGGTTTGGAGGTGTATGTAAGTGGCAGAGGTTCGTGTGCAGGAAGGCGAGCCCCTTGAGAATGCCCTGCGCCGTTTTAAGCGCAAAGTGCAGACAGAGGACATCATCAAGGAGGTCAAGCGCCACTCCTTCTATCTGAAGCCCGGCGAAAAGCGTCGCGTGAAGGAAGCTCTGGCTCGTAAGCGGAACCGAAAGAAAGTCCGTAAAGAACAGGACTAACTACGGCCGTAAGGAGCAGAACTAACTCCACGCAGTTTCTGGAGCCGTAACGGGATCAGGTGAAAACCTGATTCAGATCAAGAACTCGACGGTGAACGGGGCGTTTCGGCGCCCCGTTCACCGCAATAACCCAGGGAGAGCCGCCAACTCACGCGGCATCCTCAAGATCAGAAGACGGGCCCCGCTGCAAAAATTCGCAATTCGGCTTGAACACGCGTCCTGGGGATCTCTCCTCCTGAGTCTGGACCTCTGGTAACGTTTCAGCCCTATCCCGTTAGATGGGAGAAGGCGCAATGGAATTCACGGACCGCATTCTGAAGTGCTCGGACTGTGGCAACGAGTTCATCTTTACCGCAGGCGAGCAACTCTTCTTCTACGACAAGCAGTTCAAAAACGACCCCAAGCGCTGCAAGCTCTGTAAGGCCAAACGCGCCGGCCTGGGCCGGACAGCTACTGGAAACGGGGCCGTCACTCTTCCACTTTCGCGCACCGAAACCCGAACCAAGTGTTCGGCCTGCGGCGTCGAGACCACTGTTCCGTTCAAGCCCACACAGGGTCGGCCGGTGCTCTGTCGCTCCTGCTTCCAGCTCAAGCGAGTTCCTTCGGGCGTCGCTGCCGTCGCCCAGATGGACTCGCCCGCCGCGCAGGTCACCGCCGCCGTCGAACAGGTGCTTCCCTCTGCACCCTCGACTACGGTTGACACCACCATCGGCTTGATCGCCCAGACGCCCGCCATCGTTGAGAATCCTGACGCGTCCACCCTCGCCGCTGTTGCCGAAGTTTCCCGCGCTTGAGTTCATCCTGCTCGCCCATCAGGCTCGTGTAGCCTGATGCGGTGACGCACGCCTCTTCTCACCCTGCCGCCCGTCCCGGCGACGACTCTCTCATCCGGGCACGCCACACCCTCGGCGACTTCGAACTGACCCTATGCACCGACGGCACCTTCTTCCTC
>DATNAU010000031.1:0-58758 GCA_035572415.1 Acidobacteriaceae bacterium
CTGCTTCGCTATGCGGCGGCATCGATCCCTCAGGGCGCATCGGCAACGGCCACGACACTCGCTTCGGGCCTGACGTCGCCGAGCGCGGTTGCGGTGGATGCACGCGGCTATGCGTATGTGGCCGATAGCTCGACGGGGCTGATCACGCAGGTCTCACCAGCCGGGGTTGCATCGACGCTTTCCAATACGTTCGCCGCGCCTGACGGTCTCGCTGTCGACGCACTGAACAATCTTTACGTTGCAGACTCCTCTGCCCAGGCGGTCTATCAGGTTAGCCCGATCACGGGCGCGCAGCGGACGCTGGCGCTCGGCACGCTGGTCAATCCGGCTGGGCTTGCGGTTGATCCCTCCGGCAACTTGCTGGTGACGGATCCGGGAGCGAGCGCTGTCTATCGCTTCAATCTGCAGAGCGGCGCACGCACTGCGATCGCCACTCCGGCGACGCAGCCGTCTGCAGTTGCCACGGACGCCGCAGGCAACCTGCTCATCGCCGATTCGGCAGCTATCGATGCTGTGCCGGCAGGGGCCAACAGCGCGGCGTTCACCGCCGCAAGCGTGACGCCAGCGGGCCTGGCGATCGATTCCGCCGGCAACATCTACACCGGCCAGAACGGCGGCGTGTTGAAGCTCGTCCGCACACAAGGCAATGTTGTCTTCGCGACGGTGAACTCCGCGCCGCAGACCGCAGTGTTGCTCAACTCCGGCAATCAGTCGCTTGCCATTACCTCCGCGCCCCAGACAGACACAGTGGATTACTCGCTCTCCGTCGCAGGCTCGACGGACTGCACGCTGACCAGCGGTATTCCGACACAGGTAGCGGTGGGCGGCGCGTGCGCGGTAACGGCGACCTACACACCGACCACCTACGCTGCCACCACGGACACTGTAACGGTGGTTGGCAATCTTTCAAATGCCGCGCTCTCCACTCCGGCGCTGGTGCAACTCACTCTCAGCGGCCCGGCAACTGCGCCGGCGCCGGCCATCCAGCTTGGGGCTTTCAGCCCAGCCTCGCCGGTTTACGGGCAGACGGTTTCGGTGACGGCAACCGTCACCGGAGCGTCTCTCACGCCCGCAGGCAGCGTGGCATTCAGCGTGGACTCGGGTACCGCAACCAATGTGAACCTCAACGGCGGCGCGGCGACGGGAACGTTCGCCGGGCTTGGCGCGGGCACGCATACGGTGACGGCGGTCTATACGAGCACGAACGGATACGCCTCGGTCACGACGACCGGTTCCGTCACGATCGCGCAGGCCTCCCAGACGATCAACTTCGCCACCATCAGCTCGCCGGTGACGCTTGGCGTCGCGCCCATCACACTCAGCGCAACGGGCGGAGCATCGGGCAATCCTGTCACCTTCAGCGTGCTCTCCGGCCCTGGCTCCATCGCGAGCGGTAAGCTGACAGTGACGGGCGCGGGCACCATCGTGGTCGCGGCGAACCAGGCCGGCAATGCAAATTACGCTGCCGCCACGCAGGTGACGCAATCGGTCACTGTCAACAAAGCTGCCGCAACCATCGCGCTGCAATCCAGCGCCAACCCGTCGATCGCGCAGAGTTCGGTCACCTTCACCGCCACAGTCAGTTCGACCGCGGGCGCGCCATCCGGCTCCGTCAGCTTCCTTGACGGAACCACAGTTCTGGGCAGCGGCATGCTGTCCGCAGGGGTCGCGACCTTCAGTACGTCATCGCTGGCTGGAGGCCCGCACTCCATCACCGCGGTGTACAGTGGCGATTCCAACTATGCGCCCGTCACCAGCGCAGCGCTGGCACAGAATGTGGCGGACTTCTCGATCTCCGCTGCCAATTCAACGCTGCGGCTGCCGCCGGGTCACAGCGGCACCTACACGCTGACGGTCACGCCGGTTGGCGGGTCGACGTTCCCCAACACAATCACGCTATCGCTGTCGGGCCTGCCGCCGGGCGCAAGCTACACGTTCGCGCCCGCGGCAATTCCTGGCGGTTCGGGTACAGCCGCAACGCTCATCACGCTGACCGTACAGCTTCCAAATGCAGTCAGTGAGGCGATGCCGCTGCACATCAACGGAAATCCCGCGGGGACGCAGTTTGCAACGTCGCAGCCGCAGGCGCCGCCGATGGCCGGCCGCGCAGGTTCAATGGCTTCCTTTGCTCTGGCAGTTCTGCTACTGCCATTTGCGGGCGCGATGCGGCGGCATGGACGCAGGCTGGGCCGTGCGATTGCCCTGCTTGCCCTCGTGGCCGCAGGTTTGGCGGCGGCCGCAGGAATGACGGGATGCGGAGCGGATCGTGGACCGCCGCAGACGTACACCCTGACGGTCACGGGAACGTCGGGATCGCTCGCACATACCACCACTCTGACGCTGACCGCGGATTGAGGAGGCGCGGAAGACGACAGTTTGCCGCCGCGGGGAGCAAGCCTGACGTACATTTAAGTGCAGGCGTCCCAGGAGAGGAAAGGCGGCACGTTGCAGAAGTATCTTTTGATCGCAGCGGGTGGCGCGCTCGGATCGATCGCGCGTTACTGGGTAGGCACGACCATCTCTGGACGCGCGGGCACGCGCTTTCCGTGGGGCACATTTGTTGTGAACATCACGGCCTGCGCAATCATCGGGTTCGCGATCACGTGGCTCGGGCATCACTTCGAATTAAGTCCGTCGTGGAAATATTTGATTCCCACCGGCTTCATCGGCGCTTATAGCACTTTTTCCACGTATGAATGGGAGCTGTTCACGGCATTTCAGGCGGGGGAGATGGCAATCGCTGCTCTGTACGCCGTCTCCAGTGTTGTTGTGGGGGTTGCGGCTGTCTGGTTAGGCGCAAAGCTGGCGAGTGCGCTGACGGCGTAGGGATCGCCCCGATCAGTTCTTCGGAAGCTGTGCGGCGGACCATCCGCCGCCCAGTGCCAGCTGCAGTTCCGCGCTGGCCACCATGCGGCGAGCGACCAGAGCCGCCGCGGCGCGTTCATCGCCGAGCTCGATGGTCTGGTTCGTGAGCACTTCAAGATACGCAGCAAGTCCTTGTTTGTACCGCAACGTCGAGAGCCGGGTGCTGCGCTGGGCAGCGGCGACCGCCGCCTGCTGGACCGATGTTTCCTGCTCCAGCACACGCAGGGCGGAGAGCTGATCCTCGACATCGCGAAAGGCGGAGAGCGCCTGCTGGCGATAGAGTGCAGTCGCCTGGTCGCGTTGCGCGATGGCGTAGTCAATCTGCGCGCGGCGGCGGCCGCCATCGATCACCAATTCGCCGGCGGAGACGCCCGCGTTCCACTCCGCGCTATTGGAGGTGAAAAGGCGCGAGAGGGCGCCCGATTCGAGACCGCCTTCACTGCCCAGCGTTACGTTGGGATAGTACGCGGCCTGGTTGACGCCGATCTGTGCGTTGGCAGCGGCGACACGACGCTCGGCGGCAGCAATGTCCGGGCGGCGCTCCAGGAGTTCGGAGGGAATGCCGGCGTGAACATAGGGCGGATTGCCCGTGAGCGGACTCTCCGCAAGACGGAAGCCGGTTGCGGGGACGCCGACGAGCACGGCGATGGCGTGCTCGAATTGGGCGCGCTGAACGCCAAGATCGACGAGTTGGGCGCGCGTGCCTTCCAACTGCGCCTGGGCCTGAGCGACATCGCTCTCCGAGGCGAGGCCGCCCTTGAAGCGAGCTTGTGTAAGATTGAGCGCCTGTTGATAGGCGTCGAGCGTGGATCGCAACAGCTGTGCCTGAAGATCGAGACCGCGAAGCTGGAAGTAAGTGACAGCGAGCAATCCTTGCAGGCTCAGGCGCGTGTTGGCGAGATCGGCGGCGGTGGCCTGCGCATTGGCCGAACCGGATTCGATCTGCCGGCGGACGGCGCCCCAGAGGTCCGGCTCCCAGGAGATGTTGACCGGCAGCAGGAAGTCCCAGTAATTGTGCGTGGCTGTTGCGGAAAGTGAAGGGCGATTGGCGGCGAGATTGTTGCGCGAGCCCGACACGCCGATGGAGAGTGATGGGAACAACGCGGAGCGGTCGATGCGCACGAGATCATGCGCCTGCTCGTAGGCGTGAAGCGCTGCGGCGATCTGCTGATTGGCTGCCGCGCAGCGTTGTTCCAGATCATTGAGTTGCGCATCGTTGTAGACAGTCCACCAGGCGCCGCGATCCGCGGAGTCGGCAGGAGCGGCGGCGGCCCAGTCGCCGTAATGGCCGCTGTCCGAATACGCGGGAGGCGCCGGGACAGCGGGCTTTTTGTAGTTCGGGCCGACGAGGCAACCGGAGAGTAAGACCATCGTCGTGAACGCGAGCAGTGGCGGTATGCCAAGGAACCCGCGGCAAAAGCCGCGCCCTGCTTTTGGATGCGGTCCCCGCGGGCTAAAGCCCGCTGCTACTCCGGGATTCGGGTGCAGCAACTTCACTGCGCGCCCTCCTGATGCTCCTGCCCTTCGCTGTTTTGTTGCTGCGGCGTCACGACGCGGACCTCTTCGCCGTCGGTGAGCGAGTCGGGCGGATTGGCGATGACTTTTTGCCCCGGCGCGAGCCCTCCCAGCACCTCGATGCTCGATCCGTAGTCGCGGCCAGGTGTGATGCGGACGATGTGCGCGTGGTTACTGGAGTCGACGGTGGCGGCGTGCAGACCGTCGGGCTCAAGGATGGCAGCGCTGACGGGAATGGTGAGCGCCGGTGCCCCGCTGGAGACATTGAGATGGACCTCGGTGTAGCTGCCGGGCAGCAATTCGCCGTTTCTGTTATCGACATCTACTTCGGCAAGCAACGTGCGCGTGGCCGGGTCCACGGCGTCCGAGGTGCGCACGAGCTTGCCGCGGAAGCTGCGGCCGGGATACTGCGGCAGATTCAGCGTCGCGATCACCCCGTTCTTCGCATCAGGGGCATACACCTGTGGAACGTTGACGAAGACACGCAGCCGCTCGATAGCCGAGATGACGAAGACGGCTTTCGAGGAGTCGACGGTACCCGCGCCGGGCGTGGTGGTGCTGCCGGCGCTGGTGACCAACTGGCCGATGTCCAGGTTGCGCGCGGTGATGACGCCGTCAAATGGCGCAGTGATGCGCTCGAAGGACTGCAGCTCTTCGATGCGCCTGACATTGGCTTCGGCGGAGTTGACCTCCGTCTTGCGTGCGGCGAGTGCGGAAAGCGCGTTGTCGGTGTCCTGCTGCGATACGGCGTTCTGCGCGATCAGGCCCTGATAGCGATCCGCGGTGACCTTGGCCAGCGCGGCATTGGACTGAGCGGTTGCAAGGTCTGCCTTGGCTTGCGCGAGCTGCTGGTCGAGTTCGGGGGTTTCGATGACGGCCAGCAGATCGCCTTTCTTCACATGCGACCCGAGATCGTGATACCAGGCCTTTACGTAGCCTGTGGTGCGCGCGTAGATCGGCGCCTGGGTAAAGGCCTGCATGTTGCCGGGAAGGACGATCTCTCTCGCGCCTTTCTCAAACTGCGGCTGCACCAGCAGCACGGGCGGCGCCGCAACCGTTCCGGTGTAGCGTGCAAGTTCGGCGGCAGCGTGGCGGCGCGCCAGAATGCCGACGGCGGCGATCACCGCGGCAACGATCAGGACGAAGACGACGATCGTGGTGAGCGGGCCGCGGCGGATGACGGGCGGAGCAGGCCGGTCGGCCAGCTCGTGGCGTTCTGGAGCGGCGGTCGCACGGTTGCCGGGCAGCTCGTGATCCGGGCCGATCTTGTTTTCACTCATGGCTGTTGTCAGCGCTCATAGCTGCTCCTTTCTCGGATGGGATGTTGATGCATCGCGCGCGCCGGGTTCAAGTGGCTGCGCTGGATGCCGTTCCTCCGCCGGCGGCAGAGGCGTGTTGCGGTGCATCAAGGCAAAGAAAACCGGGACGAACGTGAGGGTACCGAACGTGGCAAGCACCAGGCCGCCAATCACCGCGCGACCCAGCGGCGCGTTCTGCTCGCCGCCCTCACCAAGGCCCAGCGCCATGGGGACCATGCCGATGATCATCGCCAGCGCCGTCATGATGACGGGACGGAAGCGCGTGTAGCCCGCAGCCAGCGCCGCTTCGGCCGCGGTAAAGCCCTCGGCCATCTGCTCCTTCGCGAAGCTGACCACGAGGATGGAGTTTGCCGTAGCAACCCCCATGCACATGATGGAGCCGGTAAGCGCGGGGACACTGAGGTGTGTACCCGTGATGAAGAGTATCCAGACGATGCCGGCGAGCGCGCCGGGCAGTGCGGCGATGATGATGAATGGATCGAGCCAGCTCTGGAAGTTGACGACGATCAGCGCATAGACGAGCACAATCGAGAAGAGCAGCCCGAGCACCAGTCCGCGGAAGGAGTCATGCATGGTGGCGATCTGGCCGCGCACGAAGATGCGTGTGCCGCGCGGCAGATGCTTGTCCGCGTCGCCGACATACTTCTCTACCTGCTTCGCAACGCTGGCGAGGTCTGCGCCTTCAACGGAACCGTAGATGTCGATGATAGGTTGCGCATCGTAGTGGCTCAGCGTTCCCGGCTCCGAACCGCGCGTGATCGTTGCGAGGTTGCCGAGCAGCTCCTGTGGATGGCCTGAGCCGGTAACGGAGATGGGAAAGTTTTCCAGTTGTTGCAGGCTGCGCACGTCGTACTGGGGCGTCTGCACCACGATGTTGTAACTGACGTGGTTCTGCGGGTTCAGGTAAAAGGTGGGCGAGGTCTGGAAGCTTCCGCTCAGGCTGGTAAGCACATCGCGCGCGACGTCGGCCTGCGTATATCCCACCTGCTGCGCGCGGGTGCGGTCTACATCGATCGTCCACTTGGGCTGGTTGAACGGCTGCTGGATGCGCAGATCGGTAATTCCGGGAACGCGTGCGATCTTCTGCATTAACTGCTCCGCGAGCCGGCGGTTCTGATCGAGCTGCAGGCCGGTAACCTGAATATCGATGGGCGCGGGCAGGCCGAAATTCAGGATCTGGCTGACCATGTCGGTGGGCAGGTAATAGAACTCGACGCCGGGGAACTGTCGTGTCAGCTTGTCGCGCAGGTCATGCATGATGGTGGAAGTCTTTGCATGCTTTTCGCCCAGAGAAACGAGGATGTCCGCGTCTCCCGTGCCGACCGGCGCGGAGTTGGAATAGCTGAGGTTGATGCCCGAATAAGGCAGCCCGATGTTGTCAATGATCGCGTCAAGCTGGTCCTGAGGAATCTGCTCGCGAATGACGGCTTCGATCTGGTCGCAAAGCCGCGCGGTGTCCTCAATGCGGGTGCCCGTCTTGGCGCGGACATGCAGCTTGAACTGGCCGCTGTCGACGGAAGGAAAAAAGTCCTGCCCGAGCTGCGGATAGAGCACGACGAGCGAGAGCGCCCAGAAGGCAGCAAGGCCCAGAAGGGTGGGCGCGCGGTATTCCAGGCACAAAGCGAGCGCGCCGTGGTACCAGGTCCGCAGCTTCTCAAAATAGTGCTCGAAGGTGATCTGGAACCGGACGAAGGGATTGCGGCTGGCGCGTGCCTGCTCCACGCGATCGTGTTCATGCCCTTTGAGCAGGTATTTGGCCATGACGGGCACCACGGTGCGCGAGAGGAAGTAGGAGGCCATCATGGCGAAGACGACGGCCTCGGCCAGCGGCACAAAGAGATACTTCGCCACACCGCTCAAGAAAAACATCGGCACGAACACGATGCAGATGGCGAGCATGGAGACGAAGGCGGGAATGGCGATCTGCGACGCGCCGGTGAGAATCGCGTCCTCGACTTCTTTGCCGAGCTCGAGGTTGCGATTGATGTTCTCGATTTCGACGGTCGCGTCGTCGACAAGAATGCCCACGGCCAGCGCGAGGCCGCCGAGCGTCATGATGTTGATCGTCTGGCCGAGCGCGGCAAGCGCCAGCAGCGAGCAGATGATCGACAGTGGAATCGAGATGGCGATGATGACCGTCGAGCGCCAGTTGCCGAGGAAGATGAGGATCATCAGGGCCGTTAGGCAGGCCGCGATCAGGCCCTCGCGCAACACACCCGTAATGGCGGCCTTCACGAAGATGGACTGGTCCGAGATGGGCCGGATGCGCAGTGAGGGCGGCAACTGGTCGCGGATGTGCGGCAGGGCGGCCTTCACATTGTCAATGATGCTCAGCGTGGATGTCTTGCCGGTCTTCATCACGATCATCAGCGAGGCGCGCTGTCCGTCCACGCGCACGATGTTGGTCTGCGGAGGATATCCGTCACGCACATTGCCTACATCGTGCATATAGATCGTGGCGCCGTTCACGGTTCGTATGGGAAGGTCGTTGAGCGCGGCGATGGATTCGGGCGCGCTGTTCGTCTCGATCTGATAGTCGAAATGGCCGATCTTGGCGGTGCCGGCGGGCAGAATGACGTTCTGCGCGCTCATCGCGTTGACCACATCCGAGGCGGAAAGCCCGAAGGCCTGCAGCTTCTGCGTGTCGATATCCACCTCGACGTCGCGCTGCTTGCCGCCGTACGGGTAAGGAAGCGATGCGCCTTCGACGGTAGCCAACTGCGTGCGGATGAAGTTGGTGCCGATGTCGTTGAGCTGCTGCTCGGTCAGGCCGTTGCCGGAGAGGCCAAGCTGCAGCACCGGGACGCTCGATGCGCTGTACTGGATCACGAGCGGAGGCGTCGTGCCCTGCGGGTACTGGCGCAATGCGGTTTGCGCCACGGCGGTGATCTGCGCGACCGCCTGGGAGATGTTCACCGATGGCTGAAAGTAGACCTTGATCACGGAGACGCCGTTCAACGTCTGCGATTCGGTGTGCTCGATGTCATTGACCGTGGTGGTGAGCGAGCGCTCGAACTGCACCACGATACGATCGCTCAACTGTTGCGGCGAGAAGCCGGCATAGTTCCAGACGACGGAGACCACCGGGATTTCGATGTTGGGGAATATGTCCACCGGCGTGCGCAGAATGACTACCGGCCCAAGGAAGAACAGCAGCAGGGCCAGCACAGCGAACGTGTAGGGTCTCCGAAGAGCGAGACGGACAATCCACATCTTGACATCACCTATTTAGAGAGCGGCCGTACCGGTGAGGAGGGCTTTCGAGTGAAGCGGGCGCCAGGGTGAAAACGAACGCGCGCCAGGTGTTACTAAACGAAGTGTTCAGTATTTAGACGCCCTCCGCTGATCTGAGGATTCAGTGTTGCCGAGTCGCCCGGGAGGTACAGCGGATTTCTGGGCGGTCTCCTTGTTGCGGCGAATGCCGCCGAAGATGGCGGAGATTACGATTTCCGCCTCGTGGTCATTCACGGCGCCGTGGCCCGCAAGCAGGCGGAAGACGAGCGGCCCATATACCAGGTCAAGAACGGTATCGCTGTCGATGTCGTCGCGCAGCTCGCCGCGTTCGACGCCGCGCTGCCACATGATCCGCGCGGCATCGCGCCGGGCATACAGAAACCGTTCGCGGAACAAGGCGAGGAAATCCGGATCGCTTTGGCCCTCGGCGAGGAACTGGCCGAACAACCTGCCGAGCGGACTGGTGTAGAACGCGGTCACGGATTTGAGCTGCAAAGTGAAGTCCAGTTCCGCCGATCCGGTGTCCGGCGTGGCGACCTGCTCGGTCATGCCGGCAAGGTAGGCATCCAGCGCGACCATGCTCTTATTCGGCCACCACTTATATATGGTCGCCTTGCTGACACCGGCGCGTTCCGCGATGGCGTCCGTGGTGATGCGGCGCAGCGGCCGCCTGCCCAGCAGATAGAGTGTGGCCTTGAGGATGGCCGCTTCGGCCTCAACGCTGCGATGCCGGCCGCGGGCCTTCGGCTCGGGAAACACGGCTTGAGCAGAGGCAGGAATGAGATCAACTCCCGTCGGGACCAATACTGAACGAAAAGTCCATTTTACGGCAGCAGCGCAGGATTCCGTTTCGGCTGGCCCAGGGAAGGGTCCAGGGGACCCTTGTCAGAGCTTTGTATCAATATCGAAAAGGTTTTGTCTGGCCATGGAATTCCATATCGTCCCGGGAGTAAAGTGTTCGGCACCGGAGATGCGGGTTTTTCGGCGAGCCAAACTCAACGATTCGGTCGGCAGCAGGGTTTCGGCGTGCGGGCTTAGGCAACATTGGCGCCCGCCGGACCATCATGGCAAACAAGATTGGAAACGCTGCATTCGTTTCGGGGAACCTTCGCAAATTTCCCCGGCGCGCGGTACGATGTTTACCCTCCCCGGGAACGGCTTTATTCAGACAGTTAGTCGAAGGCTCGTAAAGAGGTACTCGGCCATGATGTCTTGTCTCCGTCCATTCGGTTTCGTTGCGCGGACTCTCTGCGGTCTTTGCGTTTGCGCGTTTTTGTTCAGCGGCGCGCCGGGGCTTGCAAGCGCGTCTGCCGCTGCCGACACGACTGCTTCGGCAACGCCGTCGATTCCTCCGCCGCGTTTGCCCGGCGCTCGTGTGATGATCCCGGGTCCGCTGCGCTCCTTCCTGCGCATGGCCGGCATCAGCCAGGAGGTGCAGCCGGATGAAGTGCTGCCGCTGGTGGCGCGCAACAGCTACCTGCTGGGCTACGGCGAGAACACGCAGACGGAGTTCCTGAGGCTGCTGAATCGCTATCTCCATCAGGCGCGCGAACTGCAGATTCTGGCAGGGCAGGACAATGTCATCCACGTTACGGACTGCAACAGCGCCTCTACTCTGCTGCGGGTTCTGGGATATCGGCTGCGAGCGGGCTGCGATCCGCAGAATATGTACCTGGAGACGACCAACGCAACACGCGCCTTCCTCACCATTGATTCGGGCTTTCCCCTCACGGATCTGGAAGAGGCGTTGCAAAAGGGCCAGCCGTTCACCTATGCCTACCCCAGCACGTGGGTGCCCGTGATGTTCCAGGAGAGCGACTGGCTGTCCCTGGGGCCGGACCGGAAGGAGAGCTTCGGCAACCTCGTCGACCTGATGGTGAATGATCAGCAGATCTCCCGACTCTATTGGGCGATCTCGAAGAACGATCCCATCACGGCAGCAGCGCTGGATGCGTCTCCCGGATTGCATCGTCTGCTGCCGCTGGCGGCGACCCTGGATTTCTACGGCAATCAGATCGAAATCCGCGATGGCCACGTAGTGACGCCGGGCGGAGCAGGCGCTGAGGCGCAATGGAAAGAGCTCGTCGGCGCAAGTCCCGCGCAGCCGAGCGAGTTCGTAACGCGTTTGCTGGCGCGGGACAACGGCTGGCTGGCAGCGTACTACGATGCGCTGGCCCATGTGCCGCGAAGCCAGCAGGACCATCTCATCACCGATCAGCGGCTAAAGCGGCTCTATGATGCATTCCGTTCTCCGGAAGCGCAGGCGCTGGCGACGCGCGGCGTCTTCCGGCGCGCTCCGGACCTCCTCGTGCTGCTGACCCGCGTGCAATGGGAGCCAGACGGCAGCGTCCATGTGCCCGGCGGCCTCGATGCCTGGAAGGAGATTCTGAAGCAGAAGCCCGCGGCCAAGCTGGGCAAGGACTGGGGAGTACGCAACCGCACGCCCGACTCCGCGGAGGAGTTGCTGGAGGATATGGTCGGCTTCTCGCGCGTGGAAACGGACTCTGGCCCATTGCAAATCTATCTGGCAGCCAGCGAAATCGACAGCGAACGGCCCGCGGACAAACACATCTCCGGTGACACGGTGAAGTTGATGGCCGGTCAGTATGCGGAGCTAAGCCGCTGGTACATGACCTTCGCGGAGTTCCCGGAGCTGAGTGATGCTTCAATCTCCGCGTTCGTCAAGGCGGTGGACGGACTCGACAAGGTTTCCAACCAGGCGCTGCGCGGCAATGCGCTGGGCGCGTTCCAGGCGGATATCGGCATCTGGCAGATTCTTGCGCGGCAGGGCGAGATTCCAGCGCAGAAGCTCGACGCCTCATGGCAGGCTGTGATTGGACCGTATGCCGGCTTGACGTCTGAGAACCAGCTCTTTGACGCGGCGCGAAACTCGCTGAATGCCTCCGTGGAGGCCGCAACCGGGCAGCACAGCTTCAGCGAAGCGGCCCTTGTCGATCTGCTGGCCGGGCCGCCGCAGCAGTCTCCCGAAGGCGCGCAGGTCCACGATACGGTGGCGGCACGCATGCGTTCGGTAATGAGCGATCAGCGGCTCGTGAGCCTGGATACCCTGTTCGCGCTCAACGACGGCCTGGCGCAGATGGCCTCCGGCAAACCGGCGCCGGAACACCTGTTGGCGCTCGCCGGGGAGCTGCGCGACTTCGAGATGCCGCGCCAGATCTTCACGAAGAGCGAAAAAGTGGACTGGGCGCCCCGCGCCAATACGGGCCATCACGCTGAATTGCAAATCAAGACGGACCTCACGCGCGTGATCCAGCCAGCCGGATCGAAGGCGCAGATCGAGGCCGCGCGCGCGCAGCTGGCCCCGCTGCTGCGCGACACGCTGGTAGGTCTGAACTATGCCTACTATGAGCCGCCCGGCGCGCAGATTCTGCACATCAATCCGTTGTTTGTGCGCTCGCACGACTTCCTCGGGATTTCAGTTGTGGGCTCGGAGCGCATCTGGCAGGCGCCCACGCTGATCGGCGCGGGTGTCTCCGCGGGCGGCGGCGGCTACTTGATGGGCTCGCTTGCGGACCTGCCCTACGCGCTCGCCTCGGCCGAGCAGGACATGATCGCGCCTGAGTATGTCCAGGCATTGATCTGGAAGGAGCTGGTGCCGCAGCTGCTGTCGGACGCGGTCGTTTCGCGCTGGTGGAATGTGCCGCAGGACGAGATGCACATCGTAGCGCTCTATCAGAAGCTTGGGGAGCAGCTGCTGACCGCATGCGCCATCAACGCCCACACGCGCGAGCGGGTAACGGCGATGCTCTCCGACCGGCTGGAGCCGCGGCGCATGTCGGAGCTGATCGCGGCGATGCAGAAGCCGGATGCCATGGCCGCGATGCTGCCGCACATGATGCCGGAGGAGACCTTCTACATCGGCACGCAGTTTGAGAAGCTGTATCCCGCCGACGTGGCGCTGGCCGGCGACACCGGCCACCAGATTGCAGACCTGATCCAGCACAATCCAGCCGATGTGAATATGGAGCGCATCTCCCGCGACTTCGGCATTCCGCATCCCACGCTCGCCCAGAACAGCGCACGTGAGCTGCTGGATGGCAAACCGTTTCCCTTCTATGGCGTGTATTCGAGCCGGTTGTTCGGTGAGAGCTGGGAATCCGGCAATCTTTACTGGGCGCGGCTGGCTGATGAGATGGGCTACTCACCGGCGATGCTGAACCGGCTTGTGCCGGATCTGACGCGGCAACTGGTATCGAAGATTTTTGCCACGGATCTCGAGGACTGGCCGGCGGTGCTGCGCGCCATGCATGAGACCGGCGATCAGTTGAAAAAGAGCAGGGCCGGGGAGGCTACCGCGGCATCCAATGCGCCGCCTGCCGCCACGGTGCAATAGGGAGGAGTATGCCGAAACGAGTCGTTCTGTTCATTGTTCTACTGGCCGTTCCTTTCTCCGGCCGCGGGCCCCGAGCCAACGCCCAGGAAAGTCAGTCGCGTATCCAGGTGAACGTCGTGCTGGTGCAGTTGAGCGTCGCGGTGACGGACAACAAGGGCAACTACATCAGCGGACTGAAGCCGGAAGACTTCGCCATCTACGAGGACAAGATCCCGGAGAAGGCGGCGACGTTTGAAGAGGGCAATACTCCAGCGCACGAGGTTGCACATGGACCGCTCTCGGACGATCGGCCCTTCGGATCGACTGCAGCGGATACCGCGGCCGAACTGGCCCGCGCTTCCAACGCCAACATCTTCGTGCTTTTCGATACCAGCAACTATATGTACCGCGGCTTCGTGTATGCGCAGGATGCGATCGCCGACTTTATCCGCTCGCTGGAAGGCGTGGGCAAGGTGGCGCTCTATTCCTACAGCCGCGACCTGTCGCGCGTCGTGACTCTCACGCCGGACCGCTCGCAGGTGCTGCATGGGCTGCGCTCCACGGTGGCGGGCGATGATGCGGCGCTCTACAACAGCCTGCTGTTGACCGTGAAGGACGCTGCGCCCCTGACGGGCCGCAAGGCGATCGTGGTCTTCTCCAACGGGCCGGATAACGCCAGCCTGGTGCCGCCGGAGGACGTGGCGGAGCTGGCGCAGTCGACCGGCACCATCATCTATATGATCAGCACCAAGGCTGCGCAGTCGGAGCCGATTTCGACCGCTGTCTTCGAGCGCATGAGCAAGGCGACCGGCGGCAAGGCCTACTTCTCCAAGGACTGGCAGGATGAGAAGAAGGCCTTCGAATCCATACGCGACGACCTCGGACATCTCTACGCGCTCAGCTACTATCCACAGCCGAATCCCAACCGCGGCTGGCGGACCATCACGGTGAAGCTGGTGGGGAAGAACCTGCAGAAGTACCACGTCCGCACGCGGACCGGTTACCGGCTGATCCTGACGCAGACCACGACGCCGCAGCAGGCGCCGACGCCGGCCGAGCAATCGAAGGTGGAGGCGCCTCAGTAGGGTTGGTTCGCCAATTTCGGTTCGCCAATGCTGCGTGCCTCGGACGGCCTATAGGTCGGTCACGCGGCGAATGCCTGGCTCCCCCCTCCCCCCTATCTCTTTTGGCAAGATGTTGGATCTATTGGGGTTAATCTGTAAGATCTTCCATCCATTGTGGTTATTGGTAAACCGTTCATTCCATTCGGGTTGATGGCTGGATTTTCTGGCCCTAAAGTCCTTTTCCCCGATTCGGTTCCGCTTAGGAAGCTCTCGCGAAACCAGCCTGCTGTGGGAAGGCAGGCGTGTTGATGAGGTCATTGCGTGCCGGAAGCCCGCCTCTCGCCGGTGAAACATCCGGGTATTGAAGTGGAATGAGGAACAGAGCCAGGCGCAAGGCCGCGCTTCTGTATCGATCTCTTTCTATTTTAATGCCGGTGTCAAGCGATGGCCAGTTAGTCAGATTGAAACGACGTTGACCTCAGGGGCTAAAAATGTGAAGTTTCAATAGGTTGTTGTCCATCGGGCCAAGAACGAAGAAGCTGATTGTGTGAGCAAGCAGTAACTTCGGAGGACCGATGGACTATCACCATCATGCCCGTTTGACGGTGCATGGTCGAGAGCTTTTGAGCAGGAGCGTGGTGGAGGGGCGGCTGGGCTTGTGCGCGGCGGCAGCGGAGCACAAGATCAGCCGGCAGTCGGCATGAGGAACAAACCCGCGGCTAAAGCCGCACTGATTCTGCTTGGCATTTACCGCGCGCTAAAGCGCGCTGCTACTCCGAAAGCACCACCGCGACCTTTCTCAGCACCCTCTACAGTCCGCACGGCGACTCGGGAAGTCAACCTGGTCCCTCGGCCCAGGCTAGAGTAGCGCGCGCCTATGGCGCGCCGATAGAGAACTCAGCACAACGCCTGCACCACCTTCAGCCCTGGACCCACCGCTACAACTGGCATCGACCCACATGCTGGCCTCAACCAAATGCCGCCCATCAGCCGATCCCAACTCAATGACAACAACCTGTTGAGACACCACATTTAGCCGCGCGCAAAGTCCGTTGCTACTCCGAAGATTCCAAACCCACCCTTCGCTGCGCGAAGGATGGGCCACGCGCGTTCGGTGGCGAGCAAGAGAAAGGGCCTGCACCTTGCGGTGCAGGCCCGGATTGTTGCAGGAGTTCTGGAGGTTAGAAGGTGAAGTTGCCACGAAGCTCGATCGCACGAGCGCCGGTTGCAATGCCCGAAGTACCGAAGCTACCCGATTGCACCGATCCGTTGGGCGTGCCCCAGGTCGGATGGTTCCAGACATTGAGGAACTCCGCCTGGAACGTCAATGCAGTGCCTTCCTTGATGGGGATCAGCTTCGTGAGCGCCATGTCCTGCGTGAACCGCGAAGGCCCATGGAGCCAGACGATGCTGCCAATCGTTCCGGCTGTCGTATTGGGAGCCAGTTTAGACAGAACCGAAGGCCCGCCCTTCGCCCCGTTTTGGTATAGCGACGGATCGAAGGCAAGCTCACTCTTCAGCCCACCGCCAACATACCGATGGCCGATCTGGCTCTGCAACTGGGCCGGGGTGATGCCGTTCAGCGTGACGCCGCCGTCATTCTGGTTGTAGGTGCTGTAACCGCCGGTCAACGAGAACGGCGAGCCGGTCTGGAATGTCATCACCGTTCCGAGCGAGAATCCTCCAACGATCTCATTTGCCAGCGTGCTGTTGTCCAGGAACGCCTTGCCCTTCCCGAAGGGAAGCTCATACGTTCCATAACCGTGGAACACATGGCGAATGTCGAACGACTGCGGCACATACGACAGATGCAGGTTGCGGAGCGTGTAGAAGTTGTCTGCATTCGCCAAATAGTCGTTGTTGTTGGTGCCGAAGCCGAGGGTCTTGGCCCAGGTGTAGTTGAAGTCTCCCTGAAGGCCATGGAAGCCGGCCTCACGGAGGTCCACCTGCAGCCCGTTGTAATTCGAGTACGCCGCGTCCGTCATATAGCCCGTGGTATTGCCCGGGTTATATGGGTTGGCCTGGAAGAGGTTGATGGGATAGCCGGCGCCGGCACCGGTGAAGCCGGCGTTCGTGGCGCAAGGCGTGAAGCTGGCGCCGACCAGGTTGCAGAAGAAGGTTGGGTTACGACCGGCCAATTGACGTGCGAATGTTCCCGCTGCGCCAGTCTGCAGGTAAGTGATGTAGGTGCTGCTGGTGTACGTGCTTCCCAGGCTCTGGTTCTTGAACGCCGCGTCGATGATCGGCGTTGCAACACGGCCTGTGCCGGTGTCAACGAAGCTGGTGCCACCGCTGGCAGCGAGGTTTGCTTGTGCGTTCTTGAAGTCATTCAGGAAGGTATCGCCGTTGTACGAACCGAAGATGTTGACTTCGTTGTAGTTGAGCATCGTCCAGTTGTGGATGGTGCGGTTGCCGTTGTAGCGGACCTCCAGCACCGTGTTGCGGGCCAGTGCGCGCTGGATGCCGAAGTTCCACGACTCGGTGTAGGGCATGCGGATATTCGGGTTGAAGCCATCCACCGGGATACCCCCGCCATTCAAAGTGAACAGCGATAACGGAGCCGAAGTCGGGAACGTTGCAGGATTGTAGAAGTAGGTAAGCCCAGCGGGGTTGGGGTTGCGATCA
Organism: Acidobacteriaceae bacterium; assembly: GCA_035572415.1. Lineage (GTDB taxonomy): Bacteria > Acidobacteriota > Terriglobia > Terriglobales > Acidobacteriaceae > Edaphobacter. Next base: position 16,956 of record DATNAU010000031.1, read on the forward strand.
TTGGTTCCACCCCAGTTCTGGCTTACAGCGTAGTTCAGGCTGCCTGGCTGGAAGCTTCCGGCCACGCCGGTGGTGTTCGCCGTGAGGCCCCACTGCTGGAGATAGAGCTGGCCCTGATCGGAGGCTGCATCCCAGTAGAACTGGTAGGGCTGGGTGAAGTTGCGCAGACCGAAGCCGGCGCGGATGGAGGTTGCTCCGTCGCCCAGCAGCCTGCCCCATACGCTGGCGCGGTCGGGACGAGGGTTCCAGTTGAGCGCAACCTGGGGCTGCGGCGTCTTATAGTAGCCGTGGAACGGACGCGGATTGAGCGAGAGGGCCGGGTTCTGATTGCCGTTCAGCGCACCGGGTTTGAACAGATCCGCCAGCGTGGTCGGTCCGAGGATGCTGTCCAGCTTGGCGTTGTGGTATGCGGACTTGATGTCATGCGGGTCGACGTAGAAGTCCCAGCGCAGACCATAGTTCATGGTCAGGGTAGGCGCGATCTTCCAGGAGTCCTGGGCCCAGACGCCGCTGGAGAGTGCAACTTCGTCCAGATAGAAGCTGGAGTTGGTGAAGTTGTTTTTGGCCGGGTTATAGCCGCTCATTCCATTGACGCCGGAGATGCGGCCCGTGAGCACCGCAAACAACTGCCCCGCTTCCCCACGCTGAGCGCTGGACGAGTTCGGCATTGTGGTGGACGTAAACACGTTCGCCGCCGGGTCGCCGCTGGCCAATCCAAAGCCAATATTGGGATAGCCGAAGGGAGCGTTGTAATAGTGGTCCTGCTCGCGATAGCCCTGGAAGCCGAAGCTGATGTTGTGCGCGCCCTTTTGAATGGTGACGCCATCGGTAAGACTAAAGAGCGGATACTCATAGCCCGTGGGCAGGATATAGTTCTGGCCCGACATATTGCCGTTGGCGTTGGTCATGTTGAACTGGATCAGCGGATTGGTCAGCCAGTTCTGCTTGGAGCCGCCGGCGAACTGCTGCCGGCTGTACGCGAATCCAACCTTCAACTGGTTGATCACGCGCGGATTGAAGATGTAGTCGATGCCATAGTTGGCGTCGAAGTTGCGGGTAAAGTTGTTGCCGGCCTGGTCGGCATAATCCGAGCCCGGGAAGGGCGCCGGATAGCTGCCGACCGGCTTGCTCTCGGTCATGAGCCAGGAGAGATACATGCGCAGCTTATCGCTCACGTTGTAGTCCAGCCGCACCACCGGGTAGAACTGTGTCTGGGTGCCGGGGACGCTGAACGATACGGTGTTGGTGGTGTTATCGGTGGAGGTGGCAGGCGATCCGCTTAGTCCTTGCGTATTCTTGATGGCTTTCTGCACAAGTGCGTTGACGTCGGGGTTGATTTGGCCTGCGCCATAGGGATTGTAAGCATTCGCCAGCGTAAGCACGTTGACTGTGATGGGTGTTGTGCCGGAGTAGTAGGTAAAGTTTCCTGCCAGGGCCGCGGAGGTAAAGATGCTGTCCGAGGTGGTGATGGTCCCCGGCTGCTTGAATTCCGCATAGGTGCCGAAGAAGAACAGCTTGTCTTTGAAGATGGGCCCGCCAACGCTCACGCCGAAGTCGTGCTTGATGAGCTTGGCCTTGCGGGTCGGCGCCCAATTACCGTTCTTATCGACTGTCGCGTCGTTGCCCCATGAGTTTGCGTTCAGCCCGCTATTTTGAAAATTGTAGAAGGCGCGCCCGTGGAAACGGTTGCCGCCGCGGCGGGAGACGTAGTTGAGCTGCATGCTGGCCTGGCCGAAGCCGTTGCCGAGGTTGAGGCCGTCGGTGACGACGCTGACCTGCTCGAAGGACTCGACGCGCGGAGCCACTTGCGTGGAGATGGTGCCCTGATACTTGGTGCGGCCGTTGTTGGCAACCAGGCCGTCGATGTTAGTTCCTTCCGCCGGCTCCGGAACGCCGTTCCATGTTCCCGAGTAGCCAGCCGTCAATGTGGTGAGTGTGGAGATGTTACGGTTGCCAATGGGAAGATTCTCGATGTCCGTGGTGTTGATGACGGTGCCGATCTCGGTGGAAGAGGTTTGCAGCGCGGCATTGGCCTGCGAACTTACTACGACCGTCTGGGTCGAGGTACCCACGGGCAGCATCACGGTGATTGGCGTGACGGTCGAGGAATCGACGAGGACGTTATCGTAGACCTTGGTCTGGAAGCCCTCGCGCGATACGGTGAGGTGATAGGTTCCAGTATTCAGGTTGACGAAGGAGTACGCGCCTTTACTGTCGGTGGTCGCGGAGCGTGCGCTGTTGGACTGGACTTCGACCAGGTCCAGCTTTGCGCCGGGCACCAACGCGCCGGAGGGATCCTGCACTGTGACGGCGACCGTGCCCTGGTTGCCCGCCTGGGCCAATAAAGAGACCGGAGAAATGAGAAGCGCGACTGCGGCCACGAGGGCAACAATCATCGGCACGTTGAGAGTTCGCTTGATCACTGGCTTGATCACGGGTCACCTGCCTTATGTATTCAAAATCGTATTTATTGCGATTGGTAAACAATCCTCCAGAGAGACAGCGGATGTCAATAGATTTTTCCCGCAGAAACAAGTATTTTCCACACTGGGTGCCTCGCGGCAAAAGATTCTTGTGTCGGTTCGATGAATATTTAGAGATTTATCCAACTATTTGTATTTCATGGCGTTATGGAGATATTGGGGCGCGAGATCCGCGGGCATCCGGGGCTTTACCGGCAGCGTGGATTCAGGGTGCGGCGAGAGCCGTCGATGGCGTCTGGAACGTGTTCATGATTGTATTTTTGGGTTTGCGCACACGGGCTGGGGCAGGTGGTACGATGGCCGAGCATCGCGCCTTTGTATCCGGCGCTTTCAGGAGAATTGTCCGTGAAGAGTTCCCGCCTTGCATTGCTTCGTGCTTCCGCTGTGATTTGTGTCTCGACCCTTGCTGCCGGCGCAGCGTTTGTAGTCTGCCCCGGTGACGCTCGCGCGGCCCAGGCCCAGGCGCAGACAACCGATCTGACCGGCTACTGGGACCTGCGTACGCCGAACGCCAATAATGACGGCACATTTCGCGATACGTACTTCGAGATTCAGCAGAGCGGCGAGGCGATCAGCGGTTCGCTGGTGCGGTGGCCAAACCGCATCCCGATCACCGGGACGTTCAAGGATGGTGCGATCCACTTCACTACTGTTCCTCCCGCGCCGCCTGCGGGAGCGCAGCAGCGGTTTGGCGGCAGGCCCGTCGCGTATGACGGCACGTATGCCGACGGCAAACTGACGCTGACGACGCAGGGACGCAACGGGGCAGTGACGGCGGTCGCGGAGAAGACGACCAAGGAAGCGACGATGCCGCCGGCGGCGCTGCCGCTGCCCGCGCTGCATGATGTTCCGGACAATGGGCTGGCACGGACTCCGCCGATGGGCTGGAACAGCTGGAACAAATTCGCCGGGCGAGTGGATGATGCCTCGGTGCGCGGCATGGCGGATGCGATGGTCGCGAGCGGCATGGCGAAGGCGGGCTATGTGTACATCAACATCGACGATACGTGGGAGCTGGGCCGCGATGCCAACGGCAACATCACGTCGAACAAGAAATTTCCGGACATGAAGGCGCTAGCGGACTATGTGCATTCGAAGGGGCTGAAGCTGGGGATCTACTCCAGCCCTGGGCCGAAAACGTGCGCGGGGTATGAAGGCAGCTACGGCCATGTGGTGCAGGATGCGAAGACCTACGCGGCGTGGGGCATCGATTACCTGAAGTACGACTTGTGCAGCGACCTGGAGATATACAAAGACGACGCGCCGACGCTGCAGGCGATCTACCAGGAGATGGGCGAGGCGCTGCAGGCGACGCATCGGCCCATCATCTACAGCCTGTGCGAGTACGGGCGGGCGCAGGTGTGGACCGGGTGGGGTGAGAAGTCGGGCGGCAATCTGTGGCGCACGACGGGGGACATCTCGGATCGGTGGCAGTCGATGGACCGGATCGGGTTCAGCCAGTTGAAGCTTGCGCCGTATGCGAAGGCGGGGCACTGGAACGATCCGGACATGCTGGAGATTGGCAATGGCGGCATGACGGCGGATGAGTACCGCACGCATATGAGCCTGTGGTCGCTGCTGGCCGCGCCGCTGATTGCGGGGAACGATCTGCGCACGATGACCGATGAGACGAAGAGCATCCTGATGAATGCGGAGGTGATTGCGATCGATCAGGACCCGCAGTACAGGCCGGTGGTTGAGGTTTCGAGCAGCGGCGGCAGCGCGGCGCCCACGGTGAGTGAAGGCGCGCAGGGATCGAGCGAGGGCGGCATCGAGGTGCTGATGCGGCCGCTGCATGATGGCTCGGTTGCGGTCGGGCTGTTCAACCGCAGCGGCGCGGCGGCGGATGCGCAGTTTGCGCTGAGCAATCTGCCGGCGGAATTGAAGGGAAAGAAGAAGCTGGCTGCGCGGGACCTGTGGAAGCATGAGGCGGTGGCGCTCGATGGCGATACGTTGAAGGCCAACGTGCCGAGCCACGGCGTGGTGCTGGTGAAGATCAGCGCGAAGTAATGTGAGTTGGAGGGTAAAGAGAAATGCCCGGCAGCGCGCCGGGCATTTTCTGTTGTGGAGAGGGAGTCGAGCGGATTCGTTACATCGCCTTCTCGCTGAGCGTGACTGTCGTCTCTCCGGAGGCTAGCGGAATCACGTTTGCGCCGGCGTCGGTTGTGGTCGTGGAAGCGAGTGCCCATGCTTGGCCGCCCGGTTTTGTCTGTGCAATGCGGAGACGTGCGGTGGGGACGGTCGCAGTCGCTGCGGCAAGATGCAGCCGCACAGTGTGCTTCGCGGGATCGTAGTCGGCGGAGACGATCTGCCCTGCGTCGAGGGTGACGTAGAGGCCTTCCGGCGCGATGAAGAGGCGATCGCGGGAAGAGTCAAGGATTGTGGTGTGAACGATGCCCGCACGCTGGCTGACGTTGCCGCCGAAGCACAGCCAGCCCATTGCAGTGTCATGCGTGAGGAACGTGCCAGTGTTGATGGCGTGGCCGAGGAAGTTCGGGCCGTAGTCGCCGGTGTAGGGATCGAAGCGCATCATGTCGGGGAAGGAATGAAACGCCGCTGATGCGAAGCCCTTCTGGTCGATGTTGGTGAGCGGGCCCATCACGCCGCCGTAGCCTACCCGCAGCAGGTAGAGATCGTCGGGATGCAAGCGATACTCCGCGAGCAGCGGAATGGCATTGATGCCGGAGCCGTAGTGGTGCAACTGTCGCTCGATGCGCGAGTATTTGGGGTCGGCGCCGTAGATGAAGTCCCAGTAACGGCGTGCGCTGCCGTTATAGCCCCAGCTCGGAATCGTGGGATCGTAGGCGAGGATGGCATTGAGCGTCACATCGGCCTTGTCGTCGTAGTGGAAGTAGCGCGACCAGCCGTAGACCTCCTCCTGCCCGGTGGAGTCCCACGGCATCTCGCTGCCGAAGGGATACGCCTCCCTCTTCCAGCGATCGGCACGGGCCTTCATCTCCGCTTCGATCTTGTCCGCCTTGTCGTTCCATCCTTCAGCGCGCAGGTCGTCGAGCAGGCGGATGAAGATCGTTCCCTCCATTACGCCAAAGCGGGTGTAGTACGGCGCCTGGGAGTGCATCGCGAGCGTCGTCTCACACGCCTGATTGAGATACCAGTCCCATGGATGTTTGGTGACGAGGCCTTTGGTGTTGCGCGCAATGTGGTACAGCGACCAGTACGCCGCCGTTACATGCGGATAGTCGTAGGCGCGGCCCACATCGTCGGCACCCTTCTTGTTCCAACTGGTCCATGTGGTCCAGTTGAGCGAGGGATCGTACTTGAAGTCCGGCACGAGCGCGGGCTCATAAAAGAAGAGGCTCTTATGCACGCCGTATTTGTGGTCGCCATCGGAGTTCTGAAGATGTCCCCACACCACGCCGTCGATAAAGCTCTCGAGCTTGGCGATCTCTTCCTTGTCCGGCTCCAGATACTCCTTCATGGACGCGGCGATCCACGCGCCCGCGCCGCCTTCATCGCTCAGGCCGGCCATCCAAACGCGTGCGTCCTGCGTGACCTGCTTATGTCCCTCATCGTCGTACGTGATGATCGAAGGGGAGCGGTGGAAGGGATCGTTGGGCTGATCGAACCACTCTTCGTGAAAGGCAAAGCGGCCCATGTCGGCGATGGCATCGCGCTCGGGCTTGATGGTGCGGTAGCCGATGCTCTGGACGGTGCCGTCTGCGTATGTGATCACCAGGCGCGAGCGTCCCCACTGCTTTCCGTGCAGCGTGTATGCGTGCAGACCGGCTGCGTTGCGGCCGTCGTCATGGATCGTCAGCGCGCCCGCCGGCTCGCTCACAATCGAGCGCACCGGTGACGCATAGCGCAGGAACAGCCTGCCGTCCATGTCTTCGGGCAGCACGTAGCCGGGAATTCCAACCGCAACGGGCCGTTTGTGCTCCGCCAGCGTCGCCTCGATATGCTTCACATCCGGGGCCACCAGGAACCGCAGTCCAAAGGTTGTGCTCTTTCCTGCCGCCAGGGTCTGCGCGGTAAGCGGGTTCCACTCCTGCGCGCCTTTCCAGTCCGTATCCGCAAAGCCGGCAGAGTGCACCATCCAGTCATATGAGCCTTCAAACGTGGTGCCGCGTGGCGTTGGATCGTTCAGCAGCAGGCCTTTGCCGGTTGCGCGATCGCGCCGGTCGAGAATCGGTTTCCACTCTTCAAATGGCGTGTGGCCATCGGGCACGATGACCAGCGCGGGGCCGACTCCATTCAGCCGCACCACCTGCACGTAGCCCGCGTCCTCGCCGATGTACGGGTCATAGAACGAGCAGGTGCGGTAGGACTGGTCCAGCGTGCGCCCGTTCATGATGTTGTCGAAGACCATGGCGATGCCGACGCCACCGAGCTCTACGGATTTGCCGGACGTGTTCGTCACCGTGAAGCGCAGCACAAGATCGCCGCCCTCGACCGCCCATGTGCGCACGACTTTCAGCGGAGTGCCCGCAGGAAAGCTCGCGCTCACGTCTCCGGCAAGATGCGTCGCGTCGGACTGCACTGCTGTCATTGGCTCGCGGTGGAACGCGGTCGAAACGTCCGTCCAGGCCGCAGCCCCGGCAGCGCGATAGCGCAGATCGAGATCGCCGAGATGGTAGAACGTGTCCGCGGAGCGCTCCTTCAGCTTGTCTCCGGGTGTGTAGTCGAATTCAGGATCGGACGCAGTGCTGAGCGACGCGACTGTGCCGGAGTACTTCAGCAAATCGACTTTCAACGCCGAGGAGTTCAGCGTCACATGGCCGCCATCCAGCATCGGCCCGGGCGGCAGCACGCGCGGGCCGCGCGGGGCCTGGGCGGCCGCTGCCGTGCAGAGCGCCAGACCGCCGGCGAAGGAGCAAAGCGCCAGTCGTGAAGAAAGAGTGCGAAAGGAACTGCGCGGGAGATCAAGAGGCTGCATGGGAAGACCCTCGGACTATTTTGAAACGCGGACGAGTTCCACGGCTATCTGCGGACCGGAGACGGGCGCCTGAAGCGTCAGCGATCCGTCCTTCGTCGCAAGCGTGGACTGAGTTTTGTTGTCGACAAGCAGGCGATAGTTTCCCGCCGGAACGCCTGTCAGCGAAATCGCGGTGCTATGCGGTGAGCTCGCGTGGTTCTCCAGCGTGAAGGCGATTCTTGAAAGCGAGTCCGTGTAGGCGATCTGCCTGCCTTCGGCAAATGCATCGCGGTCCAGTTCCAGATCCGCGCGCTGCCCTGCCGTCAGGATGTGCAGGCGCTCGCGCAGGCCATCATGCGGGACGACGCGGTTCTCCGCGCCCGCGCGGGAAAAGACACCGCCATAGGCATAGCGGCCGAAGATGGGGTCGTCCACCACTACGGCAGCCGCATCGCGCAGCGCGCCGCTGAACCCAAGCTCGATTTCGCCGTCATACCACCACGCCCCGCGTCCCATCTCCTTGTTGCCCAGCCATGCGCGGCCCCACGGACGCGGCTCAAACCCGCCGCTGGCTCCTCCGTCATTGTCCTTGCCGGGATACCAGTAGCCGTAATTCGATTCCGCGGTGCCGGAGTTGATCAGCGCGAAGGAGCTGAGATAACTCGGATAGCCGAGCCGCAGATATTTCGCGGGATCGGACGACTGGTTGTAGGCGTAGTCGAGAATGCCCCAGCCGCCCATCTGCGACATGTAACTGAGCGTGTAGCTGATGTTGCCGTTCGCCCGCAGGTCGCTGCCCATGTCGTAGTAGGCGGTCTCCAGCCATCCGCGGCTGGCGACGTTCAGCGCGAACTGCCCGTCGAGAAAGGTCTTCGCATCGTCGTACTTTACCTGCGCGGCGAAGGCCTGCTGTCCGGGCAGCGGATGCGCAGGCGGCGGCGCGCCGGGCTTCTCCACGCGAGCCATCGCGTACTTCGCCAGTGCAGCTGTGGACTCGAAACCGGTGGTGTCGTACGGATACTCGGAGCCGTAGAGATACGGATGGTCATTGATGAAGTATTCGACCTTCTTCTCCCACTGGCCGCGCAGCCATGCCGCTTCATCGTGCTTGCCCGCCTGGTCCAGCGCGTCAATCAGGTCCGGAATCACGATCTCGTTGTACGTTCCCGTCGCAAACGGCGACCAGTGGATCAGCTCCATGGGGACGGTGAAGAATGCCTTCGCAGTGCCGAAGGCGCGCTCCAGATAGCCGCTGGAATCCAGATACTTCGTCATTTCCGGATAGAGCTTCGCCACGCGGTACATGTTGTAGTACATCAGCACGATGTGCGGATAGTCATAGATGCGCCACACGTGCTCCTGGCCCTTGGTGCCCGGGTCCGCGCTGTCGCGGTTCACCTTCCAGTTGGGAATGCCGTAGATGGCGTAGGGAAACTTCTCGCTCGTGGTCTCCTGCAAGCCGCCCCAGACGTAGTGCTGGATGTAGTACTCCACCGCCGCGATCTCTTTCGCGTCGGGGTAGACGATGTCCTTGCCCGCGATAAAGGCGGCTTTGCCCAGCTCGGGATCGTCGCACGCCACGGCGTACGACTGCAGGCCGTCCAGATCGTCCGGGCTGCGCAGGATGTGGTCCTTCATGTCCCACTGCGACAGCAGGCCATTGTACCACTTCGCCGGATCGGTGTGCTGTTCATGCGAGACGATGAAGGCTGCACGTTTTTTGAACAACGTCTCGATCGGCTCGGTGACGAAGAACTCGAGCGAAAGATACTGGCCATCGCCGTAGCGCACCTTCAGCATGTTCTCGCCCAGCCGCGCGAAATGCACTTTGTAGACATGGATGTCTTTGCCGCGCTCGCCAAGCGACGCGATCGTCGTTTGCTCGGGATGCTCGGGCTCGATCTTCAGCCCGGCGTTGCGCGTGTGCAGGGAAAACTCCGCATCCAGATCGGTCGGCACCGTCATGCCGGGAACCACGGCAACGTCGAAGAGGCCTTCCTGGTAGAGCACCTGGCGGACACCGTCGTAATCCGGCGCCCAGCGGAAGCGGAAGCTGTAGGTCTTCGTCTGGTTCGGCGCGAGCACAAGATTTGTAATGGGCAGCCGCCAGTTGCCGCCGCGCGCCTTCAGCTCCTCCATGCTGGCCGCGGCATGCAGGAACGCATAGTAGGTGCGCGTGGCGGGCAGTTCCTCAAAGTATTCGAGCGAGCTGCCGCGCGCGGGCGCCATCACGAGATACGGCCCTTCGGCATTGGTCCGCATCCAGTAGAGGAACGAGCCGTCGCCGGCGACCGATGCGTGCTGGATCACCCGCTTCGTGTAGGTCTCGGTCTTGTCCGAGACGTAGCGGCGATTCATGGGCAGGCCGATGCCGAGATCGCCCACCTCCAGCGGCTTATCGGTCGCATTGCGGAGCGTGATGGTCCACACCAGCGCATCGCCCGCCTGTTTGAAGCTTTCCGACGCCTTCAGGTCATCGACGGGCTGCGTCAACCGTGCGGGCTGGCCGTTCAGCCGCCATTGCAGCAGGCCCGCGGATGCATCGGGCGCAAGCTGCACCGCAAGACGGACACCCGTCGTCGTTACAGGACGAAACGTGGTCTGGTTGAATGCATTCGCGGCGATGGGAGACTGCGTCTGCTGCTCGACGTCGCTCCAGGCGCCGCCGGCTTTGTACTGCACCTTCCACGCCACGGGCAACTTGACTGTGATGCGGCGTCCGGAGTCGGCTGCCCAGTAGACCTCCGCGGAATGCAGGGTCTGGGGCTGGTCGAAGTCATACTCCACCCACTCGGTCGAGCCGGTCTTTCCTGTCCACGTGAAGCGCTGGGCGCCAATGTCGCTCGAGCTTGAGGGATCGAAGGCCGCGCTGAGCGCTCGCGTGCCCGGGCCGCGCACGGAAGCGGAAGCCTGCGCGCTGCCCGCAAGGGTTGGCGCGAGCCGGTCGATGGTGTAGGTTGCGGCTCCCGCGCTTTCGCCCCTGGTCCGCGTTGCGGCAGAGATCTCATTCCAGGAACTGGTTCCCTGCGGGCGATAGCGGATGAAGAGATCGCCCAGCGCATGGCCGGACTGGATGTAGTCCGTATCGTATTTGTCCTGCACCCGCTTGAGACTGGAGATGCCCGAGGCTGAATACTCCACCTTGAAAGGTGAGGCCGCGGGCGCCTGGGCAGCAGAAGGCAGCGCGAGGCCGGCCATGATGAGGTATGGAGCGACAGTGCTGCGGAACGGACAGCTTGCCATGGGGGATGGAACTCCTGGAGGACCTAGGATCGCGCTGCAATTGTATACAGAAACGTACACGACGCTCTCTTGCACGCCGCGGCGGCAGGCAAATTCCGCAGGAAATACGGCCATGACAACTTGCCGCCGCCATTCGTCTAAATAATTGACAAACCGGGCGTGGGTCGCGCATCGTTCTATGTACGCGAAATTGTATTCATTCGCGCCGCGAAAACCGCCCGCCCACTCGGCCGACCGGCCTAGGATGAAGTGAGGGAGAAGCATACCGTGAAACTGACTCGCAGACACTTTCTCGGCAGCGCAGCCGCTGCCGGAGCATCCACGCTCGTCTCCATGAAGGCGCGCGCTTCCTCCGCGCCGGAGAAAGCCGCCGCCAGGGCCGGGGAAGATACCGCGAACGCGACCCTCACGCACGCCGCCGTCGCGAAAGTGCAGTGGAAGGCCGAACCCTTCTCCATGACGGAGGTGCGTCTGCTGCCCAGCCCGTTCAAGGACATGATGGAGCTGGACCGCAGCTGGCTCTATTCGCTGCCGAACGATCGCCTGGCCTATAACTTCCGCGTGACTGCCGGCATTCCTACGGACGCCGATCCGCTGGGCGGCTGGGAGGCGCCCGACGGTGAGCTGCGCGGCCACTTTGTCGGCCACTATCTCTCGTCGTGCGCGCTCATCCACGCCGGCACCGGCGACGAGCCGATCGCCGCCAAGGCGAACAACCTGGTCGCCATCCTTGCCGAATGCCAGCAGAAGGACGGCTACCTCGGCGCGTATCCTACGGAGTTTTACGATCGGCTGAAGGCGCACCAGAAAGTGTGGGCGCCGTTTTACACGTACCACAAGATCATGGCCGGCATGATCGACATGTACGAGCACACCGGCAACAAGCAGGCGCTCGACGTGGCCACGCGCATGGCGGACTGGGCCGCGGCGTACTCCGCCGGCATCTCCGACAGCGAGTGGCAGCGCGTGCTGCTGGTCGAGCATGGCGGCATGAACGAGGCGTCGTTCAATCTTTACGCCATCACGGGCAATCCGAAGTATCGCGACCTCGGCTATCGGTTCGAGCACCACAAGATCTTCGACCCGCTCGCGCAGAACCAGGACATCCTCGCCGGCAATCACGCGAATACCAATATCCCGAAAATGATTGGCGCGATCCGCGGCTATGAGCTGACCGGCGACACGCGCTATCGCGACATTGCCACCAACTTCCAGCGCATGGTGCGCGAGCACCACAGCTATTGCACCGGCGGCACCTCGAACGGCGAGGGCTGGAAGGCGCCGGATGCGATCGCCACGGAGCTTGGGCCGGCGGCCGAGGAGTGCTGCTGCTCCTACAACATGATGAAGCTGACGCGCCATCTCTTCGGGCAGGAGCCCGATGCGAAGCACTTCGACTACTACGAGCGCATGCTGTACAACGTGCGCCAGGGCACGCAGGACCGCAACGGCATGCTGATGTACTACGTCTCGCTGCGACCGGGCCTGTACAAGACCTTCGGCACGCCGTTTGACGCCTTCTGGTGCTGCACGGGCACGGGATCGGAAGAGTATGCGAAGCTGAACGACTCGATCTACTTCCACGATGACGCGTCGGTGTACGTGAATCTCTTTATCCCATCGAAGCTCGACTGGCGCGAGCGTGGCCTGCAACTTCGCCAGACCAACAAGTTCCCCAACGAGTCGCTGCTGACATTCACCATCGATGCCGCGCCGTCGAAGCCCACATCGCTGAAAATCCGCGTGCCGTACTGGGCGACAAAAGGCGCGACGGTCGCGGTGAACGGCACGCCAGTGAATGTCACCGCAGCGCCGACCTCCTATATGGAGATCGCGCATCCGTGGAAGGCGGGCGATGTTGTTACGGTGGACATGCCGCTGACGCTGCACATCGATCAGGCGCCGGACGACAAGCAGGTGCAGGCTGCGATGTATGGCCCACTGGTGCTTGCGGCGCGCATGGGCACCGAAGGCCTGACCACTTCGATGATCTACGCCGGCAACGGCCCGCGCGGCGGCGGCGACGATTATGCGATGCCTGCCATCGATATGCGGCCGTTCATGGGGCGACGCGGAAACAACGCCAACGCAGCCGCGGCTGCTCCAGCACCCGCGCCCAACGCGATCTGGTTTGAGCAGGTGGACGGCACGCGCCGCTCGCCGCTTCAGTTCCAGACCAAGGGCCGCGGCGTAACGCATACTCTCGTTCCGCTCAACCAGATTATGGATGAGCGCTACTCCGTCTATCTCCGCAACGAGGGCAGCGTTTAGCCTTCGGCATCAACCGGTTGTTTGTTATTCTCAGCGGGTCCTGGCACATCCAAAGGGCCCGCTCGCTGTATCCGGAGCACGCACATGCCGCAGACTGAATCCGACGCACCGCTCATAGAAGCGCCGCTGGACACCGCCGCCGTCTCGCCCACCGACTTCCATAAGGCCCTCGGCCTGTTCGATTCCGTCATGATCGTCGCCGGAATCATGGTGGGCTCCGGCATCTTCATCGTCTCGGCGGAGATTTCGCGCCAGGTCGGCTCAGCCGGCTGGCTGCTGGTCGCGTGGATCATCACCGGCGTGCTCACCGTCTTCGGCGCGCTCAGCTATGGCGAGCTTGCGGCGATGATGCCCTCCGCCGGCGGCATGTACATCTACCTGCGCGAGGCCTTCTCGCCGCTGCTCGGCTTCCTCTACGGCTGGACGCTGCTGACCGTCATCCAGACCGGCTCCATCGCTGCCGTGGCGATTGCGTTCGCGCGCTTCTCCGGCGTGGTCATCCCCGTGATCGGCGAGAGCAACTACATCATCGCGCCGGTGCATATTCTGCCTGGGTATGCGCTGTCGCTTTCCACGGCGCAGGCGCTGGCGCTCGGCATCATCCTGCTCATCTGCTTCATCAACACGCGCGGCGTCACCTGGGGCAAGCTCATCCAGAACATCTTCACCATCGCCAAGCTCTCCGGCATGGTGCTGCTGCTCGCGCTCGGAGCCTTTGCGTTCTTCCGCAATCCATCTGTGCTGCGCGCAAACTTTACCGGCGCCTGGTTCCCGCACCCCACCGTCTCCATCCATGGCCTCGAAGCGACTACCGCGTTTGGGCTGTTCATCGCGCTCTGCGTCTCGCAGACCGGCTCGCTCTTCTCCGCCGACTCGTGGCACAACATCACCTTCATCGCCGGCGAGGTGCGCAACCCGAAGCGCAACCTCCCGCTGGCGCTGGCGCTCGGCACCATGCTGGTGATCGGGCTTTACCTGCTCTGCAACCTCTGCTATCTGGCGGTGCTTCCGGTCTCCGGCATCCAGACCGCGCCCAACGACCGCGTCGCGACGCTGGTGGTGGATACGGTTCTGCCCGGCATCGGCAAAGCGGCGATGGCGCTGCTGATCATGGTCTCCACCTTCGGGACCGTGAACGGCTTGACGCTCGCCGGCGGCCGCGCCTGCTACGCCATGGCGCAGGACGGCCTCTTCTTCCGCCGCGCCGGAGACCTGAACCAGGCGCGCGTGCCCGGCTGGGCGCTGGTGCTGCAATGTGTGTGGTCGCTTGCGCTGGTGCTGCCGCGCACCTATGATGCCGCGACGAATACTTACGGCAACCTCTACAGCAATCTGCTGGACTACGTCATCTCCGCCGCGCTGCTCTTCTACATCTTCACCGTCGCGGGCTTGTTCCGCCTGCGCGCCAAACAGCCCGAGGCGAACCGGCCGTACCGCTGCTGGGGATACCCGTGGCTGCCGGCTACCTATATCGTTGGCGCGGCTGTGGTGCTCGTCGTCCTCTTCATCTACCGGACCACCACCACCTGGCCCGGCCTGCTCATCATCCTCTCCGGGGTTCCGGTCTACTACCTCCTCCGCCGCAACCGTACCACCACGTAGATTTGGGTGCGCCACGTCTCGTTTCTGAGACGTGGGCGGAGGAGCAGCGGGCTTCAGCCCGCGGCAAGCGACACCAAAATCATCCCGGCTTTAGCCGCGGGCCGGGCGCCCCACCCTCGCGAGCGCAGCGAGCTAGGGTGGGATCGAGCCACAAATGCGCGCGTCGCCAACCCATGCTCGAACCTGTCATTCTGAGTCCCGCCCTGCGGGACGAAGAATCTCCGCATTTACAGAACCGCCGCCATCCGGGGAACCGCTACAATTTGCGGGGAGAAACTCAAATGTGCTCGAAAGAACAGCCTATATCCGTCGAGGCTGCGTTAAAGGTTTCGCGTATGCTGTGGCCACAATTTGTAGAGGAACATGGATGCGTGTTTCTTGGTTGGCACGCGGGATCCAACCCACCTCCTGCCGACGATTCCGCAACGGGTTGGGAATCTTTTGTGAACCACACTCATGTCTTCGATGAGTTTGCCAATAGTGCAAGCAGACTTGTCTCCGAAGAAGTTCTCTACGACGAGCGCCATCCAGACTTCCCTTTCGCGTGTGAATTGGGGCAGCGGATCGCGATGCTCTGGGCACTAAAGCTGAAGGCAGATTTTCCGCACTGGCGATTCCGCGTTTACTACACGCAATACGACAATCCAATCATCCGCTTCCATCGAGTCCGCGAAGATGAAAAGCCATGGCTTTCCGACGAGGCGCTTCGAGATGCTGTCGATCCATCATTCAGGAATGCGCTTATCTATGACACATTAAACCTCAACTTGTCGGCCCGGGAAATATCGATGCACATCCACTGAATTCGTCGCCGATAGCTCTACACCGGCCGCCTTCACCTCAGGCCAATACCGGAACCCGTGAAACGTCGCCTTGCCCGACCCGCTGGCGTACAGCGCGGGCCGCACATCCAGGAATCCTCCGAGCACGTTGTGGTGCAGCCCGGAGATTTCGCCCGAGTCCTGCGTCCGTACCCATGCCTTGTCCGGCAGCTTGTAATAGAAGTCGACCTGCTGGCGGTCGTTCACAATGCGCAGCGTCGCGCGCGTGGCGCCGCGCTCCTGGCGGGACTTGATGCTGCCCGTCGTCCCGCGCGTGAAGATGCCGTCGGCGCCGATCTGAATGCCCGTGCCATGCTCCGGGTTGTAGAAGAGCACCAGCCCCGCCGTGCATCCGGGATCGATCTCGACGTCCACCTCGACGGTGTACGCGTGCCCTCCCACCGCAGTCGCCATTACGGGAGAATCCGCCAGCGATCTTCCGCGCGCGCTAAGTTCCAGCGCGCCGTTGCCGGTCTTCAAGCGCGCCGCATCGAACTGGTGCCAGAAGGCCCACTGCAGTCCCAGCTCCGGCGTCGAGAAGTCGTCGGACGGATCGAAGAACGGCTGCTGCTTCGAGCCTGCAATCGGCATCGGGATCGCGGAGTCGGCCGTGACGCCCGGCGGCACGCGGAACCATCCGTCTTTGGTCCACTCAATCGGCAGCAGCAGCATCTGCCGTCCCAGCGTGCGGTAGCCGTTCTCATACGCATGCACGGTCATGTACCACTTGCCGTCGGGAGTATCTACTAACCGGCCGTGGCCGATCGAGGCCCAGCGGTCGTCGCGCGAACTCGTATGCGCAATCGGGTTGTAGGGCGAGAACTCCCACGGGCCTTCGGCGCTCTTGCTGCGCATGGAGACCACCATGTGGCTGGTCGCCGGTCCCGCCGTGCCGCCCTCCGCCACATTCAGGTAGAAGTATCCGTTATGCTCCAGCAGCTTGGGAGCTTCCATGCACACGCATTCCACGCGCCAGTCCGGCGGGATGGGCCACGGCTGATAGACCTCGCGCGGGGCTACGTTCACGGACAGGCCGTCATCGGCAAGTTCCGCCATGCGCCCGCCGGCCATGTACAGATAGCGCTTGCCGTTCGCCGCAATGTGCGCGGGATCGATCGCGCGAATGCCCAGGCTGATGGGGTCGCTCCACGGCCCTTCGGGCCGGGCCGAATGGACGACGCAGAGCTCGCCGCCCGCGGGGAAGTAGATGTAGAAGTGGGCCTGGTACTCGCACAGATACGGCGCCCAGACGATGCCGGGATACTTGTGCAGCGCGGAGGCCACAGGCTTCCAGTTGATCAGGTCCTTCGAATGCCAGACGATCAGGCCCGGCACATAGTCGAAGCTGGAGTGCGTGAGATAGAAGTCATTGCCTACGCGGATGGGGCTCGCGTCCGGATGGTCGCCGCCGAGGATCGGATTGCGAAACGTGGCAGCGCCTCTTTGCGCAAAGGCAAAACGAGCACCGGCAGGAAAAGCAAGGGCAGTCGAAAGGGCGGCAGAGTTGGAGACAAAGCGGCGGCGCGTCAACATGGCCGCACCAGTTTAGATGGCGAAGAGCATGGCGTCATCCTTGGAGCGGCGTGTCTGGCGAGAAGCCTATTTTGCCGCTGGTGGCGGGTAGTACGGCAGCTTCTGCCGCGCCGTGGTTGCGCGCTTCACGCCGATGTCGTCGAAGAGCAGCGACGGCGCAATGACGGTGAACGGCACGGGCGTGATGTTGTTGTCGACGTACGCGTCGTCGCCGGCGGCGAGAATGTCCGAGCGCAGGCTGCGCGTATCGAGTTCGTCAAACACCGCGCCGCGGACCAGAGTGCGGGTTCCGTCCGCGTGGACGAGATAAAGCACGCGCGGCAGCAGCGGGCCGCCCAGCGTTTCAACGTAGTAGACGTCGTGGCCCTGGTCCCTGGCCATGGCCACCAGCTTCGCGAACAGCGCGGCGGGGGCCACAGGCTGCGTGGCCTTGACGATCAGCACGCCCGGGCCGGAATGCGCGGCCTGACCCACGACCGCGCGCCCGTGGCCGTTCGACTCCGGAAAGTCGCGGATGGGTGTGCGGTCGATGAGGTAGTTCTCGAGCGTGCCGTTGGTGACCACGTTCACCGGCTGCGCGGGAACGCCTTCGTCGTCCACCTCATACGCGCCCAGCAGCGACCGGCCGTTGAGGTTGGTGGTGAGCGGGTTGTCGATCACGTTGAGGAAGTCCGGC
Source organism: Acidobacteriaceae bacterium (assembly GCA_035572415.1). Classification (GTDB taxonomy): domain Bacteria; phylum Acidobacteriota; class Terriglobia; order Terriglobales; family Acidobacteriaceae; genus Edaphobacter. Next base: position 34,461 of record DATNAU010000031.1, read on the forward strand.
AGCACGCGCGAGTGGTAGCTGGCGGTGTAGGCGCCCTGCGTTCGCGCGGTGGTTCCCATCTCGGGCCGAGCGGCCTGGATGTTGGGCACGAACACTCCGGTAAAGAGGTCGGCGGCGGCGTCTCCGGAGAAGAGCACGGGTCCGTGGTAGTCGTCGGCGGAGACGACGGGCGCATTGCGCAGCGCTTCGAGGTTTTTCAAATCGTCGAGAACGCGTTTGTGCAACTCAGGCCAGGATTCGAGGCCTTTTGCGGTGGTTGCGGTGGTCCCGTTGTCACGCGTCAGCTCCATGCCGTCCGGCGCCTGCGTTCCCACGGAGATGAGGTCGGCGTAGCCGCTGTAGCCGTTGCGCGTCACGGTGCCCTCGGTGTTGATGAGGTACCGGTTCACCGCGAGGGCGCGCAGGTTCGCGGAGGAGAACTGGACGTTGGCCGCGTTGGCGCGAACCTCGGGATCGGAGGCGTAGAGACCGCTGGCGTCGACGATGCGCTTGCGCCAGTCGTCGCGATCGATGTCGAGCGAAACCAGCGGACCGATGTGCGTCGTCGGCTTTTCCTGCGCGAAGTCCTTCGCCGCCGGCGCGCCTTCAAAGCGCTTCAGCGCGGCGAGCTTGGCGGTGTAGCCGCGGAGTGCATTTTTGTACGCATCGTCGGTGGCGGTCCAGAGCGCATAGCGGATGGACTCGGGATTGTCATCGATGGAGACGTAGGAGGCGGTTCCGTCGCCGCGGTTGGTGGAAGAGTCCGTGGTGTAATCGCCGATGCGGACGGTGACGCGGACGATGCGCTCGTGGACTTCCTGCTCGCGGACGAGCGCGCCGTAGTTGGCGACCATCTCAAGGGTGGAGAAGTCGTCGAGGCGGTACTCGATGAAGTACGGCTTCTGCATCCCCGGCAGCAGGAGGCTCGCTTTTTCGCGGTCAAGCTCCGCCTGCATGGCCTTGAGAATGGGATCGGAGGCAGCGGTGTCCGCGGCGAGGGCGACGGGCGTTGCGACGGGGACGGTCAGGAAGAGGGCGAGCAGGACCAAAGCAAATGCGGGCGTCCCTCGACTTCGCCGCTGCGCGGCCCCGCTCGGGATGACGGCGAATTGGTTTTGGCGGCGAACTTGTAACCGGGACAGGAACATGGAGATCAATTTGCTCCTTTCGTAGTTACAGAAGCGGGGGTTACAGAAGGCGGCGGTGGCGGCAAAATGGGCGGACGGGCCGTGCCCTGCGCCTCGCGCTGGGTTTCAATCTGGCTGACCAGCATGGCAGGCGCGACCGCTGAAACGGGAATGGAGCCGGATTCCGCGCCGCAGATCCCGTTGAAGACCTGCTGATGGTCGCCGGTCGCCAGGATGGAGTTGAGCGCGGCCTGCGGAGTGCCGACGATGGAGACGCCGCGCACCAGCTCATCGGGCCGGCCATCGACGTAGACGCGATAGACCACCAGCGGCATCACCGAGAAGGCCTGCGGCGAACGGCGCGTGGTGACGGCGAATCCGGAGGAGATGTCCTCAAAGAAGAGGCCGTAAGGTTTGCCTTGCTTTTTGGCCTCGTCGATCAGCATCTGGCGCAACTGCGCATCGGAGACAGCCTTGGTGGACGTGACAATCAGGTTCCCCTGGCGTCCGGTGGGCATATGTCCTGCCTGGTCGCGGCCGTGTCCATTGGATTGCGAGACGTTGGCGATGGGCAGCCGCGACATCAGGAAGGTCTTCAGCACGCCATCCTTGATCAGCTCGACGCGTCGCGCGGGTTGGCCTTCGTCGTCGAAGTCATAGTGGCCGCTTAGGGTGGTGCCGTGGAAGCTGGCGATGGTGGGATCGTCGGCGACGGAGAGAAAGCTGGGCAGGATGGGTTTGCCCAGCAGCTTGGTGAAGGTCTGGCCCTCGTCGTCGCCGCGCTGTCGCTGGCCTTCCAGGCGATGCCCGAGCACTTCATGGAAGAAGACGGCGGCAGCCCGTCCGCCCAGAATGGCGGGACCGTTGAAGGGCTCGGTAACCGGAGCAACGCGCAGCGCCTCGAGGCCTTTGCCCAGTTCCGCGACTTTGGCGAGGATGGCCTTCTGGTCGGGAAGATGGTTGGCTGTGTCCGCTTCAAAGGTCTCATCGCGGTAGAGGTCCATGCCATCGGCGGCGCGCGTGCGGGCGACGATCACCAGCCGCGCGGCGAGCGACGGATTTGCCGTGCGCGTCCCTTCCGAAGAGACCAGGTAGTCCGTCTCGCTGGTGGCCTCGAACTCGATCTCATCGGCGAAGATGTCAGGGTACTGGCGAAAGGCAGCGGAGATCTCGCGCAGCCGCTGTTCCCAGGCAGAGCGGTCGACGGAGAACGGCGGGGCGGGCGGCAGCATGCCGGTGACCGGAGGCTCGGTGGAGAAATCGGCGGAAGTGTCTTCTTCTTTCGCGCGAACCTGCTGGTCGGTGCGGACTTTCAGCAGGCCGTCGAGCGCGCGGGCATATTCGCGATTGGTGGCGAACCAGAGCGAGCGGGACATGGCCGCGGGATCATCGGAGAGCGGCAGGGAGAAGGTGCTCAGAGCGCTGTTGCGCTGGGCGCCATGCGTGTTGTCTTCCTGCGGCGTGCCGAGCCGCAACTGGATATCGACGGAGCGGGCGCGGCCCAGGCTGGAATTGACGATGGCGCCGTACTGCGCCTGAATGCTGAGGCTGCTGGCATCGTCCACTGCATAGCTGAGGAAATAGGGCCGCGGCTGGTTGGGGTCATCCGCTTTGCCCAGCGAGCTCATTGCGCGATGCAGCTCGGCATCGAGAACGGAGAAGAGCGCGGATTCTGCCGCAGTGGGTTTGGCGGTCGCGGCAGACGCAGCGCTTGGCTCGGAGGCGGCGAGCGCCGGGCGTGGATGCGCGAAGGCGCCAGTGAGCGCGGCGGCGGCGAAGGGGATGCAGCTCAGGAGAAGAAGGCGGGGCGTGCGACGAGGCATGGGGCAGTCTTTGCGGGAAAGGGATAGGTGAGGGGCTATTAGTCTACGGGAGTCATGCTACCACTCGGGCAAACGGCGGCTGTACTGAATTGGACGGAGGAGGATGCGGATTGGCCGCTCACTGCCGTGCTTTTGGGCGGGGCGAGACGATGCGGTGTTTAGGATGGGGAGATGCGTGGACGGTCGTCGCTGGCGGTGGTGCTGGTCGGACTTTGCCTTGCCGCGGTCTTCGCGGCGGTCTGGGTTCGGCTGACGCGCACGACACCGGCTGAGGCCCGGGCGGAACGGATTGCAGCAGTGGACCGGACGGCGTACACGCTGGCAGGGAGTGAGTTGGCACGGGCAGAGGCGCTGGGGCGGATCGAGCGGCGGATGGAGGTCGCGGGTGCGGTATGGGGGCCCGCGGTTTTGCTGATCTTGCTGACTACAGGTTTGGCGGCACGCATGCGCGACGCAGTGGGCGGCTGCGTGCAAAGCATCTGGCTGCAGGGATACGGATTTGTGCTGCTGGCGCTGGGGGCGGTGCGGCTGATGGAGCTGCCGCTTAGTTTGTGGGGACATGCGACCGCGCTGAACTACCGCCTGTCCGTGCAGGGATGGGCGAGTTGGTTCGGCGACGTGGCAAAGTCGTTTGTGCTGGAGTGGATGATCGGCGGACTGGTTGTCGTGGTGCTGATGTGGATCATTCGCCGCGCCGGCAAGCGGTGGTGGCTGTGGTTCTGGGGCGTGGCGATGGGAATTGTGGTCGCGGGCATATTTATTTCGCCTTACGTGATCGACCCGCTCTTCAACCGCTTCACGCCGATGCAGCAGGCAGACCCTGCACTCGTTGCGCAGCTGGAGCAGGTGGTGGCGCGCAGCGGCATGACGATTCCGCCGGAGCGGATGTTCGTGATGCAGGCAAGCGCGAAGTCGACCGAGCTGAATGCCTATGTGACGGGTTTCGGCGCGTCGAAGCGTGTGGTGGTGTGGGACACGACGATCGCGCACTCCTCGCCGGAGGAGATTGCATTCATCTTTGCGCATGAGCTGGGCCACTACGCATTGGGGCATGTGGCGCTGGGCACGGCGCTGACGTGTTTTGCGCTGCTTCCGTTCTTCTGGCTGGGCGACCTTGGCGCGCGCCTGCTGATCTCCCGCTATGGAGCGGCATGGAGGGTTGGATCGATCGCCGATTGGGGCGGAATCGTGGTGCTTGCGCTGGTGCTGAACGTGATTTCCGTACTGAGCGCGCCCATTGCGAACGGCTATAGCCGGGCTATCGAGCATGATGCGGACGTCTACGGTCAGGAGGCAGTCCACGGAATTATTGCCGATCCGCAGGCGGTGGGGCAGCACTCCTTCGACGTCCTTGGACGGAACTCGCTCGAAGATCCTGCGCCGCATCCCATCTTCGAGTGGTGGTTCGACACGCATCCGACCATCCGCTTCCGGGCAGGGTTCGCTCGAGCCTACGATCCGTGGGCGGCGGGCGAGGAGCCAAGATATTTCGTACGGTGATGCGGGGTTATGTCGTATGCAATGGCCCCGCCGTAGAATGCAGAGTGAGGAAACAGCATGGGCGCGGAGTGCCTGTTTTGCAGGATCGTCGCGGGATCGATCCCCGCGAAGCGTGTGTATGAGGACGAGCTGAGCCTCGCGTTTGCGGACATCAACCCGCAGGCGCCGACGCATGTGCTGCTTGTTCCGAAGGAGCATATTGCCTCCACCGCGCACGCCGAGGAGACCCACGCGGCGCTGCTCGGGCATCTGATCGCGAAGGCAGCGCACATCGCGCGCGAGGCTGGGCTGAACCATGGCTACCGGCTGGTGATCAACACGGGCGAAGATGGCGGCCAGACCGTGGACCACCTGCATGTGCACGTGCTCGGCGGCAGGCACATGGGCTGGCCACCGGGCTAGAGCAAGATTGAAAAACGGTTTTGGGAGCAGGCGCGTTTGGCGATCGAATCAGCACCGAACCAGTTTGAGAACACTGCGGCCATCGAAGGTGCGCCGGGGGCATCCGCTGCCACGAGGATTGCGGACGTGCCGCTGTGCGTGGACCTGGACGGCACGCTGGTGAAGTCGGACACGCTGGTGGATACTGTGCTGGTGCTGGCGCGGCAGGATCCAGCCTCGGTCCTGCGGTTTCCTGGGTGGATGGCCAAAGGCAAAGCCGCGTTCAAGCGCAGAGTCTCGTCACTCGCGGAAATCGATGTGGAACGGCTGCCCTACAACAGGCCGTTGCTTGAGTATCTGCGCGAGGAACATGCAAAGGGTCGCGAGATATGGCTGGCTACAGGCGCGGACACGCTGCTGGCCGAACGCGTCGCGGCCCACTTGCGCATCTTCGCAGGCGTGCTGGCGTCGGACGGCGCGGTGAACCTGACGGGTAAGAACAAGCTGGCCGCATTTGAAGAGCAATTTCCGCAAGGATTCTGCTACATCGGAAACGCGCGGCCGGACCTCGCGCTGCTGACCTGCTGCAAGGGGCCGATGGTGGCCAATCCCCGCCGGGCGCTGACCGCGGGATTGCGTGCCGCGCGCGTAGAGCCGGTCCGCACCTTCGCCGATTCGGTGTCGCCGGGGAAGGCCTGGATCAAGGCGGTCCGGCTGCACCAGTGGGCGAAAAATGCGCTGATCTTTCTTCCCATCGCGCTCGCGCACGTACGCGAGAGAGGACCTGTCCTGGCCACCTGCATGGCGTTCCTGTCATTTGGGTTCGCTGCGTCGGCAACGTATATCGTGAACGACCTGCTGGATCTCGAAGCAGATCGCCATCACGCGCGAAAACGCAGACGGCCATTCGCTGCAGGCGACCTGTCTCCTATTGCGGGTATAGCGACCTCAGTGGTTTTTCTCGCACTCGCGCTGGCCCTTGCGTTTATCGCGCCTCGTGTGCTGGCGATGTTGTCGCCAGGGTTCCAGATGCAGGGCCCGGGCCCTTTTCTGGAATGGCTCGCGATCTACATTGTTGTGACCATGGCTTACTCGCTGCGGCTGAAGCGCACGGTCCTGGTCGATGTGATCGTGCTGTCGGGCCTGTATACCATCCGGCTGCTGGCGGGCGCCGCGGCGTCCGGGGTCCCGATATCGCCGTGGCTCGCTGCGTTCAGCATCTTTTTCTTCCTTTCACTGGCGTTCGTCAAGCGTTTCAGCGAATTGGAGGCGATGCGCGAAGGCACGGAGGCGCCGGACACAACGGCAGTGAAGGGCAGGGGATATCGTGTGTCGGACCTGGAGCAGGTGCGCAGCTTCGGCACGGCGAGCGGGTGCGCTTCCGTGGTGGTCTTTTCGCTGTACATCGGGCTGAATACCGCGGCGCGCGAACTATATCCGCACTATGGGCGGCTCTGGCTGCTGGTACCGGTTTTGCTGCTGTGGCTCTTCCGCCTGTGGCTGCTGGCCTCGCGCGGGGACCTGCATGAAGACCCGGTCGTCTACGCGATCACAGACAAGCGCAGCCTGCTGCTCGGTGTGTTGGTGGCGGCGATCGTCATAGCCGCCGCGGCGCCGGTGTAAGGGCGCGATACACTGAATGAAATCAAGCGATGAGAGAGCCGTGAGGACGCGTCCGCGCCTGAAGTCCGAATGAACGAAGAGATTCCCCAACTGAAAAACTACGACGAGGCCTCGCTGGAGGCGGCCTTTGCCACGTTGCGCGATGAGGTGCGAAATGAGACCGCAGCGGGTGCGGACGCCGAGGCGTTTCGGCTGCGCTGGCTTGGTCGCAAACAGGGCCGATTGAAGCTGGTGAGCGACGCGTGGCTGAAGTCCGCGCCCGCGAATGCGCGCAAGCCGTTGGGGATGCGCTTCAACCAACTGAAGCAGGAGATCGAGGCGGCGCTGGATGCTGCGGCTTCAGCGCCGGCGCGCAAGGCAGCGCCGGGGATCGACGTCACGCTCCCGGGCGCAGTGCACGCGCCGGGTGTCGAGCATCCACTGATCAAGACCATGCATGAGGTGGTGCGCGTCTTTCATCACCTCGGCTACTCGACCGCTCTCGGCCCGCAGGTAGAGACGGACTTCCACAACTTTGAGGCGCTCAATTTCCCTCCCAATCATCCCGCGCGCGACACGCAGGACACACTGCTCATCGCCGGGCAGCAATCGCGGCCGCTGCGCGAACGGCTGCTGATGCGCACGCACACTTCTCCAGTGCAGATTCGCACCATGGCGGCGCAGGAGCCGCCGCTGCGTATCGTCGTGCCGGGCAAGGTTCACCGCAACGATGCGGCGGACGCCACGCATTCGCCGGTCTTCCACCAGGTGGAGGGCCTGTGCGTGGATACGAACATTACCTTCTCCGACCTCAAAGGCACCCTCGACCACGCGATGAAGGCGCTGTTTGGCTCGGATGTGAAGACGCGGTTCTTCCCCAGCTTCTTCCCCTTCACGGAGCCAAGCGCGGACGTGCAGGTGAGCTGCATCTTCTGCGGCGGCAAAGGCTGCCGCAAGTGCAAGCACTCGGGCTGGATTGAGCTGCTGGGCTGCGGCATGGTCGATCCGGCGGTCTTTCGCAGCGTCAATGAGATGCGTATTGCGCAGGGCAAAACGCCTGCGTACGACGCGAAGAAGATCAGCGGGTTTGCCTTCGGCATGGGCGTGGAGCGCATTGCGATGATCCTGCACGGCGTGTCGGAGATTGGGCTGTTCTACTCGGGCGACATGCGCTTTCTGGAGCAGTTCGCGTGAACGCCCTGACTAAATGGCTGCGCGACTACCTTCCCGCGCTGAATGTCTCCGACCGCCAGCTCGCGGACGATCTCACGCTGCGCGGCATTGCCGTCGAAGGCGTGCACACGCTCGGAGAAGGCAACGGCCATCTCTTCGAGATGGACATCACCACCAACCGCGTCGACGCGATGAACCATTACGGTATCGCGCGCGAGGCGGCGGCGATCTATGGGCTGGAACTGAAGCCGCTCGACACGACATTGCCTGCTGCCGCTGCCCCTGCGAAGCCGTTTTCCGTCGAGATCGCGGCGAAAGATCTGTGCGGGCGATTCACCGCGCGCGTGCTGCGCGGCGTAACCATCGCGCCGTCGAGCGGCGTCGTTGCGGACTACTTCTCGCTGCTCGGCGCCAAGCCCATCTCGAATGCCGTGGATGCTTCGAACTTTGTGCTGCAGGGCATGGGCCACCCCACGCATGCGTTCGATCTCGACAAGATTGAGGGCGGCATCGTTGTCCGCCTGGCGCGCAAAGGCGAAAAGCTGAAGCTCCTCGATGGCACGGAACGCGTGCTTGAGGCCGACGATCTCGTTGTCGCGGACCACGCGAAGGCGCTGGCGCTGGCAGGTGTGATGGGCGGCTGGGACTCCATGATCACCGCCGGGACGAAGAACATCCTCATTGAAGCCGCATGGTTCGATCCCGCGAGCGTTCGGCGAAGCTCGCGCCGGCACGGGCTGCACACCGATGCCTCACACCGGTTTGAGCGCGGCGCGGACTTCAATGCCTGCCCGGTCGCGAACGCGCTAGTCGCAAAGCTCATCCTGGAATCGGGTGGCGGCAGCATCGAGGGCGAACTGGTCGATGTCGTCGTGCCGGAGATTGCGGCCAGGACCGCACACCGGCCCGCGGTTGCACTCGCGTTGAGCGAGGTGCGGCGAATCCTGGGAGCCACCGCGAATGGGGAAGAGGAGATCTCCGCGGAACTGGTCAAGCGTACGCTGAGTGCCCTGGGCTGCAGCCTCAGTGGGCGCGGCGCCGACGAGTTCGACGCGAAGCTCCCCAGTTGGCGGCTCGATCTGGAACGCGAGATCGACCTTATCGAAGAGATCGCGCGCGTCTACGGCTACAACCGGTTTGCGAACACGCTGCCGGCGCCGCTGCCGGTCATTGCGCATCCACGGGCCGCGAAAGAAGCTGCCGTTCGTGCGCGGTTGCTTGGCCTGGGATACTCCGAGGGGATCTCAAGCTCGTTCTCCTCGGAAGGGGACGGCGCGAACTTCGCAAGCGATCGCGGCAGGATCGTCCTGGAAAACCCGTTGAGCGAAGAAGCCCGCCTGCTGCGGCCGTCGCTTGTGCCCGGAATGATTGCGATGCTGGGGCACAACCTGAACCGCGATGTGCGCGAGGCGAGGCTGTTCGAGCAGGGCGCGATTTTCGGCGGGACGCAGCAGACCGTGGTCGAAACAGAGAGCCTGGCCATCGGGCTTACCGGGAACTTCGCGGCAACCCGCCTGCACAGCGCAAAGGATGCCGGAATCTACGAGCTGAAAGGCGTCGTGGAATCTCTGCTTGGGCTGTTCGCAATTTCGGCGGACACGCTGAGCGTCAGCGCTGCGGAACGGGCGATCTTCTCCACGGATACGCCTTTCTGGATTGAAGCTGGCCGCGGTGCAACCGTAACGCTGGAAGGCAAGCCGGTCGGTTGCTTCGGCGAGCTGGCGTCCGCCGAGCGCGCCGCACGAAAGCTGCGGGAGCCGGTGTTTCTCGCGGAACTCGATCTGGAGGCGCTGTACGCTTTACCCCTGAAGCGCGCGACCGCGCGGGAACTCTCGCGCTTCCAGGCAGTCGAGCGCGATTACTCCTTCACCTTTGCCGATTCCGTGGTGTGGGGCGCTGTTGCGCACGCGATCGAGTCGCTGGCCATTCCGGAGTTGGTGCGCTTTGCTCCGGTTGAAGTCTTCCGCGATCCAAAGGCCGCGGCGGTTGCGAAGGGTCATTATGCGCTGTTGCTGCGCTGCGTCTTTCAATCGCAGGAGCGGACGCTGCGGGAAGAGGAACTCGCCGCGTGGTCGGCGCGCGTGATCGAAGCGCTGACAGCTTTAGGCGGCGTCATCAGGGCATAGCTTCCAAACAATATTTCCCCGGGGCTAGCATCTTCAGGATGACGAACTTGCGCATCCGCGGAGTGTGCGATTCAGTCATGGAGGAGTTGCGCCGGCGTGCTGCGCGCAACGAGCGGCCGGTCGAGGCTGAAGCGGGAGCGATTCTGGAACAAGAGATACAAGACCGGGAGGGAAGGTACGATTCCGCGAGATATCGAAATCCGTCGTCCTGAAAGGGACCACGCGCATTCGATTGGTTGGTTTAAGAAACAAGAAGCCCGGCGCGCTAGCCGGGCTTCTTATTCGTTGATCGGACCGTTATCTGCTTAGAAGCGGATGCCGAAGGTCACCGGGATCCAGGTGGTGCGTGCCGCCTCCTGGGGGAAGGCATTGAAGTACGGAGTGTTGCCGCTCACATCGAAAGGCCGCGGGCTGTTGTCGGTCCATACGTACTTGGCTTCCGCAAAGAGCTTCTCGTTGGAAAACTTGGAAAACTTCCATGTAATGCCGAAGCCGGCATTCAGGCCCAACGCATTGCTCGTGTACCAATCCACTGGCTGGTCTGCTGCCACCTGATAGCAACCGTAGTAGATGTCGCAGTATTGGCCAACGGTCGGGGTCGTGAAGGTGGTGACCTTGTGATAGTAGCCAACGCCGGTTACGACATAGGCGCCCATGGTCCCTTCCGATGGAATGGTGAAAGTTGGATCGACAGTAAAGGACCAGTCATGCACGTTGCCGCCGAGACCGTTGAAGCCGCAGCTGCCGCCGCAGAGGGCGTTGTAAAGGGCGAGCTGGTTGTTCAGAGTTCGGCCCTGCATCCCCATGTGGTCATAGTCGAACTGCAGCAACACGGCGGTCACTTTGCTGAAGTTGCGGCCTGCGCCTCCCTGAAAGCGCCACCCGGTAGTCGCGTAATTGTGGGTGCCGCCTACGGGAAGATTGAATCCGCCACCCACCATGCCAACCCACTTCGGCGAGCCGTCTTTGTTTGTATTGCTGTCGGCGTAGTTGGGGCGGCCATAACGGCGTCGCGGCGGCGGCTGTTTGGCGAAAAGGTCGAAGTGGCCGAGCGCGGTGGTGTCAGGAAGAGCGTCGTCGCTATTTGAGGACGAGGAGGAACTGCTGCTCGAAGAAGTCTTCGCCAGGTCTGAGGCAAAGGGATTTGCATAGGCCGAAGCGACAAGGGGCCGTTCGAACGAAGGCGCGGCGGAGGTAGCAGACTGGGCCTGGGTCAGCGATGCCATTCCTGCAAAAACAAAGCTAAAGGCGGCGGTGCGGCAAGCGAGACCAAAAAGACTGCGCTGGTTAAGCATTTTCGATGACTCCTGAAATTGCGGACTTGCTTTGGTGGTTTTCCTAACCCGAACCGGTACAGATTGTTGCGGCCCGTTGTGCTGGAGTGGGCCGGGTAAAACCGGGCTTTCTGGATAAGACGCACAACCGAGGCTTTTGGATCACATATTGATGGCCGGGGGTGCACAAAACCAAAAAGCCCTGCTTCCTTAGTCTGGCACACTGCCCGGCCGGCGAACCTGACGCTCGTACCTCAATGAATATCGAACTGCTCCGGATGCAGGCTTGGGTCACTCTTTACCAGGATGGTCTTCCCGGCCATTTCTTCCATCTCCTGCAGCCATTTTGAGCCGGAGCTCTTGAGCTGTTTCACCACCTCCGGATGCACTCGCAGCATGATGTCGCCGCGCTCCAGATGCTTGTGCATCTTGCGCATCTCCACGTAGATGTCATTGCAGACGGTGACCGGCGACTTGACCATGCCGGTGCCGGTGCAGATGTTGCAGGTGGTGGAGAGCGTGCGCTCCAGCGACTGCCGCACGCGCTTGCGGGTGATCGCGACCAGGCCGAAATCGTTAAACTGCAGCACCTTGGACGGGGCGCGGTCGTTTTTCAGCTCTTCTTCCAGCGCGGCCATCACCTTGTTGCGGTTCTTGCGTTCGTCCATGTCGATGAAGTCGATGATGATGATGCCGCCGAGATCGCGCAGCCGGATCTGGCGTACGATCTCCGGGATGGCGTCGAGGTTCGTCTTGACGATGGTGTCCTCGAGCCGTGCCGTCTTGCCGACATACTTGCCGGTGTTGATGTCGATCGCGACCAGCGCCTCGGTCTGGTTGATGACAATCGACCCGCCGGACTTGAGCCACACCTTCGAGCGCAGCGCCTTGTTGATCTCCTCGGTGATGCCGAACTGCTCGAACAGCGGCGTCTCCTTGAGATACAGCTTCACGCGCCGGATCAGCGAGGGCTGGAAGCGTTGCAGGAAGCGCAGCACGCGCTCATACTCGGCCTCCGAGTCCACCCATATGGCGGAGAAGTTGTCCGTCACCTGGTCGCGCAGGATGCGCTCGACCAGGTTCAGGTCGTGATAGATCAGCGCCGGCGACTTCGAGGATTCGCTGCGGTTCTTGATGTCGGCCCAGAGATTCAGCAGGAACCGGAGATCGCTGCGCAGCTCTTCTTCGCTGGCGCCCTCGGCCGCGGTGCGGACAATGAAGCCGCCGGTGGCGTCGCCCTTCTCGCTCAGCAGGATTTCTTTCAGCCGGCGGCGCTCGCCGTCGGACTCAATCTTGCGCGAGACACCCGTGTGGTTCACGGTCGGCATGAACACCAGGAAGCGGCCGGGCAACGCGATGTGTGAGGTGATGCGCGCGCCCTTCTTGGCGATGGGCTCCTTCGCAATCTGCACCAGAATCTCCTGGCCCGGTTTCAGCAGGTCGCTGATGGCCGGCAGATTCGTGGTCTGCGCAGAGGCGCGACTGCGGCGGTCGCCGCCATGTCCATGACCCATGCGTCCGCGGCCACGCCCACGATCGCGATGATCTCGATCGGCCCGGCGTCCGCGACGGCGGTCCGGCTCACGGCCGAAATCGCGCTGGCGGCGTTCAGCGTCGCGGCCGGCGCTCTGTCCTTCGGCGCTCTCGCTCTCGCCGCTATCGGACTCCGGTGCGTAGTGCGCCTCTTCTGCTTCGACGGCATCGAAGGATTCCTCGCCCGATTCCGCGCGCTCAAAGGCATCGGAGATGCCGTCCTCGGACGCGGCTTCGCCCTCGGCATGCTGCTCTTCGTCTGCCTCGTCCAGTTCGTCTTCTTCGAGCAGGTCCTCCTCGAAATCGTCTTCCTCGTCGAGGTCGTCCTCTTCGTCGAGTTCCGGTTCGGTGCGCGTGATCTGGTCGATGGACATCTCGCGCAGCATGGTGCCCAGGTCGGCTGCGCCTTCCAGCGTCTCCTCGTCCAGGTCGTCCATCTCCTCAATGGAGGATGCCTGCAGGGTCGGCGCAATGGCCTCGCTTTCGTCGAGGACCTCTTCCTGGAACTGCCCCGATGCCGGGGCCGCAAACGCATGCTCGTTTTCCGCGGTGACTACGGCGCCCTCATGCCGCATGGGATCGGCGGGTCCGGCGGGTTCCATCGGAGCCGGATGCGCGGAGCGTTCGGGCACAGCCTCAGTCGTTTCGGAGTGCATCTCGCCCGCGGCGGAGAGCGAAGTGATATCGTGCGCTTCGGCGGCCGCTTCGGCTTCGGGTTCGAGCACAGGCGCGCTCTGGCGAAATTCGCTGGGCGGCACCGGATCGACGCGATACGAAGCGGAGGCTTCTGTCGGCTCATACTCGGTCTCAATGTGCGGCTCGGCTGCTATCGCGGCGGCTTCAACCGGCGGCTCGGTGACCGGAGCGGCTTCAGCCTCGGGAATGGGAGCGGCGGGCTGCGCAGCCGGCGCGGCAAATTCGTCATGCCGCGAAGCAGGCCGGTCCTCAAAACGCCCTCGGTTGCCGCGATCCTCCCGGTTGTCACGCCGGCCGCCGCGGTCGTCGCGACGTCCATCACGGCCTCGGCGCGGGCCACGGTCGTTGCCTCGATCGAAGCTGCGCGACTCGGTGGAGCGAGACTCCGGACCGCGCGGGCGAAGGGTTTCCCCCGGCAGCACGTCGCCGCCGTCCCAGCCCTCGGCCAGCGTGTAAAGCGTGGCAGGCGGTGCAAGCGGAGTGGTGCTGGCAATCGATGGCGCGGGAGGCGCCGATGCAGCCGCTGCAGGCGCTGTAGCCTCGCCCGGTTCATCGCCGCTGCGATGCCGCGCCAGCGACTCTCCAGGAAGCACGAGAATCTCCTCACCGGTGGGTGGAGCATCATACGCGCCGGAGATCGGGCCGGTGCCGGAGGGCTCATCGCTTACTCCATAGCGGTCGCGGCGCGGTTCAAAGCCGCGCGGAGCGCGCCGCCCGGACTCGCGCCCGCTGCTCTGTTCGCGGGACCCCTCGCGCCTCGACTCAAATCCGCGGCCTTCGCGACGCGGACGGTTCTCGTCGCGCCGGTTGCGGTCGCGGTCGCCGGACGCATGCTGCGGACGAGCCATCTCCTCGAAAGACGGCTCAGAGGAGGCGCTGAAGTCGGATGTCTCTGCGTCGAAATCTTCATCGCCTTGAGCTTCGGGAGCCGACGGTGCGGCGCCCTCTTGCTGCTGGCCCGGACGATTTCCGCCCCGCCCGCGACGGCGTCCGCGGCGACCCCGCCACCGGCGTCCGCCTTCTACGCTGCCTTCACCGGTCGCATTCTCCGTAACTGAAGCTTCGCCTTCAGCCGGTGCGAACTCGCCATCCCCATTCTGCCCGTAGGTGGCTTCTGTGAACTCCGACTCCGGCGCGGCATGGTCGCGCTGCTGTTGGTCGCCATTGCGCTCACCGCGATTGCGGTCACGCCCGCCGCGGCGGCCCCGGCCACCGCGGTCGCGGTCTCGGCCCTCGCCATTGCGCGCGCGGTCACCCGCGGGCGCAGTGTCGAACTCCTCGGAATCCGGCGCCTCTTCCAAAAAGTCCGTGATGTAGAGAAACGCATCGCGCTCGAGCCCGATGTCCACAAAGGACGACTGCATGCCCGGCAGCACGCGCGTTACGCGACCGTTATAAATGGAGCCGGCGAGGGTGTATTCGTTTTCGCGTTCGTAATAGATCTCGGCGAGCGAATCTTCCTCGACGATGGCAAGCCGCGTCTCATGCGGCGTGCTGGAGATATAGATTTCCTTCGACATTCAAGTCCTGCTTTCCTGCCGGCAGGACGAAGCGAGCGGGAGCGCTGGTCTTAACCTTCGCTCACCGAAGGTGCGGACAGGAGGGTAGGCAGGAAGCTGAAGTGTACCGATGCGCACAGGCGACCAGCCTGCGCACGGAAGGCGCCTTGCAAATGGATGTGCGGCGCGATCTGTCTGAATACAGAAGCGATCGGAGACACTGGGGAGGCTTCGAGCGGACACTGCGCGGCGGAGCCGGTGACCGTAGCTGCCTGGGCTTTTGCCCTGGGCGCGGCCGTTTGCCGTCCGGATGCAGTCATTCCCTTGGTAAACCTGTCCGGCCAACGGATTCGATCCTTCGCCTGGCCGGCCTTTATCTAAATTCTTTCCAAAACCTGGGCGGCGGTCCCGGCGCATCGCGCTGTACGGGAGCGGGCCTTCCAAAATCCGGCAATGTTGCAGCCGGGTTACCTCCAGTATGCACCAAAACCACGGACCGCGCTCGGAGGATTCGCGCGGGATAAGGGTGCGCTTCCGGGTTCGGGAGAATGATCGATCCCACCTGCTTCCGCTCTCCTTTGCAGAAAAGGGAACCGGAGCGCCGGTTTCAAGCGTATAGGCTCAGGGAAACCCCTTCACCCCACAGCATTCCAGGACAGGCATGGCGTCAATCGCACAGGCTCACAGGCTTGAAAAACCCACAGATGCAGAGCGGCGGGATCTCGCGATTCTCTGTGCCATCGCCGCTGCCTTTGCGCTGCTGCATATCGGCACCAACGGCCGGTACGGCTTCAATCGTGACGAGCTGCAGTTCCTGACCGACGCGCGCCATCTTGCCTGGGGCTACGTCGCCTACCCGCCGCTCACGCCCTTCATCCAGCGCATTGGCCTGCATCTCTTTGGCCTCTCGCTGATGGGCCTGCGGCTCTTCTCCGTCATCGCTCAGGCAATCGCCATCCTTGTCACCGGCCTCATGGCCCGCGATCTCGGCGGAGGGCGCGCAGCGCAGGTCACCGCGGCTCTCGCGGTCGCGCTCTCGCCTGTGCCGATGATCGAGAGTACGGAGTTTGAATACAACACCTTCGACTACCTCTTCTGGGTGCTGATCGCCTGGTTCGTCATCCGCCTGCTGAAATCTGACAATCCACGCTGGTGGATCGCCATCGGTGCCGCCGCCGGTCTCGGCCTGATGACGAAATACAACATCCTCTTTTATCTCGCCGGTGTGCTTGCGGGAGTGGCCTTCACTTCGGCCCGCCGCTATCTCAAATCAGGATGGTTTTGGGCCGGCATCGCGCTCGCCTTTCTCATTGTCCTGCCCAATCTCCTCTGGCAGATACACAACCACTTCATCTCCTACGTTTTTCTTCAAAGCATCCATGCGCGTGATGTGCACAACGGCCGCGGGGATCAGTTCCTCAAGGACCAGATCAGCTTTTGCATCAACATCGTGGCCGCACCGCTCGCCCTCGCAGGCTTCATCTTTTTCCTGCGTGGCGGATTTATGAGTGACAGGCGCTACCGCATGCTCGCCTGGATGTATGCGGTCCCTGTCGCCATCCTGATCCTCGCTAATGGTCGCGGATACTACACCGGAGGCGCTTACCCCACGCTTCTTGCCGCGGGTTCGGTCGCCTGCGCGCACATGCTCAAGACCCTTCCCACGGCGGCCAGCCGCGCGTTGGCCTCCATCTTCTATGTCGCCCTCGGGGCCGTCGGCGCTTACACCATGGCCACCGTTATCCCATTCGCATCCAGCGGACCTCTGCGCGATTTCGCTCTGGCGAACAATAGCGGTCTTCGCGAGGAGTTCGGCTGGGAGGAACTGGTCCGCACCGTCGCCTCTATTCGCGATTCGCTGACACCGGAGCAGCAGGCACATCTCGGAATTACCACTGGAAACTACGGGGAATACGGCGCGATCGAGATTTTCGGAGCCGCCTATCATCTTCCCTCGCCGATCGGGACGAAAAATTCGGAGTGGCTACGCGGTTATCCCGCATCGCAGCCGACAACCATCATTGCCCTGGGTCTCAATGCCGAGCAGGCCAACGCCCTCTTTACCGGCTGCCGATGGGCGGGGCACAATGGCAACTCGCTCGGCCTCCGCAATGAAGAGAGCCAGTACCATCCCGATATCTTCGTCTGCGGACCGCCGCGCGATCCCTGGCCCGTGTTCTGGAAGAAGCATCGCGATTTCGGGTGACCGGTGGAACGCTCGCGAAACGAGATCGCCCATCCGTACGTTATAGAGTGGTCGGGAGGCACAATGACCAGGCAACGCAATAGGCCCGTTCACCGCCGTATCGTCTCTGCGTTAGCGTGTGCTGCATTCTGCTGGGCGGCTGCGGCCCCCGCACAACTGTCGGCCTCCGCCAACGGCGCGGTCGCTGCGCCCATCGATGCCGTGCCGCCGAAGATCAACTTCGACATCGTCTCCTTCAAGCGCTGCCCGCCGGGAAAAGAGGGCACTACCAAGGTCGACATGCCCATGACGGCCGACTACCTCGCCTACCACTGCGAGTCGCTGTCGCGCATCATCTACTTCGCCTACTACGGCGCGACCAGGGTCTACAGCCTGGACGGCGTTCCGCCATGGGTGGACGACGACCACTATGAGTTCATCGTCAAGGTAGCGCCGGAAGATTTCGCCGCATGGAAGAAACTCGACCTGCCGGCGCGCCGCCTCGTGATCCGCAAGGTGCTGGCGGACGCGGTCAAGCTGAAGGTCCACGTGGACTCGACGCCCAAGGCCGTCTATGCGATCACCGCGATGAAGAAGGTCCGCCTGACTCTCTACAAAGCCGGCGACCAGACAAAACTCCCGGACGGCACCCTGCTCAACGGCAGGGCCGCGGACTGGGTAGGGATGACCGCGTACTTCCAGAACTGGAGCATGCCGGAGCTGGCCGAGATCCTCGCCGTCAATATGGACCGCGGCGTGGTGGACCACACGGGCCTTTCCGGCAGGTATAACTTCGCAATGCCAATCGCCGGCCGCAACATGGAGCCCGACACCCGTATGGGCAGCGGCGATAACGCGCCTACCATCGAGGACGGCCTCGAGCAGCTTGGCCTGAAACTGGTCACGGCGAAGGCGCCTGTCGAGCGCCTGATGATCGACCACATCGAGAGGCCGCCGGAAGATTGAACCCCGGCGAAATCGCTAAGGGGAGTCCGACATTCCCAAAGGCTCCGTCGTAAATAGCGAAGCGCGTTTCCTGCAGACAGGCGCACCGCCGCCGGCAGGCGTCACCATGGTCGGCCGCTGGCACGGCATGAGCGGCGGAGGAGTCCTGATCGCCGAGACCAATGACGCAAAGGCGCTCTACTCCTGGCTCGCCTTCTGGAATGACCTGCTCGAGTTCCAGACCACACCCTGCCTGGACGACTCCGAAGCCGGCCCCATCCTGGCCTCCCTGAAGCGCTGACCCGCAACAAATTTGGGTGGCCCATTCATCGCGCGATTTTGCGCGATGAGCGGGGAACACAGAGCAGGTGGCCCCATCCCCTCGCCGGGCACCCCACCCAGGCTCCGCTTTGGGCGGGATCGCGCCACTGCGTACCGGCTACCATCACCCTTGTGACCACCGCTTACATCGGCCGCCTCGCGCCCTCGCCCACTGGCCTGCTGCACCTCGGCCACGCCGCGACATTCTGGGCCGCATATCGGCGCGCGGAAGAGCAAAGCGGGACGCTGCTCCTCCGCAATGAGGACCTCGATCCGCAGCGCTCCCGGCCCGAGTTCGTCGCCGCCATGCTCGAAGACATGGCGTGGCTCGGCATCGCGTGGGCACCGCCGATGCTCTCCCAGTCCACACGGCTTGCCGCCTATCGCGCCGCGTTCGAGCAGCTGCTCGCCACCGGTCTGGTCTATCGATGTACCTGCTCCCGCCGCGACCTCGCCTCATCCCTCGCCGCCCCGCACGAAGACCTCACACATGCGGAACCCGATCCGGACGACGAGCCGATCTACTCCGGCCGCTGCCGTCCGGCAGAGCCAACGCCAATTACCGAGTTCGCACCCGGCAACTACCGCTTCCGCGTCCCCGACAGCGAACCCATCCACTTCACCGACGGCAACCTCGGTCCGCAGTCCTTCACCGCGCTCGCTGCGCCGAGCCGGAACATCGACCCCGCGCACGCCTTCGGAGACTTCCTCATCTGGCGCCGCCCGCTCACAAACGATCCAGAAGACATCGGCCTGCCCAGCTACCAGCTTGCCTGTGTCGTCGACGATGCCTTCCAGCAGATCACCGAAGTCGTCCGTGGCGCCGACCTCCTGAAGTCCACTGCGCGGCAGATCCTGCTGCAGCGCGCACTCAACTTCGCAACCCCCGCCTACTTCCACACGCGCCTGCTGCGCGACGAGCACGGCGTCCGGCTCGCCAAGCGCCACGACGCCCTTGCGATCCGAACGCTGCGCGAGAAAGGTCTCACACCAGCAGATGTCCTCGCTCGCATCGCCGAGGCCACACCACCTGAGAAAATAGACTCATGCTGATTCCCTCCATCGATCTCATGGGCGGCCGCATCGTGCAGCTTGTCCAGGGTGAAAAGCTCAAGTTCGCCTTCGATGACTTTGAATACTGGATCGATCGCTTCTCGAAATATCCGCTCGTCCAGCTCATCGACCTCGACGCCGCCATGCGCCAGGGCGACAACCGCGCGCTGATCGAAATGATCTGCAAGCGGCTGCCCTGCCAGGTCGGCGGCGGCCTGAAGACGGCGGCCGATGGCCAACGCCTGCTCGATGCCGGTGCAAAGCGCGTCATCTACGGCTCGCAGCTCTTTGGCGCGCCAGCCGAGGGTGAGGCCCGGCGTCACAAGCTCATCCGCCTGGAGTTCGCCGAAGAGTTGAAGCGCACGCTCGGCGAAGACGCCCTCTGCTTCTCCGTCGATACCAAGGGCGGACGCGTCGCGGTGCGCGGCTGGAAGGAGCAGGTCGAGCTGACGCCCGAGGAGGCCGTCACGTGGCTCGAAGACTCCTGCGCCGCCTTCCTCTACACGCATGTGGACACCGAAGGCACCATGTCCGGCTTCCCCATGGACGCCGCGGCGGTGCTGCGCGCCTGCACGGCGAAGCAGCTCATCGTCGCCGGCGGCATCAAGGAACGCGCCGAGGTCGACGCGCTGGACGCGATGGGTGTGGATGCAGTTGCAGGAATGGCCGTCTATTCCGGTGCGATGGACGCCTGAGTATCGGGGTAAAAGGAAGTTCGCCTAAGCCGAGATCAGTTCGAGTTCCGGTTGCGGCAATATCATCGGCCGGCTCAGCTCGAACAGTATGAACTCGACGCCCGGACGATGCTCTTCGCTCGTGCGGTAACGAGCGCCTTCATGCGTGATGAAGAACGCGCCGCCCTGCGGCCGCCAGATGAGGAACTCGTCCGCGATCTTGTCCAGCAGAGGGAACCAGCCGCGCACATTGGCGCACTGCTGCCCCTGCGGCTTGCCCCACTCCACCACCGGGAAGATGGTGGCTCTGCCGTCCACCGTAAAAGCCGCATGGCAGTCGGGTCGCGGCCGCGTCTGGCACTGGCGAAGTTGATCCAGCTCCTCCGGTTCCACGCGGAGCTCAAGAATATCCAGCATCGATACCTCAGTCTTGCTGCGGCGGGGTCATTGCGCCGCTGGTGCGGTCGAAAACGAAACAAGCCTGCAAATGCAGGAATGCCCAAAGTATAAGAAGCGCGGTCCGGTTGCCCTACAACTTTCCGGGGAGGCGTACACGGCTGCCAAACAAGCACAGCTTTGCACATTGCTGTGTAACGCTGATGAAAACCCCAAGGGCACAGCGCATGTTGCGGTGGAAGAGAAAAGAATTGCTGCGATTGCCGTCGCGGGACTGTTTCGCGATCAGCAAGGAAGCCGCACACTGACTCCTGCCTGCTGGAGTTCAGCCTTCAGCGCGCGCGAATCGGTCACGCCGAAGTGGAAGATGCTGGCTGCGAGCGCGGCGTCGGCGCGGCCGGCTCCGAACACATCTGCAAAATGCTGCGCACTGCCTGCGCCGCCGGAGGCGATCACAGGAATCTGCACTGCGGCGCTGACGGCTGCAGTGAGCTCGCAGTCGAAGCCGGTGCGCATGCCGTCGGTGTCCATGCTGGTGAGCAGGATTTCGCCCGCGCCGCGCTCCTCGGCCTCGCGCGCCCACTCGACAACGCGGCGGCCTGTCGGCTTGCGTCCGCCGGCCACGAAGACCTCGGCCTCGGCGGGGAGCTTTTCGCGCGGAGTGCCAGCGCCTCTGCGTGCATCGATGGCGACGATCACGGCCTGCGCGCCGAAAGATGAGCCGATCTCGCCGATGAGTTCCGGGCGGGCGATGGCGGCGGAGTTGATGGAGACCTTGTCCGCGCCGGCGTCGAAGACGGCGGCAGCTTCTTCCGCGCTGCGCACGCCTCCGCCGACGGTGAAGGGCACAAACAGCTTCGCCGCTGCGCGCTTCACGGTCTCGAGCAGCGTGCCGCGGCCCTCATGCGTAGCCGTGATGTCGAGCAGGACGATCTCGTCGGCTCCTGCTGCGGCGTGGCGATGCGCCAACTCGGCGGGATCACCCGCGTCGACGATGTCGACGAACTGCACGCCCTTGACCACGCGGCCGGCACGCACGTCCAGGCAGGCGATGATGCGCTTGGTCAGCACTCTTCGTACCTCGCCGTCATCCTGAGCGAGGGAGCGCCAGCGACCGAGTCGAAGGACCCCTGTATTTGCATTTGATCCGCGTTCCTCCGTGTCAATCCGTGGTTAGAGTTCTAAAAAGTTCTTCAGCACGCGCAGGCCGGTCTCGGCGGACTTCTCCGGGTGGAACTGGACGCCCATCACGTTGCCGCGCTCGACGGCTGCGGTGAAGCCGCCGCCGTAGTTTGTCACCGCGGCGGTGTCCTGCGAGAGCGGCGCGCGCCAGGAGTGCGTGAAGTATACGAACGAGCCGCTGGGCACACCGGCCAGCAGACGCGAGTCCGGGCGAATCTCTTCGAGCGAGTTCCAGCCGACGTGCGGCGACTTGAGTTCCGCGCCTTGCCAGGTTGCAGGAAAGCGCTCGACCATGCCCGGAAAGTGGCCGAGGCCGGCGGTCTCCAGCGCCTCGGTCGAGCCGGCATAGAGCCACTGCAGTCCAACGCAGATGCCGAGAAACGGCGTGCCTTTGGTGATAGCTTCGCGAACGGCTTCGGTCAGGCTGAGATCGGCGAGCAACTGCGTGGACTGAAAGTGCCCGACGCCGGGCAGCACGATCTTCTCCGCATGCAACACATCTTCAGGCTTCTGCGTGACACGGATCTCCGGCGGGTTCGCTTTATCAGCCAGCAGATAGCGCAGCGCCTTGACGACGCTGGTGAGATTGCCGGCCTTGTAGTCGATGACTGCGATCATTCTTGTAAGAGATGAACGTGTATATTGTCGATCTTGCTTTCCAGTAGCCCGCTCGAATTGCAATGTCGGCAAGTGATCTGCAAATCCTGCGTGTCCAGCCAGCGAATGTCTATCTTCTGTCCGAAGCCGTGGACCTCGAATACCGTGTGGGAATTGAGGTCATTGGCAGACGGAATAAGTACATCCTGCGTTTTGATAAAAGGTGCAAGCAGCTTCGAATGGGAATAAACAGCCGCCCAGTACGTATTGTCCTGATTGCGCATGTTGACTTCTTCAATCCCAAGCCAACCCCTAACGCACAGTGCTGCATATGCAGCTGTGATCACAATCGCTGCCAACAATGCCCATCGCGTCTTCGTCACAGCAGCCCCTTGGTGCTGGGAAGCAGGTCTTTCATGCGCTCGTCGCGGCTGCAGGCACCGCGCAGGGCGCGCGCGAAGGCCTTGAAGATGGCCTCGATCTTGTGGTGGTTGCTGCGGCCGTACATGGTCTTTACGTGGACGTTGGCCTTCGCGCCGCGGGCAAAGCCATCGAAGAAGTCCGTCACAAGTTCGGTCTGCAGGTCGCCGACGAGCGGCACGTTGACCTGATCGTCGACGACATACGCGACGCGGCCGGAGAGATCGACGGCAGCAACGGCCAGCGTCTCATCCATCGCCATGACGAAGTAGCCCGCGCGCAGGATGCCCTTCTTGTCGCCCAGCGCGGTGTTGAAGGCTTCGCCGAGCGCGATGCCGACGTCTTCGACGGTGTGGTGCTGGTCCACGTCGAGGTCGCCCTTGCAGGTGAGTGAGAGATCGAAGCCGCCGTGGCGCGCGAAGAGTTCCAGCATGTGGTCGAAGAACCGGATGCCGGTGGAGACCTGATAGGTCCCCTGGCCGTCGATCGTGAGCGCGAGCGCGATCTTCGTCTCGGTGGTGCTGCGGTCAATCTTCGCTGTGCGGATTGAGTTGTCACCGCTCATCTTCTTACTCCCACTCTCTCTCATCTTCGCTGGCTTGCCGACTCGCTGACCTGCTTGCTTCTTCCGGTTTCCAACCAATCTCAGCGAGTGACTCTTCGAGCGCCTGCAGACCGCGCGTCACGTGTTCTTCGACGCCGATGGTGATGCGTACGTAGCCGTCGCAGCCGGGATCGGCGGAGCGGTCGCGCAGCAGGACTCCTCTAGCCCTCATTGCCTTCACCAGCTCGGCATGCTTCGGCCCGATTTTCATCAGCACGAAGTTCGCGTGGCTGGGGAAGAACTCGACCCCCAATTTCCGCAGAGCTTCCATGGTGCGTGCCAGACCGACATGCACCTGCTCCGCGTACCACGCGATGTAGGCATCATCCGCGAGCGCAACCGGCAGGCAGTCGAGCGCGACCCCGTTGACGTTGTACGGCGAGCTGACCTTGCGCATGTAGCGAATCAACTCCGCGTCCCCGGCCAGCATGCCGATGCGCAGGCTGGCCATGCCGTAGGCCTTGGAGAAGGTGCGCGCGACCAGCAGATTCGGCACGCGCTTCACATCGTCCAGCACCGTCTCGCCGTGGAAGTGGTAGTAGGCCTCATCGACCAGCACCGCGGCGTGCGGCGCCTTCGCGCAGATGGCGAGAATGTGCTCACGGCTGACGACCGCGCCGGTGGGGTTATTCGGCGAGGAGATGACGATCAGCTTAGTGCGCGGCGTGATGGCGGCGGCGAAGCGCTCATATGGGAACGCGAGCGACGCATCGGCCTGCACGCGGACAAGGTGCGGCGTCATCATGCGCACGCTGACCTCATACATGAAGAACGTCGGCGTGCAGATGATGGCCTCGTCGTCCTCTTCCAGCAGGCCTGCGCAGACGATGTGGATCGCCTCGTCGACGCCGTTGGTCAGCAGGACCTGATTGGCATCGAGGCCAAAGTGTGCGGCGGCGACGGCTTCAACGCCCTGGCGCTCCGGGTATTTCGTCAGGTCTTCGGCGGTCGTCTCGCGAAGCCGAGCGATCACTTTGGGCGAAGCGGCGAAGGTGTTTTCATTGAAGTCCAGGCGAAGAGCGTTGCGACCCGCGAGCGGCGGATGGTATTCCGGCATGGCGACGACCATGCGGCGCGGCTGCACGGCCATCGCTGGGTTCGAGTTCGCGAATTTTGCTAACTCTGTTGCGGAACTCATCTCTGACCTCAGCGGCTAAAGCCGCTTGCGCTAACCCGGCATCCACGGCACGGCTGAAGCCGTGCCCTTA
>DATNAU010000032.1:0-5266 GCA_035572415.1 Acidobacteriaceae bacterium
TCAGGATGACGGCGAATCGGGGTCGCGTCGAATGACGGCACTCAGGGTTTGGCCCGCTAACCCAAGGTGGGCATGGAGGTGTCGACGCCGGTGCGGATGCCGGTGGGCCAGCGGGCGGTGATGGTCTTGAGGCGGGTGTAGAAGCGGACGCCTTCGGGGCCGTAGATGGCATGGTCGCCGAAGAGGGAGCGCTTCCATCCGCCGAAGGAGTGGAAGGCCATGGGCACGGGGATGGGTATGTTGATTCCGACCATGCCGGCCTGCACCTGCGCGGCGAAGGCGCGGGCGGTGTCGCCGTCGCGGGTGAAGATGGAGGTGCCGTTGCCGAACTCGTGCTGGTTGATGAGTTCGAGCGCGGTGGCGAAGTTCGAGGCGCGGACGATGCCGAGGACGGGTCCGAAGATTTCTTCCTTGTAGATTTTCATCTCGGGCTTGACGTGATCGAAGAGGCAGCCGCCGAGGAAAAATCCTTCGCCCTTGGGAACTGCGGTCTCGCGGCCGTCGATGAGCAGCGTTGCGCCTTCCTTTGCGCCGGTGTCGAGATAACCCTTCACCTTCTCGCGATGTGCGCCGGTGACGAGCGGGCCGAGGTCGGATTTTTCTTCGGTGCCGGGCGCGATGGTCAGCGCGGCGATGCGGGGGCGAAGCTTTTCGATCAGGTCGTCCGCGGTCTTGTTGCCGACGGCGACGGCGACGGAGATGGCCATGCAGCGCTCTCCGGCTGACCCGTAGGCCGCGCCGACGAGGGCGTCGGCTGCCTGGTCGAGGTCGGCGTCGGGCATGACGATCATGTGGTTCTTCGCGCCGCCGAGCGCCTGCACGCGTTTGCCGTGTGAGGTGCCTTTGGCGTAGACGTACTCGGCGATGGGCGTGGAGCCGACGAAGGAGACGGCGGCGATGCCGGGGTGTTCGAGGATGTTGTCGACGGATTCCTTGTCGCCGTGGATGACCTGGAAGACGCCGTCAGGCAGGCCGGCGGCTTTGAACATTTCAGCGAGCAGGATGGCGGCGGAGGGGTCGCGCTCCGACGGTTTGAGGATGAAGCAGTTGCCGCAGGCGATGGCGAGCGGCGCCATCCACATGGGCACCATCGCGGGGAAGTTGAAGGGCGTGATGCCGGCGACGACGCCGAGCGCCTGGCGGACCGACCAGGAGTCAATGTTGGTGCCCACCTGCTCGGTGAACTCGCCCTTGAGGAGCTGCGGGATGCCGGTGGCAAACTCGATGTTCTCAAGGCCGCGGGTGACTTCGCCTTTTGCGTCCGACAGGACCTTGCCGTGTTCGGAGGTGATGATGGCGGCAATCTCGTCGCCGCGGGACTCGAAGATCTCACGCAGACGGAACATGACTCGGGCGCGGCGCAGCGGCGGCTGCGCGGACCATCCAGGGAACGCGGCCTGCGCGGCGGCGACGGCGGCGTCGAGCTCGGCCTTGTTGGCCAGCGGGAGATGCGCCTGCACCTGGCCGGTGGCGGGATTGAAGACGTTCGAGGAGCGGCCGGACTTGCCCGCGACGGGTTTGCCGTTGATCCAGTGAGGAACCTGTCGGACTCCAGAGGAGGAACTGGAGGCTTTGGGATTGGCGAGCGTGGCAGTAGCAGCGGACATGGTTATGGACCTCGGGGTTCTTCAGATTTCCAGATGGATAGCGTAGTCCTTTTGCCGGGAGGCTGGGAAGTCTGTTGCGTATTATGCAATTGGGATTGCGCGAATTGGATCACCAGTAAAGAACATTACGGCTGCTTGTGACGCTGGAGCGAGGTAGCGCGTTCGATTTTGCTGGGTTGCTTATGACAGGGTCGCGCTGATGAGCAGAAATGCGGGGCGGCGACGTTCGAGGTCGACCTCATTAATGCGGGTGGCTTCCGCGGGCGCCGGCTCGAGCAAGCGCCGCAGCGCGAATCCCGCATCAATGAGGCCATTGATGTAGGTTTCCATGGTGCGGTGGTATTTCACAACGCCATCGACAAACCATTTCACGCCGATCTCTCCCTCGGGGCGGTAGCGATCGACGGGCCAGTAGAGCAGGTCTGCATCCGCGCCCGAGTCGGGATCCGGAATGCGGATCCATTCCTGTCCGGTGCGCGCCGTGTTGATGGGATGTTCGACGCAAAATACGAGCCTTCCGCCGGGCTTCAGACAACTCGCAATCTTGCGGAGCGCGGATGGGTAGTCGCACACGTAGTGAAGCATCAGCGAAGAGACGACCAGATCGAAGATTTGCGGCTCCAGCTCCAGTTCTTCCATGCTTGCGCGGCGATATTCAATCCGGGGATCGCTGGTTCTCTTCTTCGCCTCGGCGAGCATATTCTCGGAGATGTCGACTCCGGTCACGCTCAGCGCGCCAAGCGCCCGCGCCTTTCGTGAGAAGTTTCCAAAGCCGCAGCCGAGGTCGAGCACCTTCAGGCCATCGAGCCGATCGCCCACCAGCGACCATAGCGCCGGCTGCTCCAACGCTTCATTGAGCGAAGTCGCTTTGTCGCGCAGCTTCTTGTAGCCCGCGAAGAAGTCCGGATTGTCGTAGATGTTCTGTTGGCTCACGATCTGCTCTCCGTGGTCAGGGCTGCAATCAGTTCCGCCTTCCAACCCGGCACATCCAGTTTCCAGCAGATCTCAGTTTTGGGGCCACGAATGACATCCTTCCACGGGGGGAGATTTCTTGGATCGGCCGATACGCCGAGGCGGTCCACTACCGTCATGCCGCGGGTCAGATCGCTGTCACATTCAATCGCGACATAATGAGTGGTGGTCTCGAGCTTCAACTCCGGCTTCAGCAACACTGCCATTGCGACGGGGTCCGGCAGCGAGATGCCGCTTTCGCCCGTCTGCAAACGATAGGCCTCGGCAGCCACGCTGTTTGCCTCGATGGCGAATGCGGCGAGCGGTGTTTGCAGCGCCCGTATTTGTTCGATGTCGCGCTCAACAAGGACGGCGTCCTGCCGCGAGAGCTGCCAGCCGATCATTTCGATGGGCATGCCGGAAGCGAAGACGATGCGTGCAGCGTCGGGATCGACCCAGATATTGAACTCTGCCGCAGGAGTCACATTGCCTTCGCAGCACGGCGCGCCGCCCATCACAACGCAGCGTGCGACGGACTTCGCAATCTCCGGGCAACGATGTAGAGCCATCGCCAGATTGGTGAGTGGTCCAAGGGTGATGATCTCGATGCCGGGTGTTGCGCGAACGATGTTGATGATGGCATCGGCTCCGTGTCCGGAGGCAGGCGTTCCGTTCGGCGCGAATCCATGGTCGCCCAATCCGTCCTGCCCGTGGAACCAGGTAGCGTTGTGCAACTCCCGCACCAGCGGCTTCGCGCAGCCCCGGAAGACGGGAACATCCGCATCGCACAGTTCTACTGTGTAGAGCGCGTTCCGCGTGGCTTGTTCCAGCGGAACATTTCCGGCTACTGTGCAGATCGCCTTGACCTCCACCAGGGGCGAGCGCAGCGCCATGATCAGCGCGACGGCATCGTCGGAGGCGGTGTCGGTATCGATAAGAACAGGCCGGCGATGCATCGTCATGGAATCGCTATTGCCTGACGTCCGGGTTCCAGCCGCCTAGGACGAAAGCAGGGTTGGAGTAGTCGGCGATGGTTTTGGCGTCGACCGGCTGGGTAAGCTGCTTTGAGTCGGGGTGGCGCTGTGAGATGTCGATCGGATCGCCGTTGAGGTCCGTGGAGTTGAACTCCCAGAGATGCAGATGCGCTGGGTCGGCATCAATGGGACCCCATCCGGCGGCGGGAATGCCCTTGAGCTTGCAGTTGATGAGGACGGCTTCGGCATAGGGATAGTTGAGGCCATGATTCATGGGCAGGCGGGCAAAGACGGCGCCCATGGGGCGTGCGGCGTTTGCCTGCTGTGGCGCGGCGGAGCGCGGGGGCGCAGCGGGTGCGGCGGTTTGCGCGGAAGTGAGCGCCGACGATGAGACGGACGGAGTCTGCGGAGTAACGGCGCGGCGATCGCGGGCGATGAAGGTGCAGTTGAGGAATACGTTGCCATGGTTGGCGTCCGTGTTCCTGATCCACATGAAGGGGCCCATGGATTGAATCTCGCAGTGGTTGAAGAAAGCGGGACCGACGCCGAGGATGGTGTCGCCGTCGCCAATGATGCGCGAGTCGGTGAGGTAAACGGAGCCACGGAGGTTGAGAGCGTCGCCGGAGCCGGTGATATTGACGCGGTCAACGATATTCCGCGAGCCGGAGACAAGCAGTCCTTCAGCCTGGCCGTAGAAGTAGTTGGTGACGGAGAAAGTACGCAGGATGATGCCGGTGGAGTTGTAGGCGGAAAACGCGCAGCGACGGGAGGGGCCGGGCATGGGCGGGTTGAAGCCGCTGTTGTTGCCGTAGCCGATCTGCACCTTGTCGCGGTCTTCGCCTTCGATGGTGATGTCGGCCTTGTTGCGGAAGAAGACGATCTCTTCGTAGTTGCCGTTGCGAACGAAGATGATGACGCGATGGCTTGGTGTGTCGGGGACGAAGTCGATCGCGCCCTGCACGGTGGAGAAGTCGCCCGTGCCATCGGCTGAGACGGTCACGCGCGTGGAGGTGGCTGCGGGCGCGGCCGGCTTGGTGGTGAAGGACCAGGTTTTACGGCCGGAAAATGCGGAGTTGGGGAAGACCTCGGCATCGATTTCGACGATGTAGCGGTGGCCGTAGGTGAGCGCGTGATTGTGCGGGTAGATGGTGGCGACGTTGCCGTGCACGATGATGGGGTAGAAGTGGAAATCCTCGAGGCCGCCGATGGTGACGAGCTGATAGTTGTGCAGGTCGGCAGGAATGGTGCGGACGGCGGGCGTGGTGGTGGTGGGCGAGGTGGGGATGGAAGCGTCGAGTTGTCGGGGCGGCGCGGGCGGAGTTGCAGGCGGCGCGGTGATGCGGCGCGAGGGATCGGGGCCGGCAGGAATGCTCATGTCCAGGGTGTCGACGAGCTTGTGGCCGGCAGCATCGTAGATGCGAATCTGGCCGGACGCGCCGATCGTTGGCGCGGCGGGGAAGGTGAGGACGAGGTGCGTGTCCGGATTGACGTGGGTGGCGCGGTTGGCGGGGAAGAGAGTGAGGCTTTGAGCGGAGGCAGTGTTCGCGGCGAATACCGTGACAAGGCTAAGCAGAGCGCCGGTGGGCAGGAAGACGCGAATGCGCATGAAGACTCCCGAGGATGTGTTCGAGTGGCGCGAGATACGCGCGGATCGTGGCGGGAGAATTCTACGCATATCAGACTTGGTCTGACCACATCCCCGGCGTGGTGTTCGGATGGAAGACGCATTCACAG
>DATNAU010000033.1:0-4667 GCA_035572415.1 Acidobacteriaceae bacterium
ATCCGCGCCGCGCAGTTTATCGTGCTGGCGGCGAAAGCGCGCGCGCTCAGCCGCAAGCGGTACCACGTGACGTATGAGGACATCACGGCGCTGGCGGTGCCGGTGCTGCGCCACAGAATTCTGCTGAACTTCCATGCGGAGTCCGAGCGGATCGATTCGGATGAGATTCTGCGGCGGCTCATCGATGTTGTTCCGAGGCCGAAGGAGTAAGGATGCTGCAGCGGTTTTTAGATCCGGCGGTGCTGCAGGGCATCAGCGGGCTGGACCTGGTGGCGAAGACGGTAGTGGACGGCTTCGTCGCGGGCCTGCATCGCTCGCCGGAGTTCGGCTTCAGTCTGGAGTTCGCGGAGTATCGCGCGTATACGCCGGGCGACGACCTGCGCCATGTGGACTGGAACCTCTTCGCGCGCACGGACCGCTGCTATTTGAAGCGGTATCGCGGCGAGACGAACAGCCAGATGACGCTGCTGTTGGACGCAAGCAACTCGATGAAGTTCACCAGCCATGGCGTGACAAAGATGGACTATGCGCGCTATACAGCCGCATCGCTGTTCTATCTGTCGCTACAGAACCAGCGCGACCCGGCGGGGCTGATTGTGTTTGACGATGAGGTGCGGAATTACATCCGGCCGTCGACGCGGCAGGGACAGCTCTATCGCCTGCTCGCCGGACTGGAGCAGGCGGAGCCGGCGGCGCGCACGGATTTCGCCAAGCCGATGCAGTATTTTCAGGAGTTCCTGCGGCGTCGCGGCATCGTGTTGATTGTGTCGGATTTTTATGAGCAGCCGGACAAGATTATCCGTGCCATCGAGCCGCTGCGCTTCCACGGCAGCGAGGTGGTCTTATTCCATGTTCTGGATCCGGAGGAGATCAAGCCGAAGTTGAAAGGGCCGCAGGTGCTGGTCGATCTCGAAACGGGCGACAGGCTCGAAGTGATTCCCGACTACGTGAAAACGCAGTACCGCGCGAAGATGGATGACCACCTGGCGCAGATGCGCGAACGCACTCAGGCCGCGGGAATGGGCTACCACCTGCTTGTCACTGACAAGCCGCTCGACCGCGCGCTGATGGAGTATCTGACGCTGCGGCACTCGGCGATTGCAGGAGCGGCCTGATGGGGTTTCTTGCGCCGTGGTTTCTGGCAGGCGCGCTGGCGGTAGGCCTGCCGGTGTTTGTGCACCTGCTGCGCCGGCAGACAACCGAGCCGAGGCCGGTGAGCTCGCTGATGTTCTTCGAGCGGGGCACGCAAAGCTCCGTGCGTCACCGGCGGTTGCGCTACCTGCTGCTGTTCACACTGCGCACGTTGACAGTGTTGTTGCTGGCGCTGGCGTTTGCACGGCCGTACTTCAAGCACAAGACGGTGCTGGCGAGTGACAAGCTGCTGCTGGTCGCGATTGACGATTCGTTCAGCATGAACGCGAAGCTGGGCGGGGCGGGTACAGGCACCAAACTTGATGAAGCAAAAAGACAGGCGGTCGATGTTCTGGCGCACAAGTCCGCCGGGCAAAAGGCGCAGGTGATTGAGCTTGCGGGCGAGATGAAGCTGCTGACGCAACCTGTTGCGGATGCCGGCGAGTTGCGCGCCGCTGTTGAGAGCATCCAGCCCGGCGATGGCCATGCGACCTTCGGCGAACTGGGCCGCGGCATGCGCGCGATGGCGGAGACGGTGCACACGCCGATGGAGTTGAACCTCTTCAGCGATATGCAGCAGTCGAATATGCCGGGCAACTTTGCGGACATGGTGATGCCGGGCAATGTCGACCTGAAGTTGCATCGCATCGGCGATGTGAAGACAGCGGCGAACTGGACGGTAGAGAGCGTGCAGGCGCCCGGGCAGCTGGTGGATACCAAGAAGGCGCGTGTGATCGCCGTGATTGCCGGGCATGGAACGCCGGCGGCGACGCGCGTGGCGCAGCTGGTGGTGAACAACAACGTCGTCACGACGAAGAAGGTAGATGTGCCGGCGGACGGGCGCGCGACGGTGGTCTTTGAAGGGTTGGATGTGCCGTATGGCGAGAGCCGGTGCGCGGTGCGCATCGACAGCTCGGATGCGTTTGCGAATGACGACACGCGCTGGTTCGCAGTGAAGCGCGCCGATCCGGAACGCATGCTGTTTGTGCATCGTGGTGACGATACGCGATCGCCGCTCTACTTTGGCGCGGCGCTGGGCGCGGCGGCGCAGGCGGAGTTTGTGCTGCAGCCGATCACGCCGGAGCAGGCCAGTGATATCGACCCGACGAAGTATGCGTTTGTGGTGTTGAGCGATGTCCCGCAGATTCCGTCGATTCTGGAGCACACGCTGGAGCGCAATGTCGCTGCTGGCGGAAATGTCTTGGTGGCAACCGGTCTCGCGGAGTCGCATAAGGGGGCAATCCCGGTGTGGGGCGGAAGCGTGCAAGACGCGCACTACTATGCCCAGGGCGGCGAGGGCTACGCGTCGGTCGGCGAGATGGACGGCTCGCATCCGGCGCTGAAGAGCGCAAACGGCTGGCAGGGAACGAAGTTTTTCTATGCGGCCAAGGTCGATCCGGGCGACGCGCGCGTTGTCGCGAAGCTGGGCGATGGGACACCGCTGGTGATGGACAAGCAGATCGGCGAAGGGCATGTGCTGCTGTTCGCGTCCGGCTTGGATAACGTCTCGAACGATCTGCCGCTCAAGCCAGCGTTCGTGGCGTTTGTCGATGAGGCCGCGAAATATCTTTCCGGCGAGGAACGCGCAAGCGGCGCCCGCACGGTGGACTCGTTCGTCCAATTGCGTAATCCGGTGAATGGAGCGAGTTCCCAGAGGACCACCGGAGCTACCGTGGACATCATTGGACCGGATGGCAAACGGCCTCTTTCGTTGAAGGAAGCTGCGGCCGCGCAGTCCTTCCAACTGGAACATTCCGGCTTCTATCAGGTTCATTTTGCGAATGGCCGGGACGCGCTGATCGCCGTGAACCCCGACCCGCGGGAGTCTGACTTAGCCACGGTGCCGGACGATGTTTTGAAGCTATGGAGCGGCGCCGGGGCCGCGGGTGAGACGAAAGGGGCCGAGGGTGCGTCTCAGGAAGCAGACAATCGTGTATCCGGATTGTGGTGGTGGGTTATGCTTTTGCTAACGATCACCGCACTGGCTGAGGTCGCCCTTGCCAGCGGCTATCTGGGAACGCAGCGGGAGCAGCCATGAGCAGGGGAGACCGGCCATGAGCAGGCGGGTTCTGCAATGAGTTACCGCGAGCAGCTCAATGCGTACATCGCACAGGTGCGGCGCAGGCTGCGCGTCGATGCCGGGCTGCGCGGCGCGGCGGTCGTTGCGTTGACGGCGCTTGCGGCAACCGTCGTTCTGACCATCATTCTGAATGCGTATGCCTTTCCGGAAGGCGGCCTTGCGCCGGCTCGCTTGGTGCTGCTCGCAGTGGTCATTGGCGCCATCTGCTTTGGCCTGGCATGGCCGTTGTGGCGGTTGACCGTAAATCGTTCGGTGGGCCGCGCCGAGAAGCAGTTTCCTGAGTTCGAGCAGCGGCTGGTTACATTCCATGAGCGCGAGAATGCAGAGACGGCCGAGCCTAACGCCGCGTTGTTTCAGGAACTGCTCGCCGCCGACACGCTGAAGGTTGCGGAAACCTCGCAGCCAGAGTCGCTGGTTCCGCAGAACCGTCTGCTGTGGATGGTCGGTGCTGGTGTGTTGTGCGTGTGTGTGCTGGTATGGCTCATCGCCGCGCGACCGGGATTCATGGGCTACGGCGCGTCGCTGCTCTGGACCGGGCCGCACAAGGACATTCCCCCGATCTATCAGATTGTGGTGAAGCCGGGAAACGCGGCGGTACGCCGCAACAGCGACGAGATGGTGACGGCGCAGGTGATTGGCCTGGAAACGAACAAGGTCAACCTGCTGGCGCGCTACGGCACGGGCTCCAAGTGGGAGACGGTCGCGATGCAGCCGGTGCAGGATGGCTCCGGATATCAGTTCCTCTTCGCGGGCTTGCCGGAGAACGTGGAGTACTACGTTCAGGCCGGCGCGGCCACCTCAAAGCACTTCAAATTCCGCGTGGTCGATCTGCCGTCCGTGAAGACGATGGCGGTGACGTATCACTATCCGAAGTGGACGGGTTTGCAGGAGGTTTCCGAAGAGCAAGCGGGCGATTTGCGAGCGATTGAGGGCACGGACGCCGCACTGACGGTGACCATGACGGCTCCGCTGAAGGACGGGATGCTGGTGATGGACGACAACCAGACCGTGAAGCTGACGCCGGGGACGGCTAAGGAAGGTGCGAATGTCTATCACGGCAGCATCCACATGACGAAGGACGGCGCCTACCATGTTGCGGGCGTGGATGACGGCGAGCAGGTGCGGCTGTCGGAGGACTACTTCATCGCGACGAACAAAGCGAACCCGCCGACGGTTGCGATCGACCGGCCGGGTGGAGACTATCGCGCGAGTCCAATTGAAGAGGTAACGGTCGGCGTGCGCGCCGGCGCGGACTTCGGGCTGAAGCATGTCGCGCTGCACTATTCCGTGAACGGCGGGCCGGATCAGACGGTAAATGTGCTGAAGTCCGGCGGAGCGAAGGATTCGGACGGCACAGCCACGTTGAGCCTCGAAAATTTCAAGTTGCAGCCTGGCGATGTAGTCAGCCTGTATGCAACAGCGGAAGACAACCACGCCGAAGCAAAGACGGATATTA